>CALXWP010000001.1 GCA_944392455.1 uncultured Clostridia bacterium
TAATATTATATGCAATTCTTATAAATTTATTGCTTACTGTACATTAAATATATCATATTTTTGTAGAATAATCAATACTTTCTGCTAATTTTATATAAAAACGCTCGATTATCAAAGTTTTGCGCAATATGGTATAGGACCATAATATAAAACAGTTAAAAGCCTATAGTTTTATTAATTCAGGGCTTTTTGATGTTTTATGCATATTCATATATATATTTATTTTCTTATTATATCTATATCATATTTATTATTTTATTTTACTCATATAATTACTATTATAATTATTTCACTTATTATAATTTTAAATTTATATCTATATTTTTTTCTGATTATATATTTTTTAATATTAAATTGTATGAAAATTTTTCAAAAATCTTAAAAGTGCCTATTTCTCTATATTTGCCTTATTTCACAGACATAAAACTATATGTCTAAATTTCTAAAACGTCTTAAAATCGATTCTCGTGCGTCATCTTTTTAGTACTTTTTAGGTTATTTTAGTTTTAATATAATTTAGCTTATTTTAGGTATAAAATCTTCAGTAAATTTTAAATTCATTTAATAAAAGCTATTTAAATTACCAATCATCCATATTATTAATAAACAAGTTTAAGTTATATTAATTAAATTAAAAAACAGTTTAAAACTAATTTTAATGCGTCAATGTTTTACTATATATTATATAGTTAGTTTTAATTTAAAACCAGATATATAGATTTTAATTATAGATATGGTTAATTTTGTTATTGTATAATTATAGTAGCTTAATTTAGCTATAAAAATTCTTAAAATCAATTTATTTATATTTTTCACATGCAACATTTGTTCGTTTAAAAAATATTTATATTTGAATTTATAAACTTAATTTTTAAAACTTGATTTTTAAATCTTAAATAAAATTCTAATTTAAATAAATTTTAAATCGTCTAAATATTTTAAAAATATTTTTTTGCTTTTATATATTTTAATTCGAAATTTATTTTTTATATTACTTTTTATAAAGTCTAATGGATATAACTTTTACAAATTTAAATATAATAAAATATAATAAATTTTAAAAATCAGTTATCCCCCCTACTCTACCACTTTTTACTTAAAATAAAAAAGATTAGTTGTATTTCAAACTAATCTATAATTTGTAATTTATTTTTTTACTTTGTATTTTAACTGAACATAAGAATTATCTAATTGATTACATTCAATAAGTTCCAATGCTTTTAATTTATTCAATTCTTCCGCATTACTAATTGCCTCTCCATCAATTAGAGTAGATACATCCTTGCCTCCAACCAATAATGGAGCAATTACTATATTTACATAGTCAATTAAGTTGTTTCTCAAAAATAACCCATTAAGAGTTCCTCCAGATTGAATTGTTACTCTTTCAGCATTATATTTACTAGATAAATCTTCTAATAATCTTGTTAAGTCTAATTCTTCATAATATAAAATATCTAAATTAGCATACTTATCTGTTAAAGAATGTGCAATATGATTTTTATTTGTTGTAACTAATATTAGTCTTTCTACCCAGTTACATATATAATTTATTCCATTTTCATTTAAATGTGGCTTATTATCAACAATAACGAATTTTACTTCGACTTTATTGTGATATTCTTTTCTATCATTAACTCCAATTTTTGCCATTACTCTACCAGTATTTAATGAAAAATAATCAGTAGTAGATTCTATTTCATAATACTGGTGTAGTCCTTCTTTTACGCCATCAATTTTACACCAATCTTTGTCGGCATCTAACTCATCAGTATTACCACTGCTAATCTTACCATCAAGAGATTCTAACATAAATAAAGTAGTTATTGGTCTTTTAGACATTTTTTATTTCCTCCTTTAGATTATAAAATATTACTTTTAATTAGTCATTATTTAGAAAATTCATTACTAAATCTATAATTACATCTTTTTCTTTTGGGATTGACTGCATATCCTTTTAACATATAATCTTTTAAAACCTTGTTTGCCCATTGTCTAAAAATTACACCATTTTTTGATTTAACTCTGTAGCCAACAGAAATTATTACATCTAAATTGTAAATCTTTGATTTTCGTCCTCCAGAACTTTTATCGGAAATTCCGATAGAAGTTTTTTCTTCTAATTCTCCTTCTTTAAAAATATTATTAATATGCTCACTCAAAGTAGATTGTTTGACATCAAATAATATTCCCATTTGTGCTTGAGTTAGCCACACAGTTTCATCTTTTAAGTTTACTTCTAATTTTACTCCTTGGTTTTCAAATAAGATAATTTCATTTTTCTTTTCTTCCATAAGAACACATCCTTTATATAAAATTTAGTTCTTACAATTTTTATTCTTCCATATATTATCACTTTTATTATCACATGAACTATTGTTCGTATTTTATAATATTTTATATTAAATGTCAACTTAATTCAACAATTTAATTTAAAATATATTTTATTTTGCAACATTAATCAAAAAAAACTCCGAATTCGTACTAGTTTTTAGATTAATTAATATTATATGTTATTGTAAAAATCGTATACAAAATTATTTTATTAAAAACTGCCTTCTATCAAAGTTTTGCACAATAAGAGTTTATAACTAATAATAAATATTATTTTTGGAATAATTAAATTTTATTATTTTTATAAATAAAAGACACCCTTATTGTATAGGTGTCTTATGCTGTCGATTTTAATTCAACTTTGAACATTCAAAGCAGATAAAGCCCGAAGGTACTCCCGTTTTGCAGATATAACCATATCTCTAAAAGAATTTATCTCCTTTTCAACAAATTTTGTAAATGGATAATTAGTCATTAATTTAAGTACATCTTGATCCTCCATTGTAAAGCCACTAGAAACAAATTCCTCAATGCATTTCTGCATAATCATCTTTTTCCAGCCAAATAATAATCCCTCTGTAATTGCATCTTTTGATGTAAACAATCTTTCAAATCTTGTTCCATCAGCTGCGTCTCTTAACTCTTTATAGTACATATCATCCAATAAGATTTTCCAATCTTTGAATTTAGTTACACTATAAATTTTTCTTTTGCAGAGTGGTCTGATTTCAAAAAAGTGGTTTAAATCTTCCTCCGAAATTTCAACCGTAAATTTGATTCCATTTTCTCTTAGATGTTTCATTGAATAAAAAAAATCCTCCTTAGTTGTCTAGCCACATCTAAATGCCATGTAGGCATAAGATTATTGTACCACTATTAAAGTAAAAAATCAAGATATACCAAATCTAGTCTATCTTCTAGATTTTAAATTTCCTTTACTCTATTTTTGCTAAGAAAAGTATATTATACAATTTAAATCTAATTAACTTAAAGATATTGCTTTTTTATATTTGTTGATATAATATATATATATGTTTTGTGCAATTAGTATAATGAATTTTTTTAATAGAAGGTGAAACAAATGATAAATTCTGATCAAAATCCTGAATTTGTTAATTCTTTTTTAGATTATTCAATTACAATTTTAAATAAATCTCCAAATTCAGTAAAAGAATACAATTATGATTTAAATATGTTTCTTAAATTTATGAAGATACATTTTAAACTTACAAAAGAAACTGATTTTAAAAATATTAGTGTTAAAGACTTTTCTTTAGATACTTTAAAAAGAATAACATTGGATGATATACATGCTTTTGTATCATACTTAGCACTTAATCAAAGAGCAAAACCTGCAACAAGAGCACGTAAAATATCAACTATTCGTATATTCTTCTCTTACCTATCTCAAAAGGCTAAATTAATAGATAATAATCCTGCTCAAAATTTAGAGACACCAAAGCTTGATAAGCGTATGCCTAAATATTTATCTCTTGATGAAAGTAAAAGGCTGCTAAATGTAACAATGGATGATAATAATGAATTTAAAGAACGTGACTTTGCTATTATTACCCTATTTCTTAATTGTGGATTACGTTTATCAGAATTAGTAGGTATTAATGTGCAAGATATTGATTTTGATGAATATAAAATGACTGTAATTGGTAAAGGTAATAAAGAAAGAACTATATACTTAAATAAAGCTTGTATTCATGCTATACAAGAATATATTAAGGTCAGACCTACAGAAGGTCTTAAAAACGATTTTAAAGCTTCTAACAAGGCATTATTTTTAAGTAATAGAAAAGAACGTATTAGTAAAAGAACTGTTCAATATATAGTTGAAAAAGAATTGAGAAAAGCAGGTTTAGATACTTCTAAATACTCTACTCATAAATTAAGACATACTGCAGCTACTCTTATGTATCAATATGGTAATGTAGATATTAGAGCTCTTCAAGAATTATTAGGACATGAAAGCATTTCTACTACAGAAATTTATACTCATGTAAGCAATGAACAAGTTAGAAATGCTGTTGAAGTAAATCCATTAAATGAATAGATATATATTGTAAAACCAAAAGAAGGAAGATTTTACTATTCATCCTTCTTTTTTCTTCTTATATTCATAATAATATTGGTTCTATTTGTTCTCTATCTAGTGCTTTTTCAATTGTTGGTATTAAATATTTAAAATCTGCAACTATTGAACGAGGTTTAGTTATTGGATTATCTTGTTTAAATGGTACAAAGAAATAATTGTTTCTATTAAGTAATTTTCCTATGTTCTCTGCACTTCCTGATAATCCGTCATTTGTAGAGATTGCAAGTACTATTGGGTTGTTATTTCTTAAATGTGATTTTGCAGCCATTGTTACAGGTGTATCTATTATACTATTGCTAAGTTTGGCAATAGTATTTCCAGAACAAGGAGCTATAACCATTATATCTGTTAATTTTTTTGGTCCTATTGGTTCAGCACCTTGTATTGTATGAATTATTTCTTCTTTTTCACAGATCTCTTTTATCTCATTAATATATTCTTCTGCTTTTCCAAATTTAGTATCTAAATTATATGAATTAAATGACATTATTGGCAGAATATCTGCTTTTTCTTTTTTTATATTTTTTAATTCTTCTATAACCTTTTTAAACGTACAAAAAGAGCCTGTAAAGGCAAATCCTATTTTCTTTCCTTCAAGTTTCAAATCAACACTTCCTTTCCATAATGTATTAATATATAATATGCTTTTATGTAAAGCGTAGTGTTGTTTTTATATGCATGATATATTTTTATTTTTTTATTAAAAAAGGAACATTTTAAAATGTTCCTTCACTATATACTTCTTGTATAGTTTCACCATCATTATAATTTTGATAAATATCAACCTTTTTCCATTTCTTACCGTCAACTGATATTGCCACACCATCGATTGTTGACCAGTGAGAGTTTTCTACTAACCATCTTACTCGAAATAAATAATATTCCAAGCCTGATGAGTCTTTTATCATTGCTTCTAAGGTGTATCCTATAGGATATCCAACCTCATCAGCATATGTTCCATCAATTTTCTGTGCTAATTTTTTCGCTTGATCTTCAGTTATCCTTCCATTAGAAGATGCCTCATTTTCTGCTTTCTTTTTTTCCTCTTCCTCTGCTCTTTTCTTTGATTCTTCTTGCTCTTTTCTTTCTTCTTCTTCCTTTTTTTCTATTTCTTCAATCGCATCTTTAATTTCTTGTTTTATATCCTCAATTTCTTTGACTTTTTCAGTTACTTCATTATTTACTTCATTCGTTATAATTTCTTCATCTGTTTTAAATCTATTTATAGTTTCCTTTATTGCGTCTTTCAATCCATCTATGTTACTTAAATCTACACTTATTTCTGTACCTTCATCTAATTCTGGTTTTACAAAAGTTTCATCAAACTTTGATAATGTTACTGTTGTTCCATCTAATTTTTCAACTTTTGTTTCTTCGTTCTTTCCAATTGTTATATCAGCTGTTATTTCTGTAACTATTGTTTCCGCCATTTCGTTATTTTCATTTACTATGTTTTCTAATGTATTAGAATCTTCAATTGTATTACTTATAGTAAATTGTTCTTCATTTAGTTTTATAGGAAGATATAAATCTTCATTTGCTTTTTCTACATGAACATACCATATATATTCTTTTAGCTCAATATTGTATAATAACTCAACTGCTGAAGGTTCTTTATATGATACATTTACGACTTTATTCTCATCATTTATATGATATACATTTACATAGTTTGTATCATTTTCTTCATAGTTCATAATCATTACTGGATCAGTATTTTCTTCAACTTCAACAAATTGTAATGTTACATCTTTCATTCCTTGCTGTAATCCATATTTTTCTTTTGACGCAAAGTCTTCTTGCTGCATTCCTTCTTTTAAATATGCATAATATGTATCTCCCCAAGTAGTTCCAACAGTTTCATTATCTTTTATATATTTCCATACAAAAAATCCGCCTATTCCACATGCAATTAATAATACTAATACAACAATAGTTATGATTATTGGAGTCTTACTTTTCTTCTTTTTTTCAGGTTCTTGTACTGTTGTTTTATTTTCTACAATTTTATTCTGGTTAATTTCTTGTTCTGGTTCTTTATTCTCCGATTTATTTACTACTTGATCAGTTTTTGTTTCTTCAGTTTTCTTATCTTCTTGACTATTTTTTTCTTCCTCCATTTAAATTAATTTCCCCCTTTTATTTTACTTTGAGTATATATAAATATTATTCAGTATCAGCACTATATTTTTTATATAATTTATTCTAAGTTATTTTTATAATCTAAAAATTAAAATCAAATGAAACATATTTCTTAGGATTATATTGTAAATAATCGTTAATTATATTTTTAGCTGAATCTGAAATTTCATTAATTCTTTTAGCACCTAATTCTGTTTGAACTAATGGAATATTATACCTTCTTTTAGCTTTTATACTTACAGAATAGTAATCACTTGAAGGCTTCTCATCTGTTTCATATATTGTATCGGTACTTTCAAATTTTTTAAAGCATTCGGATATATGTTTATCTTCACAATTTTCTATCTTTTCTATAACTTCATCCTCACTAAGAGTATATAGATCTTTTTTAGTAATATAACCTTCATCAGACATTTTTCTTACAACATCTGCAATAAATTGCATTGATATAACATCATCATTTTCAATCCAAAAAGGCCAAATTTTTCTACAAAATGCAATATATTTTTCAGCTATTTCTTTAGTTTTAAACCCAAGTTCATCAATACCTTCTTCGTTTTTTAATATTGTAATATCATAATATATTTCTTTAATTTCATTCAAAGACCATACATCTTTTGAGTTAAAGAATAATCCATTTGAGAAAGTATATTCCATTCTATCACTAGAAAGTTTAGGAGTATCATTATCTGCAATAGGATATAATTTATAATTATTTACCTCTTCTAATTTTATTCCGTCTCTATTTAGTAATGACATAATTTCTTTAGAGTTACTAATTATTTCTGTTGTTAATTCTTCTGTGGACTCCTGCTTTTCATGATCATTATTCATAAAATCTATACAATGTTTGAAGGTTGGTGTTGCAATATCATGAAACAAACCAGACAAGGCTTGTTTCCTATCTTTAGTAAAATTCCATATTATTAAAGCAACTCCTATACTATGTTCTAAATTTGTATAATTAAATTTATGATTAAATATTTTAGTATAATTAGTTCCACAAGATACACTTATTCTACCAATTCTTTGCATTTCTTTTGTATTTATGTATTCATATATAAAGTCTGGTATTCCATTAGGTGACAATATATTAAAATAATTTTTAATGATTGGATTTAAGTTTTTTATATAATTGTTCATTTTTATCTCCTCATATTTAATTTATAAATTTTCTTTTTCTATTACTTCATATACTTTTTTTATAAAACCTTCTTTATCATCTAAGGCTTTTCTTAGTTTTTCTAAGCTTTCATCATATTCAGGATCTTTTAAATATACTTTTGCATATCCGTTTCGTCCAAATTTACTATTTAAATGATTATATACTTCTTCAACTTGTTGTTCTTTCGTCCACCCAATATAATGAGAAAGCCCATAAGAATATGTTCTTTTTATAGGTGTTTCTATATCTAAAATAGTTCTATCAGCACTACTTACAATTTTTCCATATATTGTTCTAGGTTCATGATCACTTGATGCTCTATGATCTTCTATTGCTTCTTTTATAGTTTTTCTTTCTTCTTCTGTAAAAAATTTCTTTACATTCTCATCTTCTATGAACATTTTCGCAGATATTATTTCATGTGTTTTTCTATCAATATAATGACCTAAATCATGATAAGCTGCAATTGTATAAACCAAATTAATATCTACATCATAATCCTTAGCTAAACTTAAACTTCTTCTTATAACTGTTTTGATGTGTTTTATACTATGTCCTTCTTCATTTCTACTATATAATGGGAAAATATTTTTTTCAATATATTCTTTAAGTTCTTCATTTAATTTATCGTTTATCATTCTAACCTCCAATAATTTATAGAAAAATGCTTATCTTAGTTTTATTTTACATAATCTTGTATTATATTTCTTACTTTAGGTAAAAGATAATGGCTACCTCCCCTATTTTCTACATTTTCTACCATATTTATAGTTAATAATTGTTCATCTTCATCATCACTTATTACAATTGAATTAAACCATCCTAATTCTTCTCCATTATCTTCTTTTGAAGCTTTTAATTCTGCTGTTCCTGTTTTTCCAGCAATTGTTATTCCACTTATTTGTGCCTCATGTCCTGTACCATTACTATTTTCTACAACTTGAATTAAATCATCTCTTATTTCTTCTGCTGCATCTTTGCTAAATGCATTTTCTACTAAGTATTCTGTTTCATCATTATATTCTATAATTGGTTTGATCATATTTCCATCATTTACAAATGCTGAATAAATACTTGCCATATGTAATGGATTTACTAAAACTTGACCTTGACCATATCCAGAATCTGCAAGTTGTACTTCTGATGAAAAATTATCACCCTCAGAATACTGTGAAGCAGTCATTGATAATGGGAAATCAATCTTTTCATTAAACAATATTTTATTTAATTGTTCTGCAAAAGTATCTGCTCCAATCTTTATTGCAGCTTTTGCAAAATATATATTATCTGAATATATTAAAGCATTTCTTAAATTTGCAGCACCACTATATGTTGTTAAAGTAGTAACTTTATAATCTCCCCAACTAGAATCTTTTTGCCAACTTAAGCCACTTGTTCCAAAATTCTCAGATGCTGTAAAACTATCAGTTGTTAAACCAATCGCACCAGTTACAGGTTTAAATGATGACCCAGGTGCCCATGTGCTTTCGAATCTTGCAAACATTGGTGTATCTTCATCACTGCTCAATTCATTCCACTCTTCATCAGTAAAACCAGTTATAAAATTATTTGAGTCAAAACTTGGAAAACTAACCATTGCTAGAATTTCTCCTGTTTTTGGATTCATTGCAACAGAAAAACCATTATCCCCATCAAATTCATCAAATATATTTTGTTGTAATTCAATATCTATAGTAGTTTTAACATCTTCTCCGTCTTCTACATCAGTTTCAGCAATTGTTTCTACAACATTTTCATCACTATCTACTATATATATTCCACTACCATTTTTGCCTCTTAATTTATCTTCAAAAGCAAGTTCTAATCCTGTCTTACCAATTAAACTACTTTCAGTATATCCTTCTCCTTTATGAGTTTCTAATTCTTCCTTACTTATACCTCTTATATATCCTACTAGATGAGCTGCAGCTTCTCCATATGGATATTCTCTTTTGCCATCATCTCTATTTGTAGCTAAAACCTTTCCATTTCTATCTAAGATATCTCCTCTTGAACCACTTGTTGAATATACTCTTACTTTTTCTTCTTCGTCTAATGAAGGAAAAATTAAACTAGAATACCAATTTAAATAGTATTTATTATCATCTTGTCTGTCAAAGGTAACAGTATTTGATAAATTAATTTCACCTGCTAATGTATCAAATGACATATCATAATCAATCGATTTATTTTCTTTATCATATACTAAATCATTTATTTCTATATTTACTGCTTCAATTCCTTCATATATGTTTTTGTTTCTTGCAATATATGTATCTTTATCAACTCTTGCTTTTGTTGAATCAGATAATAGCGTATACATTCCTTCATAATCTTTGTTTTTTAAACATTCAATATATGAATATAGGACTTCATCCGGTTTATTTTTATCCATATTTGATATAATATACCATGCTATAATTCCAGCAATAATTAAAATTACTAAAATGACTGAAACAATTATTATAGTTTTTTTAGATTTTTTTGTATTATTTTCTTCCATAAATTTTACCTTATTTATACCTTTCTTCAAAAATAAGCATTAAATAAAGTAAGTTATTTAATGCCTATTTTAAAATATATTAAGTTTAATTTATTTAAATGATTAATATCAATTATTTAACTAATTCTTTTGTTTCTCTTGCTATCATTAATTCCTCGTTTGTTGGAACAACATATACTTTTACTTTTGAATCAGGTGTTGAAATTTCTACTTCTTTACCTCTGCAGTTATTTTTCTCTTCATCTATTTTAACACCTAAATATCCTAAATAATCGCAAATTTCTTTTCTAGCTTCAATTCCGTTCTCTCCAACTCCTGCTTCAAATGTTATAACATCTACGCCATTCATTTGAGCAGCATATCTTCCAATATATCCTGCAACTTGATATACAAAGTTATCTATAGCAAGTTTTGCTCTATGATTTCCTTCTTTTATTGCAGCTTCTATATCTCTATCATCTATACTAATTCCAGAAAGTCCTAACTTTCCTGATTTTTTATTTAAAATTGTATTTATTTCTTCTGGAGAAAGATTTTCTTTTTCCATTAAGAATGTTACTACAGATGGATCAATATCACCTGATCTAGATCCCATAGG
This sequence comes from uncultured Clostridia bacterium, assembly GCA_944392455.1. Classification (GTDB taxonomy): domain Bacteria; phylum Bacillota; class Clostridia; order TANB77; family CAG-508; genus CALXVA01. The sequence continues at coordinate 10,847 of CALXWP010000001.1, forward strand.
TACACCTGCAAGTGGTGTTAATCCCATAGATGTATCAACTGATTTTCCATGCTCTACAGCACATAAACTTGCTCCTTGTCCTAAGTGGCAAGATATTATTTTTAAATCTTCTATTGGTTTATTCATTAATTCTGCAACTCTATATGAAACAAATTTATGAGATGTTCCATGAGCACCATATTTACGAATTCTGTATTTCTCATAATATTCATATGGTATAGCATACATATATGCTTTTTCTGGCATTGTTTGATGGAATGCTGTATCAAATACTGCAACATTTGGTTTTCCTGGTAACTTTTCTTGACAAGCTTTGATTCCTTGTAAATGTGCAGGGTTATGTAATGGTGCAAATACAATTGCATCTTCTATTCCTTTTACAACTTCATCATCAATTATTACTGATTTTGTGAATTTTTCTCCACCATGTACTATTCTATGTCCTATAGCATCTATTTCATCTAAGCTTTTTATAACACCATAATCTTTATGTAATAATTGTTCTACTACAAGTTCTATACCTTCTGTATGATTTTTTATTTCTTTTTCTATTTTATATTTTTGATCTCCAACTCTATGAGTTAAGAAAGAACCATCAATTCCAATTCTCTCTAAGTATCCTTTTGCCATTACTTCTTCTGTGTCCATATCAATTAATTGATATTTTAATGAAGAACTTCCACAGTTCACAACTAAAACTTTCATTTTATGACCTCCTAAAAATTATATATATTAATTATTTAAAAATTAATCCATACTACTTGCTTGTACAGAAGTTATTGCAACAACACCAACTATATCATCACTACTGCATCCTCTTGATAAATCATTTACTGGTCTTGCAATACCTTGGCATAGTGGTCCGTAAGCTTCTGCTTTTGCTAATCTTTGTACTAATTTATATCCTATATTTCCAGCATTTAAATCTGGGAATATTAATGTGTTAGCTTCTCCTTTTACAGGACTTCCTGGTGCTTTTGATGCTGCTACTTCTGGAATAATTGCTGCATCTAGTTGTAATTCGCCATCACATACTAAATCTGGTGCTTTTTCTTTTAATAGTTTTGTTGCTTCAACAACTTTTTCTGTTAATTCAGAATGTGCACTTCCATATGTTGAATATGAAAGTAAAGCTACTTTTGATTCTTTTCCTGTTAATTGATGGAAGCTTTTGCTTGAAGATATAGCTATTTCTGATAAATCTTCTGCTGTTGGATTTTCAACTAATCCACTGTCTCCAAATACAAATATTCCATTTTCTCCATATTCACAATTAGGAACTACCATTAAGAAGAATGCTGATACAAGTTTTGTTCCAGGTGCAGTTTTTAGTATTTGAAGTGCTGGTCTTAATGTATTTGCTGTTGAATGACAAGCACCTGATACTAATCCATCAGCATCTCCTTGTTTTACCATCATTGTTCCAAAATACATATTGTCTTTTACTATTTTTCTTGCATCTTCTAAAGTTATTCCTTTTGCTTTTCTTAATTCATAAAAGGCATTAGCATATTCTTCAAATTTTTCAGATTTTTCTGGATCTATTATTTCTATTCCTGATATATCAATATTATTTTCTTTTGCTAATTTATTAGCATCATCTTTATTACCTATAAGTATTATATTAGCAAATCCTTCTTTTTTTACCTTTTCTGCTGCTTTTAAAACTCTTTTATCTTCACTTTCTGTTAATATAATTGTTTTAATATTTTGTTTTGCTTTATTTTTTAATTCGTCTATAAATGACATAAAAAAGTACCTCCCTTAAATATCAAAGTAACACATATATTATATATGTTATTTAAGAAAAGTACAAGTATTTTTTAGTTTTTATTTACCATTTGATTTTCGTTTCTTCAACTTTGTTACCATCTTTATCTTTGTATACAGTTGTAGATATTCCATAACCTAAATCATAAGTGGTTGACGATCCAACTTTTCTTCCATATTTGTCTCTTACTTCACCTATGCTTGATATTCCTGTATAATCTTTAACTGTTCCACCAATTTGCATTGAAGTAGCAGTGTCTCCGTTTTTAAAATAGCTTGTTGATACATCACCAAATGAAGGCTCGCTTTTCTTTTTGTTATCATTATTAAAATAGTTTGAACTAGTAGAATAGCTAGTAGAATAGTTAGAATTTGTATAAGAGCCATTGCCTGAATAATAAGTATGATAAGTTTTAATTGGTGGTTTTGATGCTATTATTAGTGGAATATTTAGTAATAGTACTAAGAATATAGCTGTTCCTACACTTACATTTCCCCATATTGATGCTGATGCGATAAAAACAACTAAATAGCAAATCATATAACATAATCTTGAAAAAAATCTGTCCATACTCATCTTATATTTTATATTATATTCTTCTCTTAGCTTTTTATCAGAACTATATGAAGAAAAATCATCAGGAGTATATTTTAATATTTTCATACTTACTAAAAGTTTTTGTATTCCTATTATTAAAAGTCTAAATGCAATATAATATATAACTATATATGCAAAAGAAATCCAATTAGAGAATCCTATTGACTGTTCTAAAAGAACTAAGCTTGGTACTTTAATTAGTCCAAAAATAATACCTATAGAACATAAAATTAATTTATTTTTTACTGTTTTATTTTCTTCTTTTTTATTTTCTTCTTTTTTCATAAAAACAACCCCTATAATTTAAAATTTATTAGATTATATCAAAAAAATTAGGAATTGTTAATAATAATCTTTAAAAATTATTATTAAAGTTGTATAACATATTATATGGTAAATTAGATATAGTTATAAATTTTATTGAGTATATGTCTGCATATGTTATAACATTACTTTCTAAAGCACGTAATAGTATATAGCTTGCTCCAACGTCTATTAATATACCAGTTCTATCTACTAAATTATTTGTTCCTATTAAAAATTCTACTCTCATAAGTTTTCCTATGTTTTCTCTTAAAAATGCTGGTGTATATATATTATTTGTTAAAATCTCAGGAGAATTTTGATTAATATTAACATTTCTTTTTTCATTAGTATCAATTCTATTATTATCCATTTTTTAAATACCTCCTATAAAAATTAAGTATTTGAATACGCTTCTGTAGGTCTATAAAAGCAATGCATTCCAAGTCTTGTATGAAATGTGCCAGATCCATTTGATGGAAATGTACTTCCACAATTAGGTCTAAATGGATTTAAATACCATAAGCACTCCCCTATTTCATTTAGCTTATTACCTGATAATGCCCAATCTGCTATTTCATAATGTACATCAGTTGGGTTCATGTTATATATGTTTTGTGGATTATATTGTCCATTTATTGTTTCTCTAACGCAATCAAATTGTCCTTCTTGAAATATTATATTTCTTATGTTTCCACCTTGTGATACTCTAGAATATTCACCTTCTGATGCATGAACTCTATTCATGATAACTGTTGCTACTGCTATCGTATTCTGTTGGCGAACTTAAAGAGTTCGCAGTCAATATACTGTCGCAATCGCTATCGTGCTCTAATGGAGAATTTACTACATCTTCTATTTTATTAAAACTATCAAAGAAGAATGTTTTCCTTTCTGCATCAATATTTGTATTCAATAAATTTACTGTTACTTTTTCTCCATTTCCTTTCACATCTTTAATAAGCAATCTTAAAATATCTTTTTTTAATTTAATATCTAACTCATCAAATATATTGAAATAATTATTTATAATATCTAAAACTAGTTGACTGCTTGATTTTTCAAAGTTTTCCTCAATTCTATTACTTTTATTGTCATTTTTTAAAATAGTTATCTGTTCTTGAATAGAATTATTCTCTTCCTGTAGTCTTTTTATTTCATCATTAACTACATTTATAATACTTACATCAATGTATTTTAATTTTTCAACCAAATTATGTATTTCTGTATTATTTTTCTTATATTTATTATCTAAAATCTCTATTTCCTCATTTTTACTTTTTATATTATCTTTTTTAGATATTGACATTGATTTTAGTTCATTATAAATATCAGAATTCGGAATAAAAATTTCTTTTAATTTTTTAACTATTTCATTGTCTAAAACAATACCATTGATATTTTTACCATTACATTTTGAACCTTTACTTCTATCCTTTAGCTCACAAGTATAATAATATCTTCTATAATTAGCATTTTTAGGCTGATTACCTGTTGCTTTTGGTCTCATAAATGATCCACAACAATCACATCGTAATATTCCTGATAAAAGAGCATTGTTAGTACGATTACTAGCACGATATCTTTTATCTTTATTCTTATCTATAATATCTTGAATTTTAATCCATTCTAATCCACTAAAAAAGCCTCTATGTTCTCCAACAGCAACAATCCATTCAGATTTATCTTTTAAAGTTCCACTATCAGTTTTATTATACGCAATTAATCCATATTTACCGTATTTACCTTTTTTCTCTTCACTAACAAATAATTCAATATTATTTTCTTCAAAATATTTCTCGGTTGCTTCATCATAAGTTGCATATACAGGATTAGTAAGTATAGCTCTAATTCTGCTAGTTGAAAAAAATACACCTGTTCTAGAAATAATATTCCTATTAATTAATTCTGTTTCTGTCCCTGCTAAAGATTTCTTTTCTAAAAATATATTTGCCATATCTATTATTATCTTCTTTTCTGTTTTATCTTCAATCAATTTACAAGCCTTTTTAACTTTTCTTTCTAGTTGATTATCGATATTTTTCTCAAGTATCTGAACTAAATCATATCTTTCAGCTGTAAAACCAGTAGGTGTTAACCCTCCAAGCCATCTGCCTGTTTTGGCAAGTTCATGCATATTATCTCTGATTCTTTCTGCTATAACTTCTCTTTCAAGTTGTGCAAAAACAGATGCTATATACATCATTGCTCTACCCATAGGAGTTTTTGTATCAAATTGTTCTTTAATAGATACAAAATCAGTGTTGTATTTTTTTAGTTGCTCCATTAGGCTAGAAAAGTCTGATATATTTCTACTAATCCTATCTAATCTGTAGCATATTAAAATATCTGCATGGTATTTTAATTCATCTTTCATCATTCTTTGAAAATTCGGTCTATCTATATTTCCACCAGAAAAACCTTCATCTTCATAGATTCTTGTTTCAACATCATATTCACTATTAGGATAATGTAAATCTATGTATTCTTTTGCTAATTCAATTTGGTTTCCTATTGAATCACCTTTATTTGTATATTTTGACTTTCTAGAATAGATAAAAATTAAAATATGTTTTTTCATTAAAAATCTTCCTTCTTTTAGTTTTGGCTATTCTAACTCTCTTTTAGTTTATATTCAAGAACTTTTCAGATATTCTAATATCTGTTTTCTCAATTGCTCCTTTTGAGAATAGTCTATTTTTAGATTCTCTATTGAATACTTTATTAATAACGCCCTTATAAATGCTATATTTTTTAAACATTCCTCATTAGTAGCTGAATTTATAATTATTTCCATAACAGCATCCTTTATAATATCTTATTTTGATTTAAATCCATTTAATTCTCTTTGGGACATCAGCTCCCACATTAATTCCTTTTTTTAATTTATATGTTTTAGTATTATAGTTATATTCATATATAGACTTATTCCAGTCTCTATAAGTTCTATTATTCATTGGTTTATTTCTTTCTGATAATTCTAAACTCGCTTGTATATGCATTTTCCTTACAGAATCATACTCATCAACTTGCTTTTTAGTCCTTGTAGAATAAATATATTCAATAGTTGTTCTTTTATTTTTTTCTTTACTTTGTTTTTTTCTTTCCTCTTTTTCTTTTGTATATCTGATATCTTTTGTAACTATTCTAGATACAGTATATTTGGAAATATTAAGTTGTTCTGCAATTTCTTTTTGTTTTTTATGATCTATAAAATATAAGTCTAATACTTGTTCTCTAATATTCAATTTTTACACCTCTTATTTCAATTTATATACTGCAACTTTTTACTAACACTTTTCTGACATAGAAATACTAATAGAGTATTAACTCTATTTATTTTGTTTCTATTTTTTACAGGATTTACTTCTCTTTTAAAATAATCTTAACTAATCTCTTTACTTCATTTGTTCCAAATTTTTTTCTGTGCATTTCCATCTCACTTTTAATTGATTTAGGAGTTATATCTGTTGCACTATTTTGTAATGTATGTATTGCAAGTTGCATATAAGAAATAGCATCTTCCCAATCTATTAAATCTTTTTTCTCGGACTCCATATTAGTAGTACACCTCACTTTCTTTACTGTTCTACTAATAAAAGTCCAAGAAAAATTGTAAATGTCTCATTTTTTAAAAAATTTTTCTATTTTTTCTTAATTCTTTATAAATCATCTCTTTTATCTCTTGATTTAAATCTTCATCAAATTTTGAACTTATTATTGAATTTTTCTTTATTAAGGGATCATATTTATAAATTATTTCCATTATTTCTTCATCTCGTAAACTAAAATTATTAAACATATTTATTTTCCTCCTAACATTTTTTTCATTATTTTATCTAAAATAGATTCTCTCATTCTGTAAGCAGTAGCTCTACTAATATTCATGATTTTTGGTATTTGCTCTATACTTATATTTTCATAATATAAATAAAAGAGCATAGTCTTTTCTTTTAAAGACAATGCTCTTACAATTTTATAAAGTTTATCATTATTATATATTATTTTTTCAAATTCACTAGCTGATTTTAATTCTCTCTCAAATTTATATAATATAGTGTCAAGTAATGATTCTGAATCTTCTATATTTAATTCAGAATAGTCAATACATTTTGAGTTTATAAATTTATAATTAGTTCTTATGTATTTTTTCCTTACATTTATAATTAATGTTTTCAAATATAGCTTTTCTTCATTTGATAGTTTTTCTGATAAATAATCTTTTCTTTCCATTTAACATTTACTCCAATCTTTTAAAATTGGACAAATATCTAAAAGTAAAGAAAAATTATTAATTTATCTTTTTACTTTTTTATAAATACTTTATTACATTTACATCCCTCCATAAAAACAAAGTCTATAAATACAATTAATTTATTAACTTTTTCCATCAGTTTTCTTATTATTTATCTAATGTTAATTAATAACTTCCTTTACTTATAGACCTCTGTCCTAGAGTATATATTAAATAAATACAGTAATAATTTCCATAAAAGTGGTAAAATATAGTAAAAGTTACCACTTTTTACTACCTTTTATGTAAAATAGTTTTTGAATATATTGAAATATAGGCTTTTTAGTTGTATAATAGTATATGAATTTGTTTTATATGGAGGGAAAAATGATTAAAGTTATGATTGCTGAAGATGATGTATCTCAGCTACAATTATTTAATAATTTTTTAACAAAAGAAACAAATTTTAGAGTTGTAGCTTTAACTAAAAGTGGTAAAGAAACTATTGAAAAATATTTAGAAGAAAAACCTGATGTATTATTTTTAGATTTAGATATGCCTAATATAGATGGATTAGGTGTATTAAAATATCTAAAAGAAAAAAGTGATAAAAAGAATATAATTGTTACTTCTCACTCAAAAGAATTAATTTCAAACTTATATGATTTTTCTAATATTTACAGATTAATGCCAAAACCTTTTGATTATTTCAAAGCAGTTTCCGTTGCTCAAGAATTGGTATCTACACATTCTCTAATTTCTACAAAAGAAAAAATAAAACACATATTATCAGAATTAGGATTTAATCCTTCTTCTACTGGAACAGATAATTTTGTAGAATTAATTTATATTAAATATCAAAGAAAAAATAGTAATCTAAAATTAAATAAATTATATTCTATAACTGCCTCAAAAATAGGCTTTTATACTGCACTACAAATAAAATGGAGTATAGATAATTCTTTATCTAGTGCTAAACGATGCATGAATAAAAAATTACTATACTCTATTTTTGACAATTATAACCCTACTTATGGAATGACTCCTCTTTATTTATCAGATTTGATTGTAGATTCTTTAAGAAAAGATATAGTATAATCTGAATTTTTATTAAATATATTTCTCATTTCAATTACAATATACTTGTCAACTATCCTACTCTCTTTAAGTATTTTATTGTAATCAGCATTTTGCTTAATAAGTTTTTCTAGTTTTGCTGTATGTTTTAATCTTAATAATGTAATATTCCTCATAAAACATCACGCTCCTTATTAAGATTATAACATATATTATAAATAAAAAATGTCGTATATTGTCGTTTTAAGTAAAAATGCACAATTTGACGTAAGAAATACTAACATCTTATTGTGCATTAATTATATTATTGATTATCTAAAAACTCCTTTAAAGCACCATTTACTAATCTTGTAAATGATATTCCTGTTTTTCTACTATATTCATTCAATTTATTTATATTTGATTTTCTTAATCTAATTGCCCTATATGTTACTGTTTCTCTTTCACTCTTTCCATAAAATGTTGGATTATTTCTTTCAATATATTCTTCTAAAGCAATATTCATAATTTCACTTATTGTTGCATCATAAACCTTTTCTGATAAATCTTTCAATTTACTATAAATATTATCATCTATATTGATTGTTTTAGTAAAGATAGGATTACTATATTTGTATAATTTATCTCTTATTTCCATTTTTCCCTCCATTTTATAAATAAATTATACAATTTTTAATTATGTATTTATACTTGCAACATTTATTGTACTTTACAACAAAGTGTGCTGGACTTATTTTAAAAATAATTGTATAATCCATATTGAAATTTTATGTAATTTCAACATGGATTATTTTCAGAAAGGAGGATTATTATGCATATTTCAGAAAAGTTGAAAGAATATTTATTTAATTCAAAAATTGTCTGTGAATCTAATATTATTATTACTGATTTAGAAAATATAAAATTGGTAGAGCTTAATAATAATGCAAGTTCTATAACATTAAAAGATAAATTAAGTAATGATATTTTAAATTTAATTAAAAATTGGAATTCTTATAATATTGATAAAAGCAATTTATTTTGTATTATGAATTATTATTGTTTAAATTTAATTGAAGATGATAATAATAATTATTCTGCTCAAATGATTTTTCCGCTTTTTAATAAAACTAATCAACTTTTAGGATTAATTATATTATTCAGAACTAATAGGAATTATATATTCAGTTCGACAAAACCTATTAATACAACAATCAAAATTATTAATGATTTTATAAATAAGGAGATTTAATTATGAAAGAAACATTTATGAACGCAACAGACATTGAATATACCAATGCCATATTGGATGAAAATAAAGATATGCTATTTGCGTCAAATGATTATAAAAAAATCAATGATGAAATAACTGCTTTAAATGAAAAAATTGAACAAATACCAGAAGAATATAGAGAGATGTTTTCAAAATATGATCATCTATTTCATAAAGCCTATGAATATGAAATTTGTATGATGTTTTTTATAGGATTAGAGAAAGGTTTTAGTTTTAAAGAAAAAAATTAGTTTCCTTATACATAATCATATAAGGAAACTATAACTAATTTATAATAGAGATAAGCTTAAATTGGCTTATCTTTATTAGCTAAATATTCTTCTAATGCATTATTAATAGACATATTTACTAGTTTATATATTGAAATATCATATTTCTCTTTTAGATAATCTAATTTTTCTACAAACGATTCTCTAATAAAGAGTGTATGCTTAATAGAAATCTCACCTTTTTGCTTAACATACACTTTTATATTTTCTTTTTCAATTAATTGTTCTATACAAGCATTAATAAGTTGATTAACTGATGCACTAATTTCATTCTTTGATATTTCTTTTAACTTTTCATATAATTTATCATCAATTTCAACAGTTTTTCTTATTATTTTTTCTCTTTTATAAAATCTATCAAACACACCCATTATTCTACACCACTTTACTTCCTTATTCTATTTATAAATTATAACGATGTAAAATAAGGTTTTTAACCATATTTAGGTACGGATTTTTTATTTGCTATATTTTTTAAATATATATCAATTATTATAAAACTCCTTTCACAAGACCTCTAACTTCATGTGCAAAACATTTATGCACATAAATATTATATTATGTATATTCCTGTTATTCAATAATGCAAAAAGCAACTTTTTGTAACCTTAATCACATAAATCTTATGATAAATTTTCCTTAATGATTTTCCAAATTTCTGGCACTTCCATGTCCTTACACCAATTAGAAACTCCTCCGAGTTCATATATTTGTATCAAAGTTAATTTTTCTTTATAAGATGTTATATCTTCAATCCATATTTCTTTATTATATCCATTTTCTTCATATTTTGCATAATTCTGTCTTGTAATATCATCCCATATTATCTCTGCATTTGAAGGTATATTTTTATAAATATTTTTCATTGAAACTACTTTACTTTCTATAAGTTCATTATCTTTTGTTATCCATATTCTAGAATAAAAAGGTAGTCCTAAAATAATTTTTTGAGGCTCAATTTCTTCTGTTTCTATAAACTTATTTAAATTTGTTTTTACCCAACCATATCCAGATGTTGTACCAGGTTTAAGACTTGACTCTCCATATTGATCATACGCCATAAAAATAATATAATCTGATACATCTCCTAATACATTTCTGTCATAGCACATAGACCAATCTCCTGCTCCGTCAGGAGCTGTTACATCAACTGTTATTTCTTTTCCTATTGCTTTCATTCTTGGTTTTAATTCAATAATAAACCTTGAAAATACATCTTTATCATCCATATACATATTTTCAAAATCTACATTTATCCCATCTAGTTTATACTTTTTAACTAAATTCATAATCTCTAATATTAGCTTCTGTCTCTTCTCATAATTATTTAATATTTTTGATGTCAATTCTTTTTGAGAATCATTAGAAAGCATTGCCCAAACTTCATATTCATTGCTATGAGCCCACTCTATATACTTTTCTCCCTTAATTCCTATATTAGTTTTTATATCTCCATTATTATCTAATATAAAGAAGGATGGAGATACAACATTAATTCCTTCAAATTCTTGTCCACTTCTATCTGGAATACTTTCCTCACTATAAAAATAATCCCAAAACATATTAATTTTTTTATTTTTGTTATTTTGTGTATTTAATAAGCTTTTTATTTCTCTTTTCTCTCCTATTTTAGAAGTAAGAACAAATCCTATCTTCCCTTTATTCGTTCTTACTTTTGACCATTTATCATATTCTTCTATAATCATAATTTCTTCATTTTCTTTTAATTCATAAATAGTCCTACTTAAGTTCCTTTTTCTACTTTTTAACTTTGTATTTTGTTCTATTACTGCTAGAGTTTTATCCTTATCTTCAGTATCTATAATAACAGTATTTGTATCAGTAATATATGTACAATTTGCATCATAAGCTTTTTGTAATTCTGAAAATGGTAGATATATTATACCATCTACCTCAAATGGTAAAAATCTTGTTTTAAATTCCTCTGTATTTAAATTTACTTTTCCTGTATTTATATCTAGAATTACTATATTTGAATTATAAGTGCTAATTATTTTTCCATATTGTTCATCAATATAGATATATTTATCAAAAAAATTTCTTAAATCATTTATTGATAAATATATAACTTCATCTTTAACATATACTTTAGTATTATTATCTTTTAAATAATCAGTTACATTACTACTATTTATTACAAGATTAGTCATGTCCATTATTTCTTCGTTCTTATATCCAGGTATTAGTTTCTTGATTATAAATATTAATCCTAAAATTATAAATAAAAATAAAATAATTGTAATCATTTTTAATAATATTTTCTTTTTCATTTTTCTCTCCTTTTTTATTATTTCATTAGTAAGTAAACTTAAAAACAAAAGTATAAGTTTTCTATTTTTAAACTTATACTTTTTACTTTATTAATTTATAATAGGCTTACTATAATCTTCTCCTCCTATAATTTCTCCTGTTGTTGCATCAACATAATAAGTATATCCTAAATCTTGAATATTAAAAGATTTATCCGACATTTCAGATTTTGATATAGAATATTCTATTGTAATTTTCCAAGCTTTCCTTATATGCCTATCAGTACGATATTCTATATATTTATTATCTGGATAATCTATTGTATTTCTCTGTTCACAGAACTGTTTATAGTTATATGTTCTAGCATATGCCTCTCCGTTCATAGAAACAATACTTAATTCTGCACTTGTATCTTTAACTTCATATTTTAGATTTGTTTTTTTCTCTTCCTTTAGGGCAGTTTCTTTTGCCTGTTCTTCATTTATTTCAACAGGATTATTCTCATAATTCTCATCAGATACAATAAAATAATAAATTTCGTTTATTTCTGGAATAAATGCTATACTAATTTTATTATAATTATCTACTAATCCATCATATTCTTTATAAAAGTCCACATACCAAATATAAGCATTTCCTTCTTTCTCCATATTTGAATCAATTTCAACATGTTTATATTCAGTTAAGTCATATCCTAGTTTTTCGCATAAATCTCTTGCTGTCTTTTCTGCTTCTTGTTTTGTTGTATGGTATCCTTCAATATCTCTTTTTAATATTTCATCTACAAAAATAGATAATCCTTTACCTCCTTTTGCATCAAATTCAAGTACAATATTATTAGTAGTTTTAATATTCCAATTTACTTTATAGTTAATAACATTTTTTTCTAGTTCTATCGATTTTATTTTTTCATTTTTATATCCAAATTTTTTTAATAGTTCTTCTGCCTTTTCTTTAGCATCATGTTCATTTATCAATCCTTGTTTTTCTTCATCTAGAATTTTTTCTTCCAAAACTTGCCCCATTACTTTTTCTGGTTTTTCCCAGATTGTTTCTATAACTTTTGTTCCAGCATAGACTACCCCTGCTGTTATTAGTAAACTTGCACAAGCTGTTGTAAGAATTTTTGCCCATGAATAGTGTTTTTTTCTTTTATTTAATGCCTCTTTAATAATTTTCTCACATTCATCTGGTATTTCTGTCTTTAAATTTAAGTCATGATATAATTTTTTCTCTATATCATCCATGTCTTCTTTTCTCCTCTCTCTATCATTTTTTTAATTTCTTGAATTACTCTAGTTCTCTTCGACTTTACTGTATTCTCATTTAAATTCAAAATAGTGCCTATCTCTTTATCGGTAAATTTTTCCATATAAAATAACATTATAATTATTCTTTTTTCATATTCAAAGTGATCACAAAGGAAGTTAAAATCTAATATTGTATCTACCATATCTATATCTATATAATCGCTATTTTTATAATCTTTTACATCTTCTAAAGAAATAATGTTGTATTTATTTCTTTTATTATACATATCATTACTTTTATTAATTAAAATTTTAATTAACCACGATTTAAAACACAAAGGATTTTTTAACTTTTTTATGGATTTAAATGATGTAATCATCGTTTCTTGTATAACATCAAACACATCTTCATCTTTCTTTAACCTAGCCTTTGCTATTTTATATAAATCATTTTTCAATAATAATATGAGTTTTGTAAATGCTTCTTCATCTCCGACTTTGAGCTTTTTTTACCAATTCCTCCATTTCTTCCTCCTATCATGTTTGCAAACTTGACATACTTATAAGACATTTGTGCTATGAAAAAAAGTTGCACTTTTTTTAAATTTTTATTAAAAAACATATAAATTATTTAACTTTTAAAAATGGATAGTATATTTCATTTCTAGTTTTCATAGCAATATTAGTAAATTTCCCTCTTTATTCATATTATTCCTTTTTTATCATATAGCATAAGTTGAAATAATTATTAATAAGTACCTACTCTAATTTCGTAAAATAGGTACTTATTTTTCTATATACTAATTATATTCCAAATTTGGATGGCTTGTATATTTTAGTGGATCAACCCTATATGAATTATCTGTTCCACCTATGTAAACTTCATAATGTAAATGATCTCCTGTTGTAATACCTGTATTTCCAGATGTGGCTATTTTTTGTCCCCTTGAAACATTTTGACCTTCACTTACGCTGTATGCAGATAAGTGACCAAATCCAGTATAATATCCATCTCCATGGTCTATCATTATATAATTTCCATATCCTGAAAGGTATCTAGCAATAATTATTTTACCTGATGCTGGTGCATAAACTGGTGCATAGCTTATTGGTATATCAACAGCTCCATGATTAGAAGAAGCTCCAAGTGTAGGACTAGGTCTTGGTCCAAAAAATGAAGAAATATAATTATAATATGGTGTATTAGATGAAATTGGCCAACTAAATTTTCCTTCAAAATTTCCTATATATCCGTCATTTCCACCTGAACTTGAAGTGTTTTTAGTTGCTTCTTCTATTTCATTCTGTGCTTCCTTTATTGCACTTTCAAATTTATCTATTTCTGCTTGCAATTCTTTTTCCTCAGAAGATAATTTACTTACCTTTATTTCTTTCGATTCTTTAGCTATTTGCAAACTTTCATTCTTCTTTTCAATTTCTTTTTTAGCTTCACTTATTTCATCTTTTTCTTTTTCTAATTCTTGTTTTGCCGTATCTACTTGTTTTTGTTTTTCTATAGTTGAATCTATTACTTCTTGATCTGCTTCCGCTATTTCTTGTATTCTATAATAGTTAGAAATAAAATCAGTCATATCTTCAGAAGCAAGAAGTACATCTAAATATGTAGTTTTTCCCATTTCATACATAGCTACTAATCTTTTTATTAATAAATCCTGTCTTTTTTTAACTTCTTCTTCTAATTTTTTAATTTGTCCTTCTTTCTCAGAAATTGATGTTTTTAACTTATCAATTTTCCCATTCAAGTCATTAATTTCATTTTCATATTTTGAAATCTCTATATTTAAACTACTTATTTCATCAAGAATATTATTCTTCTGTTCAGTAATTTCATCTTTTTTATTTTCCACCTTTTGCTGTTGTTTTTCTAAATCCTGTTTCTTATTTTCTAATTCTGATAAACTGGCAGCTATGACTCGAATCGTGCATATATTAATCATTATAAATATTAATATTATAGATATACATTTTTTTATCATATAATTCTTCTCCTTTTTTCAATTTTCTCTTTGGAATAAGTTATATTTACTACTATTTTTTAGTTAACATACTAGAGTTATATTATATTTTGTTCACTATAGTATAGATTATTGTTTTTACTTTTGGTTTAGTATCTATACTAAAGTGAAAATAATCTTTTAATTTTTTGGAATCACAATTACAATACATTGATGCTGTAGCAAAATTTATCCTACATTTAATATTATGAACTGTTTGATTATATTTTTTGCTATTCGTGGATATATAGTTTTCTCTAACTTTTCTTCTTTGTCTTGATTGGAAAACACATAACTCGTCGTATCTATTAAATATTGTGTACCTTTAAGAGAAATATCATATCCAATATATAGAAGTTGATTTGTAATTTTTTCCTTATATAATTTTTTATTTGTTGTGATATCTTTATATTTAGCAAGTTTTTCTATTTTATTTGCAATTCGAATCAAATCACAATTTCTATATGTTATAGCATATAGAATTTCTTCTTCTATTTTGCAATTTTTTTCTTCATTTTCAGAAAGTAATACTATTAATTTATTATTTTTTTCTTTATCAATAATATTATTTAATAGCTTTTTTTCGATACAGGAATATAAGTTACTATTTAATAATATAATATCTATATCATTTCTATTATTAAGTATTTTAAATACTGTACTTAAATCTTCAATAATATTGCATACTCTAATATTTTTATTGTAATTATTCAAATAATTCATCAGTTTTACTGCAAAACAAATATCTTTTTCAATAATTAGTAAGTTTATCATACAGTTTCCTTGTTATTGAAGATAAAATGAATTATATTTTTTTAAATCCTGTTCTGATAAATTACTATTAACATCATTTCTTTTATAGTCATCATATTCCTTTGAATCTAAAATTTTAGTATTGACATCTTCATCAGTTACTATATTTTCTTCAAATGTAAAAACTGTTTCTGTATAAATACTTCCATAAACTTCATCTATTTCCCTTATTGTAATATAACTATTTTTATCAATCCAAATATCTTTATAACTGTTTTCATTTCCAAATCTTAAAACATAACATTCTAATCCATTATATCTATCTTCTCTAACTGATAATGCTAAGCTGTATATTGTTGAAGCAATAGGTTGATAGTTTTCCTTAACATAAGAAAGTACGCCAATTAGTCCTCCTTTTTTTTGCTTAATATAATTGTAATGACTATAATCTATTTGCTTTATATCTTTATATACTTCTATAGAATCATAACTATTATCCTCACAAAAGATAATACTACTATCTGATATTCTCTTTGATTTACCATTTTTATAATAGTATTCATCTTTAAATTCACTCTTTTCTCCTGTTTTTAAATTTTTATACATTGTAGTTTGAGTTATTCTATAATTATCTAATGTTTCCATATATTCAATCTTTTCAGAGATCTTGTTTATCAAGTTTGAGATACGTTGTTCTTTAGACCAAAATATAAAAGTTGCTCCTAGGATAAATATTAATATAGTTATTAAGGATATTCTCAATAAATTTATATGTGTATGAACTTTTTTTAAATGTTTTTTCATTAGTTTATCCTGTCCGTCATCATTATAGATTTTAGACTCCATAACTTTATAAAATTCACTACACTCCTTACAATTTTCCAGATGATTTTTAACAAATTTTTCACTACCTTCATTAATTGTCTTTTCTATATATTGAATTGACAATTCTTTTACTATATCACATTCTAGTTTATTATCCATCTTTCAAGTCCTCCTTTAACTTATTTTTAGCACGGTAAAATATTAATCTTGTATTTTCTTCTGTTTTTCCAATAATATTCGCAATTTCCTTAAAGCTAAAATTAGTAAATATTCGTAAATAAATAATTTCTTTTGTATTATCATTCATTTTATGTATTTTTCTACATATATTTAATAATTCATCTTTGTTTAAATACTCTTCTTCAAGAGTACTATTAGATAAAAGATTTACATTATCTTCAAGCAATTCAGATGTATTTGTTTTCTGAAATTTTTTATAATAATCTATCCATTTATTTTTAGCTATAGTATATAGCCAATTTTTAACACTTGATTCATTTCTAAACTTATTAATATTCTTTACTGCACTATAAAAAGTTTCTTGTAAAAGTTCTTCCGCTATATTTTCATCGTTTGATAAGGACAGTAAATAACTATATATTTTTTTAGAATATTCCTTATATAATTTCTCCATTATTACTCCTCTCATTATATATAGACTTAACAAATCATTTTTCGTTACATTTTTTTCGTTTTTTTTCGTTTTTTTATCTATTTATTTATTTCTTTCAAGTTCTTGCTTTGCATTTTCTGTTTGCTATCGCTTCACAACAATGGAATCTATAACTTCCTGATCTGCTTCTGCAATTTGTTGTATTCTATAATAATTACATAAGAATGATGTCATATCTTCTGAAGAGAGTAGCACATCTAGTTAAGTTGTTTGTCCCTTCTCATACATAGCAACTAATCTATTTACTAATAATTCTTGTCCTTTTTTTTGTTTCTTTTTCTAAATCTTTAATCTCTTTTCTCTTTTCTTTCTCTCCTCTTTTTCATTTGAAATTCGTATTTTACATATTGTTTATACTTGTAATATTTTTTATATTATATAATAAGTGTATATTACAGGCAATATTAATTAAAATGACTTAATGTGACTTCAGCTTTATTATTGTAAATAATTATATCTTATATAATTATTTATTAATTTTATATATTATAGTATTTATTATTGTTTTAGTTTTTCTGCCTCACATCTATAATACATTTCAGTTGTTGCACGATATATATTACATTTTATACTATGTATAGATACTTTATAAGTCAATGAAATTTCAGAATATACTTGACTTTCTAGATTATATAGTTCTTGCATCGAATTAACCGCAATATATTCAATTACTTCTATCAGATACTTTGTCCCTTTAAAAGAAAAATCATATCCTAAAAATAATAGTTCTTTTATAATTTTTTCCTTTGTTATTTTCTTATTCTTGATTTCATCTTTTAATTTTAATATTTTATTTAATTCGTATAATATCTTATCGAATCCTGAATTTTTGCTTAATACTGAATAAACAATATTGTTATTAGTAAAATCTTTAGGTATATTTGCACAATCTGATATTCCAATACAAGATTGTATATACTTTTTTTTGTTCTGTACTTTTTCTAATATTTCAATACCATTATATATTGGCATCTTTATATCTAAAAAAAACACATCCACATTATTGTTATCTAAAAATTCAATAGTATCCTTTCCATTGGATGTTATTCCTAAAACTCTAATACTATCATTATATTTATTTATAAAGTTCATTAAATTGGTAGCATAATATATATTTTCATCTGCAATTAGAATATTTATCATTTAAAATATTGTATAATCAATTATAATTGATTTAATTGATTAATCCCTTTCTTCTTATATTTCTTCTTATAACTATTAGATACTATTTTTTAATAAAAAAGTTGCAAAAAAATTCTTTAAGAGATTTTTCTCTTAAAGAATTTTTTTAGATAATATGACCTTTTTATTTTGTAATCAAGTTACTAGCAATAAATGATTTTGTATTGTAATCATAAAGTTTATTGTCTTTGATTTCTCTCATTCCATGATAATATGAATTAACCACAAGCTGATTATTTCTTTCTGATAAAAACAAAATATATTCTTGATTAGGAACTGATTTTGATGCTTGATTCTTTTCAGTTTTTAGATCAAGTTTATCATTAGGATCATATTCTTGTATAACATAATATTCATTTCTAGCTTGAGCTGGAATATCTACAAATTCATCAGGTCGTATTGTATCATTACCATTTATATATTCGCTCAATTTTAATGCTCCTCCTATTCTATCAAATGTAACAGTTTTATTCACATTTATATTAGTATTATTTTTTAAAACTTTTGATGTATCGAATTTTGTTATGGTATGAATTGCTACCCCAGGTGCATATGTTTTTAAGTTTGAATTAAAGCTTCCTATAAGAACAATGTCAGACTTTTCATATAAGTTTTCTAGTGTTGGTTCATATGCATATGATGCCTCAGATTCCATATAAAATATTTTGTCTGGTTCAATATTATTTTTTATATCTGTAATACTATAATTAGTATTATTGTTTTCTACTATACTTTTATCTACATTTGCAGTTTTCATATCAACATTACTAGCAATGCTAATTATCCAGGCAGTTGCTGATATTATACATATTATAGAAAATATAATAATAGATATTATAACTTTTTTATTATTCATAGGCCTTCCCCTTTCTTCACGAATACTATAAAATTAAAAATATAAATCAAAGATGTTCGTTATTACTCATTTTATTTATTAGATAAAAAAAGCAAATAAAAATGGTGCAAATTTTTTATAATAAAGAGTGACTTTTTTAGACTTTTCTAAAGTTTTCTATTTTATTTATCATAAATAAAAAATTACTCTATATGCTAATATAAAGTAATTTTTTAAATTGTAATTATTTTTTTAATCATACATTTTATTTATTATCTTGTATAATTGTTTTTGTTGTTCATTAGATAATATAGCTTCACCTTTTTCATCTGATGTAATATGATATTCATTCTCAAATTCTTCAACTCCATAAGTTAAAAACCCTTCTTTTTCTTTACTATTATATTTAATGAAATAAGTTGGAATTCCATCACAGGTTTCCTTGGAAAAATTCAAATTATCTATAATACTGAAAATTGTATATATTTCTTCTTGGTTTAAAGTATATTTTATTGGTGGTGTTACGGAACTTAATCCTGTTTCTTGAATATCTATTGTAGTAACTTTATTGTTAATTTCGTTTTCTTGTTTTTCAACATCATCACTTAAAAGTTGAACCTTTACAACTTCTTGCAAGGGTGTTGGGCTAATATCCCTTAAACCTTCATCTGTAAATGTAATTGATATAATATCACCTTCTTTTAAATCTGATATACCAATTTTTTCTCCTCTCCAAGTCATATCTATATTATCATTTATGGTAAAAGTAAAATCTCCTCTATAATTTATATCATTTATTTCTAACCCTCTAACATTAATATGAAATCCACCATCATTATATTGTTTTATACTCTCTATATTAGCATAAAATGTTTGACCATATACTTTACTAATTGCTAAATCATCATTCACTACATACATTTTTCCTATAAATAAACCAATTGTAAAACTTAACAAAATAATTACTATCATTCCTACTATAATAAATACTTTTTTGTTACTACTCATATAAAAACCTCTCTTTCTAATTTATAAATACAAATTATTTTTCTCGCTTTAGGTATTCTTATTTCTCTATTTTCCTTACTTCAATTTCATAAATTTGACAAGGATAAGATTCTAAAACCATTCCTGTATAAATCACTTCCACTTTATCCCCTATATTGTATTCTTTTGAATTTTCTACTTTAACACTAACAGCGTCACCTAAATTCTTTTCTTCTGTTTTTACTATTATTGTTTTATCATTTATTTCTGTTACTTCTCCTATAAATGATGGTGCTGTTCCATAAATTTCTGAATCTTTTGAATAACTTGCTACTGTTATTGGTTTATATTCTTTTTTATTGGATTCATAGTCTATTTTTCCTGTTAATTGTAACACAATATCAAAGAAGTCTTCATTTTCTACTAAATCTATTGTATAAAATTCTGATGGTATATCACTATTTTTTATTACTCTTGTATCTGCTCCAAAAGCATCTCTTGTATTATCAGTTGTTAATATATAACCAACATCAGCTTTATATTCTAAATCTGTAATTATTGCATCTCCTTCTATTGTGTATTGAACAAATCTTATAAAGTCAGATTTTCTGTCTTTATTATTTACATTTGTATTGTCAATAAAAGAATCCAACATACTTTTATTAAATACTGCATTGTTTGACATTACTACACATCCATCTTTTATAGCTTGATTCATTGGATAATCTTGTGGTATTTCTTCTAATTGTTTCCTCTCATCTATGTTATTTTCAATAATATTTTCAATAGACTCTAGAGTAATTTTAGTAATTTCTGTTTGTTTACTTCCTTTTTCTATTGCCATACAATCTCTTTTTACCATATAATCTTCTTCATCATCTATTGTAATTTTGTAACTATAAATTCCATTACATAATTCACTATTATATGTAAATTCATTTAATATTTGTTTTATTATAAGTGCATCTTCACCTGTTATTGTAATACTTGGTATATTATCATAGTCATTTACTATTACCTTTGTATTTGATACATAATCATTATATTCGTTCTCAAAATCTTCATACTTCATAAACCATGAGCCAATTTTTATTTCGTCATATCCGTTTAGCATATTAAAGTCAATTACTTTATATCCAAGTCCAAAATATTCTATAGTTCCTCCATCCATAATTATTCCTGCAAGATTTCGAATACAAAATATTGGATTATCTCCATTTTTTACTCTATTATAATCTACTCCAAAAAATATTAATCCTAAAATTATAATTATTCCTAATGCAATAAGAAAGATTTTTATTCCTTTTTTCATTTCTACCACCTTTTTCCTTTCTATTATTTAGACACATTTTTATGTGCTTTCTGTTGGTGTTTTACAAAAATAATTGTAAAAATTATAGTAAAGAATAAAAATATTCCTGTAAAACTTAAAATTCCTATGTTGATATTTGTGTTTTTATAATTAACTTCTTGTGGATCTTGAACTTCTATTATTTCATTTTCTATAATATTATCTGATGAATGGGAAGAATCTATTTTATTTTCTATATTTGAGCTAGTCTCATTTTCTAACAGCTCTGTTTCATTATCTGAGCTTATATTATTACTTATATTGGTTTCTTGCATTTTTCTGTTTGCCATATTTTCTTTTATAAAAAGTAATATTCCAATAATAACCATTGATATATTGCTTAATAATAATCTTAAAGTATATAAAGAGGTATAATATTTCCATTGTACTGTTCCCATTGGTATATTTAGCAACAATGATATTTCTTTAAATGACATATTTGATAATATTTTTAATGAAATTATCTCTCTTTCTTGTTTATTTAATTTAGCAATAATTCTATTGTAATTATCTTTATCAATTATCTTATTTAGTTCTTTATCTTCTTCTGTTATATAATAAATTTCGTCTAAATTTACTTCTTGTTTCTTCTTTCTTAAATAATTAAGTGTTTCATTTTTTGTCAAAGAGTATAGCCAAGTTGATTCATTGGTTGTTGGCAATTTATTCTTGTCCATTTGAAATATTTTCATAAATACAATTTGAACAATATCTTCACTGTTTTCACGATTTTTTAATATTGAGAAAACAATATTATATATTAACTTATTATATTTACAATATAAATCATCTAGTTTATTGCAATTTCCTTGTTTTATTTCTTGAAATATTAAATGCAATTCTTGTTTATTTATACTTTTCATATTTCTCCTTATTTCTTTATATACTATTTTTTATATCATATTAGCATAAGTGGGAGTAATTATCAATATAACTACTCCCATTAAATTTATAATTACTATTCTTATCTTGAGTAATGTTTGTTTATAAGAAAAAAAGTAATCATATCTACATTCTGACTAAAATTATTTTTTATTTATCTATAGCATAATCTATAAATTGTCTTAACTTAATCTACATCGTTTCTACTTAATATCTGTGCTGGTGTTTTTCTTATCACATTAAATACTGGTAACAAGCCAATTATTATATTAAATGCAACTATTATAACTATGCTAATTCCAATCACATTTATATTAAGCATAAACTGATCCTGATAATAAGGTATTAATTGTAATCCTTTTAATATATTTGTCATAATTAATAATCCAGGTATTGCAGTTACGATTGTTAAAGCTATTATTTCCCCTAGAAACATTTTATATATATCTTTTTTCTTTAAACCAATTGCTCTTAATATTCCAACTTCTTTCACTCTAGATAAAAAAGATGAGCGTATCATTAAAAATATTTCTATTAAAGAAATTGCTAAAATTATACTTGCTAAGATAATACTTGATTTTATACTATCTTTTATTGAATCTACATAAACTTTTCTGTCTCTTTGATATGTATCTTCTATATATTTTCCTTGTTCATTAAAGTAATTAATTGTTTTTTGCTTATCTTTTGGATATATCGTTATATTATTACTATCTTGTAATAGCTTGTACTTAATTGTATTATTTGTTGTAAAGAAATCATTTATTTGCTCTTTACTAGTATAATATCCTACTACTTTTAATTCATTACCATTTATTTTGTCATTTATTGTTTCATATAAGTCCATCTCATACTTATTAGTTTCATTAACAATTATTTCATAATCATTTTTTGGCATTCTTCCTTTTGTAAGTTCTATTCTATTTTTTGCAAGTTCTACATCATACAATTTATGAGATAAATAATCGTTATTTTCTGAATCACTTAAAACTATAAAGTCGTTATATGGATCTCCTTTAGTAGAAGATGAAAGCACATTTACAAAAATTTGATTGTCCATATAAGCTGATGGAGTCTTCAAATCGCAAATTCCTACTAATTTGAAATCTTCCATTTTAATATTAGGGATTTGTCCATATACATTATACAAAGATATTTCTCTATTTAAAAAACCATCTACTGCTTTGATTCCGACAGATTTAGCTCTACTAAAATCAGTGTTTAATATTTTTTCTAATGCCATTTTATCTATAACTATCTCATTTTCATTTTTTGGCATTCTTCCTAATATTATATTTTCTTTATTTATAATATCTATATTAGCAAGAGAAACAGTAAAGCTATCAAATGCTTCTTTTGTTTGATAATAATCATCGTATTTTATATTTAGTTGTATTTGTGAATCACCGTGGCATTATATAATCTATAAAGTCTAGTTTTTCATATTTTAAATAATCTTTTACTTTTATTTCATCTTCAGTAATTGTAAGATAACTTTTGTTTCTAGTTATAAATTTCTCATCTTTTATATCTGTAACTCCCATTATATTACTTACAGCATAAAGTACAAACATTGAAGATGCAACAAAACCGAAGTAATAACAACTTTTTTAAAATAGAATAATTATATATTTTCTTAAATCCATCTACAAGTAGAGTAATAGGATTATAAATAGATGTATATCTCTTTTTATATTTTTTATTAATTATTTCATCATAATTAAACTGATATTTTTCATATTCTTCTTTTGAAATTTTTTTATAGTAGTCATCTACAAACTCTATTGATGAATTTTCATCTACAACTTCTACTTTTTGTTCTTTTGCCTGTATGTATAAATTACCATTTTTTACTACTATTTTCACATTTAGTTTTTCATTATTGTCAGAATATACTTTTAGATCTATATCGTCTTTGCTTA
This sequence comes from uncultured Clostridia bacterium, assembly GCA_944392455.1. Classification (GTDB taxonomy): domain Bacteria; phylum Bacillota; class Clostridia; order TANB77; family CAG-508; genus CALXVA01. The sequence continues at coordinate 35,317 of CALXWP010000001.1, forward strand.
AATTATTTACTTCTTTAAACTCTTTTAAATATATCTTATTTTCTAATCTATAATCTAGTTCTTCATCATGTTCATTTATTCTATCAGTTACTACTTTTCCATCTACTACTTCTATAATTCTTGAGGCATAAAATTCTGCTAAATCTCTTTCATGTGTTACTAAAATTACTAATTTGTTTTTAGAAATAGATTTAATAATATTCATTATTTCAAGTGAATTCTTGCTATCTAAATTTCCTGTTGGTTCATCTGCAATTATTATATCTGGATTTTTTACTAGAGCTCTTGCAATAGAAACTCTTTGTCTTTCTCCACCTGAAATCATATTTGCATATCTATTTCTGTATTTATATATTCCAAGTCTTTCTAATATGTAATTAACTCTTTTCTTTATTTCATTCTTGTTTTTAACTCCACTCATTTTTAAAGCAAGTGCAACATTTTCAAAAACAGTTAAATCATTTATTAAATTATAATTTTGAAATATATATCCTATATTTAAGTTTCTTATTTTATCTACTCTTGAACTTCTCTTTCTAGTTATTCTTTTTCCATTTATAAATATTTTTCCACTATTTACTTTATCTAGTCCACCTATTGCATTTAGAAGTGTAGTTTTTCCGTGAGCCTGAATCTCCTAAAATTGCAACTAATCCATTATTCCCAATTTCTAAACTTGTTTTATTTATAACATGGATTTGATTTCTTTTAAATCTATTAAAATATTTATTAACTTTTTCTAATTTTATCATATTACTACACCTCCTCATCCCTATAAGTATTCATTGCTGATTTTTTGAATAATTTTTTTGAATAAGTATTTGCAATTAATAATGAAATTATTACTAATATGATATATGCTATTACAACATCTCCTAATTTTAAGAAAGATATTAAATTTTGTATATATTCATTGATTATAATATTTTTATTTATTAAAACTATTAATGCTATAACAAAAGCAAAAGCTATATTTAAAATTGTAAATAATTCTATCTTTAATAAACTCTTTGCATTCTTTCTAGTTGCTCCCAATATCCTTATTGTAGAAAAATATACATTTCTTGATTTTAATATTATCTTTATAATAAAGTAAGATATGAAAAATAATATAATTCCTACAACAATTAATATTACTACATTTATAGTTCCTATGATTTGTTCATATCCACCCATATAACTTTGCAAACAATCTTTTACATACAATGTTGTAAATCCGCTTTTTTCTAATTCTTCAAGTGTATTATTTAGTTTTTCTACATCTTTGATAAATATACTACTTTGATAATTTCCTTTTTTAAATAGATTTTCATATTCCGTTTGATTTACATATATTGCACCATTATTAGTCTTATAGTCTTTTTCACCTGTTAAATACTCAAAATTATACTCTGTATAAGTTCTATCTATTTCCACTTTCAAATTATCTTTAAAATACATATTTTCTACACTTATTTTTAAAGTATCTCCTACACAGTAACCATAGTCTGCTAAATAATTCATATCTCTAGAAACATATGCATAACCTTTTGGAACATTTTTATTTGGTACAACTTTATATTGTGCTTGGTATGGATCTGAAACATATATTTTTTCATTATATTCAGTTTGTATTTTACTAGAATTTATGTTTATATTTTTTCTTATTTCATTAGCTATTTTTTCTCCAACATAAATAGTAGGTTCTACATATAAATTATCTTCATTAAAAGCAATTCCTACAATCTTTACACTTTCTGTAAGGCTATTACTTGAGTAATCTCTAATATTGCATTTAGCATTTAGTATTCTCTGCTCTGGATTTGTCAAATAAAAACTATCTTTACTACCATATAATATCACTTCATTATCTTTTGTTGGCATTTTTCCATATACTAGATTCTTATCAAAAGTTTCTATATCTTTTACTTGTGCAGATGTAGACATATTATCTATTTCTATATTAACCCTTGCATCTAGTAATAAATCGTTTTTCACTATATAATCTACATTAGATAATTTTTCAATTTTTTGATAATCTTTTTTAGTTATTTCTGAATTATCTTTTTTCTTTATTATAATTCTCTTATCACTTGTATCTAAAAAATAATTATTATATCCAGTATTACTTTGATCATATTCCTTCTTTTTTAGTGAAGTATATCCTGCAAATACAGATGTAGTTATAAATAAAAATACTGCAAATAGCAATAAAAATTTTATTTTAATATTAAAAGCATTTCTTATTCCTAATCTAAACTTATTTAAAATTCCTATATTTTTCCTTTTATTTTGTGCCTTTGGAATTGAAGAAAGCCCTACATATTTTATATCTTCTTTTATATCTTCTATTGGCTCTTTTACTTCTATTTTTTTATCTTCTATTATTTTGCCATCATGCATTACAATTTTTCTAGTAGCATATTTTTCTATCTGATTATAATTATGTGTTACAACAATAACAAGCTTGTCCTTAGCCACTTTATGTAATAATTCAACAATACTATTTGCAGTTTGACTATCTAGATTTCCTGTTGGCTCGTCTGCAACAATTATAGGTGTTTCTTTTATTAATGCTCTTGCTATTGCTACTCTTTGTTTTTGTCCACCTGATAATTTAGATACTTTTGTATTTTTATATTTAGTAAGTCCAACTTCATCTATTACTTTTAATATTTGTTTTTTTATTTTATGCTTTTTATATCCATTAATTAACAATACTAGTTCAATATTTTGATAAACTGTATAGCTATTAACTAAGTTAAAGTTTTGAAAGATATTTCCTATGTATTTTTTTCTATAATTCTCAAAATCTTTTTCCGTATATCCTGATGTTTCTTCTCCTTTAATGTACATCTCCCCTTCTTCATAAGTATCAAGCCCGAGATAGTACATTTAATAATGTTGATTTTCCGCTTCCACTTTCACCAGTAATTGCTACAAATTCTCCAATATCCAGTTTTACATTTACTTTTGTAATTCCACTTGCTACTGTTTCTTTTCCATAGTAAAACTTTGATACATCTTTTAGTTCTAATAACATAGAAATCCCCCTTTATTTCATTTTCTATTTATTACTAAAGTTATACTATATCTTAGTATTTTAGTCAATCTAATAAATCATAAATATCTTGCATTCAAGTTTGCTACAAAAGATAGGTATATTATTAAGCCTAGTACAATAGCTATTATACAAATTCCCAATGTAGAAAACCTAAAAAAGTTAAATATTCTATTAAATATCTTTGAAAATTTTTCTATTCCTTTAAAATTTTCTTTATCAAATTCTTTATATTTTTGCATTTCTTCCCAGTTTTTTTCTTCCATTTTTTCTTTCCAATTTCTATGACACATACTTCCTCCATTTTTTAGTTTAATAATGTTTGAATTATAAAGTCATCTAATTACCTTTTGATACATTCTAACACATAATTAGTAAAAAAACATCTATTTTTACATTAACCCTTGAAATTCTTGAGCAGATCAAAATGATGTATTATCCCCTTTATAACAAAATAATACATCATATAATTTAACCCCGTCATTCCATCGCTTTACATTTATGATAGTCTAGTATGTAGAAAATTTCTACTGCAGATGCTGTTATTTAGTAACATTGTGCATCCTTGCCCACACTTTTTACATCTGCATATCCTCAAACAAGTTTTGCCTCCTGAAACTCTTTGTTTATTGTGAGTTTGCGTTACGAAATCTCACTTACGCATTTTGTGCAAATAGACTGTTTACACTAATACGAATGAATTTTATTGCGTCGGCTCATAACACCTATCTCTTTATTATTTTTAAACGAGTTTATGGCATCTCTCGTTTTTCTACAATTAACATAGAAAACTCCAGTTATACTTCAATAACTGGAGTTTTCATCTATTCAAATTCCGTTTCAATTTCTTCTGATTTTTCTTTCTGTTTTACTATTTCTAAAAGAGCATCTTCTAATTCTTTATGGTTTTTATATGTAACATATACACTAATATTATCAATATATTTATCTACGAATCCTGTTTGTATAATACTCTTTTTTAGAAAATTATATAGTTTTTCTTTAGATTCATTCTTTCCTTGTTTTTCCTCTGTAAAATGTTCTAGTAAATTTCTAATAGACATATATGATTCTTCATATATTAGTTTTTGTATATAATTAGTGAAGTCTTTTAGTATATTGCTCTGATATGTAGGACTATCTGATATTTTGCAATATATCAAATCTTTATCTTCGTCATCATAATAAAACGGACAATAGTCAGTATAAAATACCATATTTAAATTTAATTCATCATCAATAAATACATCTGCAACTCTTTCATCTCTATATAGTATCTCTAAAAGATCATTTTTATATTTTTTTAGTTCTATACCATCTTCATAGTTTTTTAAACAAATTATATTACTAAATTCATTACAACCTCTAATTCCATCCTCTACAATTTTATTAGCATAAAATCTTATCATTTCTTGCTTTGACATATTTACGGAAAATCTTTCTTCTTTCATCTATGCTCCTTTCTTATCTATTCAAATTCTTCTTCATCTTCATTTGTGTTTTCAATTCGATTAATCTTCTCTTGTGTTTTATAATCCAATATAAAATAATTTGTAAACTTTTGTATATATCTCATACTTTCTTTTAAGGTATTAACATCATTTTCTATACCCCATTTGCAAATATCTTTTAAATTATAGTTTCGAGTATTTATACCTAATTTCTTTGCAATAACAAATGTAGTAGCACTATTTTCTATTTGTATTTGCTTTAAATATCCATCAAGATTATATTTAGATAAATTTTCTTGTCTACAGTTATTTTTTATATCATTTACTATATTTTCAATATTAGCCATTGCATTATTTTCTTCATACTGTAATCCTCTTCTTGAACACATACCCTTTAGCATTTTTTCAATATATTCAATACTTTTCTTGCTCTCTATTTTATTGGATATATTTAATTGGCTTATATCATAAACCTCTTGCGTGATATACTTGTATTGCTTATTTTTGTCTTTTATTCTTGCTACTTTTTTAAGTGGATTCTCATTTTCTTTTACTTCATATTTATGTTTTTCAACATCGTTCTTTGAGATTATCAAGCTTATGTCTTGTCTTTGAGATTTTAGTATTAATATGTTGCTATAACTTATATTATACATTAAAGATAATGTTTCCAAAAAGTCTTTCATTTTGTTAGTATCGTTAAATGTCTCTTTTACTAAATTGTTTATATTTTCCAATAAATTCTCTTCTATTTTTATCACCTCTTTTAAGACTGCATTTCATCTTCTTCCTCTTTGTTTAATTCCTTTGATTTATTTTCCATATATCTGCTTATTTCTAATTCTATTAACCTATTTAAATTCATCATAAATTTATCCTCTTTTGTTTCCTCAGGTTGTTTTTGATTACTATTTTTGGTTTCTTCTATATTTTGCTTTTCTTCTCCTAAATATAGTTCTCTTCTTTCTTCTAGACATTTATCTTTTTCGTTCTTCGTATCTAAAAATAATTTGTTTTGTATTTCTATTTTATTTTGTATTTCTTCCACTTCGCTTTTTAATTTAATAATTTTATTATTAATCGAATCTATTTCTTTAATATCTTTTTGTAAATTCATTACAATGTAAATAATTTTCCTTGCCTTGTTCATATCTTCAGATCTCATTGTTAATTTATCTTTATCTTTTTCTAATTTTTCAATTTCTTTCTGTTTCTCCACTTTTTTATCTTCCATTTCTTTTTTCCTTGATTCTATACCTAAAAAGTCATAATTTATTTTTTCTATTTTTGCATCTATTTCTTGCATTTGTTTTAATCTTGTTTTACTTGTTTCATCCATATATATTTTTCTCCTTTCTTACATAAGCAAATAGAGAATAAATAAGAAAAGCTTATTTATTCCCTATTCAAATATTAAATTTTAGTAGCCTGTTCTTGGCAACTTCTTTACTTTTAGTTCTTTTTCATATACTTTTGTTGTATGATCATCTTCGTCCCAAACTAGATAGGTATCATTATATCCTTCAATTCTTGTTTTATTTGTAAAAGTATCATCATTTTCTACTGTACTATTTACAGTTGTAAAAATATATGGGTCTATTACTGACTCAAATCCTACATCAACTGTTCCAAAATCAATCTTAAATTCTGTAACATATTCTCCATCTTTTAGTTTTAAATCGGAAAAATCAATATAGTTGTTTACTTGTGTGTTTAAATTATCTTTTAATAGTTTATAATCATTTTTATTAGTTTTATAATAAATAGCATAGTTTAAGTCTTGATTATATGTTCCAGTTATTAATTTAGTAATTCTTACATAGTCTGTTGGTAAATAATCGTACCAAGTAAACTTATCTAATTTAGTATTTCCTGTATTCTTTATGTGAAAGTCATATCTAATTTCTTCATTTGCTGTAGTCTGAATTAAACCTTCTTTTTCTATATCTACATTTGGCTCTTCAGGTTTATTTGTAATATTTACTTCAACTATCTCATCATTTTCTTTTATTTCTGTTGCAAATTCATTTTCATTTAATAAATACCATTTTCCTGATTCTACTTCTTTTATTGTATAATTTCCTTTATCTAACTTTCTTGTAATAGCAATACCATTTTCATCAGTAATAATTGTATCTACCAATTGCTTATTAGAATCATATACCTCAAATTTAACATTTGGTATTGGTGTACCTGCTTTGTCTCCTGTAATATTATTGTCTGATTCACAAGTTTTTACAATTTTAATTTTTCCCTTTATTCTTTCATTAGTTATTACTAATTTAATTGTTTCATTAGTTTTAACATCAACCTTAATAGTTTCTCCATTTAAAATGTGCATATCATCGGTTTCAATTTCTTTTATTGTATATTCTCCAATTGGTATTCTTGATGTTTTCGCATAGCCTTCATTATTTGTTATTATTGTCTCAACTACTTCCTCTTTTGAATTAATTACTTGAAATTTTACTCCTTCCATCTTATATTCTTTATCTTCTGCGTCTACTTTTAATATTTCAATTTGACCTTTTAATTTTTCATTTTTTATTGTAATTTCTGCTAATTCATTCCACTCTATTTCTGCATTATATGTTTCATTAGACAGCTCATATATTTCATTTGTTTTTGTTTCTTTTATAGAAACCATTCCTGTTCTTATACCTTCAATATATGCAATACCATTTTCATCTGTTGTAGCTTTGTATTTGAAACCATCTGAATCTATAATCTCAAACTCAACATTTGATACTGGTATTTTCTCATTATCTAAATCAACTTTGTAAATTTTTAAAGATCCTGTTTTTCTTTTATTATCAATATTCACAGTGCTTGTTTCTCCATAGATAAGTGTTGCATTATTTCTTGTAGTATCCAATATATGTTCTTCATCTGTTTCTAGTTCTGTTATAACAACTTTTCCGTGGTTTTAGATTTTCTATAAATATTGTTCCATTTTTATCTGTTATGAAATCTCCAATATTTTCTCCATTCTCGTATCTTATATTAAATTTGATATTTGGAAGTTTTTCTTCTGTATTTTCATCTGTCTTTATTATTTTTAAATTTGCTGTATCTGAATTTATTTTCAAATTTGTTTTAGTTGATGTTTTTTCGAATGGATCTGCTGCAATTACATAATCTTGGTAATCATCTCTTTCCGCTTCTGCATAAAAAGCAGGACAAGTTTTTACTTTTGCATTCATAACATATATTGTTCCATTTATATCATCTTTAATATTTTGTTTTGGTATTTTAATCTTTACAATGTTTCCGCTCTTTTCATAAGTTGTTCCTGATGGAAATTTACTTAAATTTACATCATAACTTCCTATTTCTTTATTAGCATTCAATTTATATTCTTGAATTACATATTTATCATTTATATACAAATTGCCATTCTTTTGTAATTCCACTGTAGCCTCTCTATATTTTTCAGTTCCATTTTTAGCTTTCCAATATAAATTTTCTGCCTCATCTAATATCTTCTTTCCTCTTCTTTGTAAATCTTTTAATGTAAGTCCTAGTGCTAAATCAGATCCAAGAATACGGTCTGCTACTTTATATGTACTTTTAGGAGATTCATTATTTACTAAACAATGCACAACCACTTTTGTTACGAAATACCAGTCGTCATCACATTCTACACTTGTTTCTTTCCAGTTTACTCCCATATATCCTTCATATAAACATCTCCATATTGCTTGGTCTTTTAATACTTCTTTTATATATGAATCATATCCATCAAAATCTGTTGCTCCTGATCCTACACCGTGGTTTGCTAGGTTCAATACAGAATGCAGGTAATTTTTGCTTTGTATCTGGGTCTTTATAATAAACCTTGACAACTAATTTAATTGCACCTGAATCCTTTATTTCTAAAAAACCGTGGCAATTCTTTTTCACCATACAAATGGCTAGTATCTCCTATCTGCAATGTTGCAAAAGCAGGAACACTAATATTTAAAATTGTTATTAAAATCATAAATATTGCTATAATCTTTTTATTAATTTTCTTTATCATTTAAAATCCTCCTTAAAAAAAGAAACCACTTTAGGTTTCTTTAAAATTTTATATTTAATTATTCTAAAACTTCTTGATGAACATAAGCTTTTGTATCATATAAATAATATGATGTTCCTTTACTATTATATCTATACTCATCTTCTATATAAACTTTTACTATGCAACCTGTTAATGCTACTCCGTTAAGTTTATAGTCACCACTATATGAAAACCAATAATTAGTTGGCTTTGATGTAACTGCTACTGCATATCCTCCAAACTCATTATAGTCACTCTGACTTTTCATTAGATTATTTATATATGAAACTGCATGAGCTGTTTTAGATGAATTATATTTAGTAAAATGCTTATTTGCTAAATCTTTGTTTATTTCTTCTTGTTCTTCTTCTTTTTTGTCTTCTTTATTTCCTTCGTTATCTACATTAGGATGCTTATTATCATTATCTACCTTATTATTTGTGTTATTATCATTTTTGTTGTTATTATTTGTGCCACTATCGTTTTTATTACTGTTGTTTGTTGTAATATTTATTTTATTATCTGTCTTGTTATTAGTATTATTACTAGTTTGTTTATTATTCAAATTATTATCTTCTTTTGTTGGACTGTTTTTATTTGAGTCCTTTGTATTCTCTTTAGTTATTATATTATTGTTTTCTTTTTTAGTTTCACTAACATTATTTGAAATTGTATTAGTTAATAAAGAATTTGTAATATTTTCTTTTTCTTCATTTAATATAGCATTCTCTGCAGTATTACTATTTGATATTGTTGTTTTAGAACTATGTCTTTTTAATAAAACTACAACTATTAATACTAAAATAATCAAAGTAAAAACAAGTACAAGTATTTTTTTCTTTTTCATAAAACATCACCTTCTATATTTGATGTTAACATTAATTTTTAGGTTTGGCAATAGATTTTACTCAATTTCCGTTGCTTGCACACAAAGTCTTTGGTTTCTTTTATCTGATATACAAGTTATCAATGTTAGTTTATTTTCTTTAGTAGGTTGTAATAAACTCCAATCTGTCTCATAAATTACTTTTATATTATCTACTTTGTAATTTCTTGTATAAAATTTTGTTTTATAAGTTAGAATATCACCTTCTTCCAATTCATTAATCCTAGCAAAGTATGAATACTGATTTCCTCTATTATGTCCGAGCTAGTCCTATATTTCCATCATAAGTAGCTGTTTCTTCTATATGTCCTATATATTTACTTAAAATATTACTGTCTGTTCCCTCTCGAACTGTTGCTTTTAAGTTAATCTTTTCAATTGTTAAAATTCCCAACACCTCATCTTGCCAAATATCTTCAACTTCGTCATATACTATATTTTCATATTCTGAATCTGTTGTGATTTGATTTAAATCTATCAATTTATTATTTTTATTATGTATATTTATTACTGAAATTATTATTGTTAGTATTAAAATAATAATTGAAACAATTATTATTATTTTTCCTTTTCTCATAATATCCTCCTACACCATTATCTCAATTTCTTTTTCTTTTACTTCGCAAATAAATTGTTTATCGTAATATTTTATTATAATATTTTGGTTACGCAATTTATTAAATAACATATTACTTAAAACGATTTTATATTTTCTTGATTTATCCATTTTTATTGGTGTTATGTTGATTTTGTTTTCGTTATTTTTTATTTTTGTTTTCTTGACTAAATTCCATTTATTATTTTTGTAATTATAAATTAATACATTTTTTCTACTTAGCAAAATTATTCCACTACATAAAATTATTCCTGTTCCTGTTGTTGCAACAGTTGGTAACATATTGCTTTGTTTATTTTCATTTTCTCCTTTATCTATTGGTATCTCTTCATATTGTAGTTTAAATGTAACAGAATCTACAACTTTCTTTTTTAATTCTCCACTATATTTAACTGTTGCTTTATAATTACTTACAATAGTTCTTACTTCTATTGCCTCATATTTCATTATTCCATTATAAGAAACAGGTACTGCTTGTCCATCAATATTTTGTGTTTCTACAACTGTCCATACTGGATTAATTAAATAATATACTATTCCATCTTTTTTTATTGTTTTAGGAATATCATTTAATTCATTACTTTTTACATTTTCATATTTTTCCTCATAATATACCTTGTACTCTTCTTTATATGTATCATTTTCTTCTATCTTTAAAGATAAATTATTTATTTTTAATGTTCCAGTATATCCATTTTCTTTAATATTTATCTCTTGTTTGAACATATTTAAAACATCATATTTATTTGTTGTCTTTACAATTAATTCTTTTTCTATTTCTTTATTCTTTGATATAGTTTTCTTATTTTCTTGTTCAGATATATCTTTCAATTTATAAGTTACTCCATTTTTATTAATTTCTTTTTCTATATTTTCTCTGTATTCTTTTACCTTATCCTCTTCAACCTGTTGTTCTTCTTCCCAAACTTCTAATTTACCTTCTGTTGCATGAATCTCTGAAAATGTTCCTAGTATTGATATTGTTGTTACAACAGCAAATATTATTATTAATATTTTTGCTTTAATCATATTCTACTCCCTTCTTTATTTTAATTTTAAAATGTTTTTATTTTTTAAGTCTTTAATAATTAATTCTGTAATATAATCTTTCATTGTTTTTTCTGGATTTAATTTTAATAAATATTGTTTCATTGCTTTATGAATATTGCCATTCATAGAGAAACATACATGTTTACTTGTTATATCAACTTCTTTATTCAAATTCTTCATCACCTCCCTTCAATAATTTGTAACATCATATTTCTTAAATTTTCATTAAATAATACAGTTATACCTATACTTGTTAATATGAAAAATAAAATGTAAGATAGTAATTTTACAATTCTTGTAACTGTTTCCAAAAAAAGAAAATATACATTACTTTTTTCATGCATATTTTCTTTTTTGATTTTTTTCTTTATATTTGTAGTAGTATATTTTAGCTTTTCTTTTTGTTTATTCTTCTTAATTTTTTTCTCTTGTTCTTGTATATCGAATCTTCTAACTTGTTTCTTTTGTATTCCTTTTTCAGAAAGTGCATCTAACATTTGCTTTTCTATATTTTGTACTAAATCTGTATCAACAATATTATATATTTTTAATTGATACAATTGTTCAAGCAACAGATAATTATTATTATAACTTGCCATAACAATTATTCTTATTTTTGGATACATTATTTTTAATTGACTAATAATTTTAGGAAAATTATTTAAATCTATAATGCACTCTAAATCAATTATAAAATATCTTAATACATTAAAATTTACATTCGTTCTTTTTATGTATTCTTCTATATTAATATCATTATGAGTCTCATATAAAACTAATATATTTTTTTCTACACATATCTTTTGTATTATATTTTTTGTTTCATTTTTAGCAATATAATTAAGCACATTTACCACCTCCTTAATCAAACCATTGTTCTTCAAATGGTACATTATAAATTATATTGCCAGATTTTAGAAATTCTATGTTATTATTTTCTACTTCACTTTTTCCAATTTTCCAAAAAGTATTGTTAAAAATAACAATAATAACTATAATTATTAATATCAACACATAATGTACTAATTCTTTTTTATGTTCAAAATCTTTATTCATCAATTACTCCATTTCTTCAAATAAATATGGTGCAGGATCTATCTGCACTTTATTTGCTAATCTTATTTCAAAATGTAAATGATCACCTGTTGAATTTCCTGTTGTTCCTTGTATTCCTATAATTTGACCTTCAATTACTTCTTGATTTTCTTTTACTTTTAAAGAATTATCTTGCATGTGAGCATAAAATGTATAAAATATATTCCCATTTTCATCTTTGTGCTTTATTTCTACACAATTTCCATATCCATTCTGCCATCCTGCCCATGTGACTGTCCCAACTTTTACACAAATAATATTACTATTCTTTTCTCCTACCAAATCAATTCCCTTATGATTAGATGATACTACTCCACCACCTTCTCTATTTCCAAATGCACTTGTTACAACTTGAAAATTTGCAACTGGTATTGGAAATTTTCCTTTATATTGTATATTGTCTTCAATTTTAATATCATTTGTATATTTGTTATTTTCTTTAGATGTACTATTTCCAAACTCTAAAAATGCACAACCTATTATAATTACAAAAAGAGTAACTCCTATTGATAAATATAATATTTTATGCATATATTGGCTGACTCCTGAACTTCTCATCTATCTTTTTTAACTCTTCTTGGTCTATATACATATTAATGAATATTTTTCTAATACCTGCTATGAACAGAGCCTCTCCTATTTTAGCATTATAGATTAATTGTGTTTCTTTATCCGTCAGCTTAAATGTTTCTTGTACATCTCTTAAGTCTTGACCATCTAATTTAAAGAATAATTTATATGTACTATTAGTAAATAAGCTTTGTCCATATAATCTAATTTTTTCATTTAGGAAATCCTGAATTGATTGAGTTATAACAATAATATTTGAATTATATTTTCTTGCTCTTTTACTAATATTTTTTAAATATTCAAGAGTTTGTGGAATATTAGGGTCTATTAACATGTGGCATTCATCTGCTATAAGAATTGTTCTTTCATTTACATCTCTGCTCAAGAAATCCCAACAGTATGACATTATATTGTAATATTGTGCTCTTTTGTATTGTTCTTGGAACTTATGCATACTGCTTGTATTAAATACTGTCATGTCAGTATTAATATCAATATTAGTATAACCATTCCATATATCTGATGATTGACCAACACAAATTGGTCTTATTAATGACAAAATCTTTTCGTATATTACATTATATTTTTGCTTGTTTTTTTCTTCTATAAAAAAATACAAATCTTCCAATTTAGGAAAATCTGTATTTTTTAATTTAGCAATATTAGTATTTTTACTTATATTAAACTTTTTATATAGTTCTTCTAGTAATAACTCTAGTGCAGAGAACTCCATATCTTGTAAACTAGGATATAAAATTGAAAAAAATGTTCTTAAAAATTGAAAATGTAATGCTAATGAATTTGAATCTTCTTCTCTATCTATTCTTACCTGTAGTGGATTTAATATTCCTCCTTTTTCTCCTCCATTACAATTTATAATCTTTCCTCCTAAATTTTTACAAAGGTAGGAATATTCATTTTCGGGATCTATAATTAATATTTTACTACTAGGTATTTCATTATATGCAATATGCTTTACAGCAACACTTTTTCCTGATCCTGAACTACCAACAATAACCATATTACTATTAGTTCTATCAGAATCTTTTTGCCACATATTAAAAATTACAATACCTCCTTTTTCATTAATACCTAGATAATATCCTTTTTCATCAATAAATGTATTTTTGTTAAACAAAAAACCTCCTGTAAATGTTGATGTCAAAATATTTCTTTTAAAATAATTATTTATTTCTCTTTGTATTGTGAAAAATGGTGCAATTGATTTAAAGCCTTCTTGTAATAAAAAATTTGTCAATGGTCTTATTTTCAATTTTTGTTTTATTACTTCTTTTTCAATCTCCTTACACTTTTTATTTAAGTTATTTTCATTTTCATCTGTTACTAAAATATAAATGCTTAAATATGAAACAACTTCATTATTTTGTAGTATTCTACTAATAATTTCACTAGCTTCTTTTATTTCTTTCTCTTTTAATTGTTTACTAGATTCATTCTTTGCTAACTTTGCAAGTGCTGTTGCATCTCTAATTCTTCTATCTAATCCTTCTAATAATTCTGAATTATCAGTTGGCTCTATATTTATCGAGAAAACTGCTCCGATTTCATTTACTATCTTTCCGAGCCATCCTAGTTCAACATTAGTTGGATAATGTATTATTGTATAAATCTTTGCAAATTTATCTCCTAAATATATCTTATTTCTATCAAATTTAAAACCTCCGACATGGAGTTAAAAGATTTATTAAATCATAATTATATTGTGTCTTTTTCAGTTTTATTACCTCTCTTTTTAAGAACTGCCTCTTCAATTCTTTTCTTTGCTATTTCATAATAATTTTTATCAATTTCAAATCCTATATATCTTCTATTTTTATTTATTGCTCCTACAAGTGTTGTCCCACTACCAGCGAAACAATCTAATATTAAATCTCCCTCCTTACTAGAGTTTTCTATATGATACTCTATTAATTCCAACGGTTTTATTGTTGGGTGTTTATATTTTTGTTTATCAACTTTATTAGTTAATGAGATATAATACTTTCTTTTAGTATGATAATTTCCATATAATTTAACTCCTTTTTCTCTAAAAAATAATATGTATTCCGTATCAGGCAAATAATTGTTATTTATTAGTGGAGATGGATTTTGTTTATGCCAAGTTAATATTTCATGATTACAGTTTTTATTACTAAAGTAATTTAGTAAATCTTTTACTTGCCTTTTTGAACAATAAATATAAATATTAATTTTCTTCATTTTTTGAATTAGTAAATCCAATACTTTTAAATCAAACCCATCTTTTAAATTTAACAAATCATTTGCATATCTATTCATATTTGAAAGATTTTTTACATTATTTATATTAAGTAGGTATGGTGGGTCTATAATTACTAGGTCTATACTATTATCATCAATTAGTTTTAATCCTTCCATACAATCTATATTGTATATTTCATTTGTTTTTAACATTTAACTCCTTTCTTTTAATTTTTGTGATGTGATTCTCGTAATCATTTCCTTCATCTTTATATGCCTGTAAATTAAAAAATTTTATTAAATAAATAATATCGTCTTTACTTAATATTTCACTTTTTAATTCACAATTTCTTAATCTATTCTTCCAATTATTAGCTCTCTTTTGTAACTCTATTTTTGACTTTTCTGTTTCTTTTTCCCAAATAACTAAATAAAATTCATTTTCTATGATTTCTTTATTAGTAACCAAATTTAATAAGAATTGTATTCTGTTATTAATTATTTGTATAAATTTATCATTGTTTATCATTTGTTTTAATGTTTCCTGTTCTTTTATATTATCTGAAATATCTAATATTTTGGGCATAATTAATATTTTATATGGATATTGCTCATTCGAAAATTCTACACTCATATAATTCATTTTATTTTCAAGTTCTTGTTCAGATAACAGCTCGAAATTTTGTGGTTTTATATTTAAAAACATTAATATATAACCATCTATTGTAATTGCATAGCCTTCTTCTGTTATATCTGCTATATTTAAAAATTCATTTAAAGATATATCCTTTTTGTTACTTAACAACTTTTTTATTATAAAAATCACCTCCGACATACTTATATTTTCTTTGCATTGTCTGAAATTTTAATATATTCCTTATAGAATCTGACATTGAAAAATTATTTCTGCTTTTTGTAAAAAAAATAACACTCATTACTATTGTTCCTATAACTATAAGTGTCGATATTAATGCTTGTTTAAATATTAAATAAATAATATAAGCTATAACACTGGCAATTACACCACATATTATTGTTCTTATTAATTCTTGTGTACCAAAACCTTCAAAAAACTCCGTTTTTAATCTTATTTGACTTGGTATTTTTAATAATCTTTTACTTTCCATTGTTATCATTTCCTCCTGTTTCTATATTATTATTTTGATTTGATTTTGCATTAATGTATTCTGGATAAGTATATGTAGTGGGAAATATAAATCCATCTGCATCTCTGTAATATTGTATATCTGCATAATATCCTTTCCAAAAATCTTGGCACTCATTAAATAACCTTAAATACGAAACATTATCTACTACTTTACCTTCTGAATATAATCCAAACGCATAATGTAGTGGCTCATCATCAGTAAGTGCTGCCAATTTTTTTCCTGTATCAGTTACGACATACCTTTTTCCTCCTAAATTAACTACTTCTCTATCTTGACAATCTTTATCTTCTACTTTTTCTATTGTCATATCAGATGCCCCTTCATCTACTATCTCAACCGTACTTCCAAAATACATTTTAGGTATATCAACTAGACTAAATGAAATTGTTATTAATATTGTTGCAATTAGTAAATGTTTAGTTAATTTTATATATTTACTTTTTTCATCTGGCTCTATACTCATTTTTATTAATAATATAATAAATGTAACCCCTGCAATTCCAATTCCTATATTTCTTAATATTCCTATTAATTCTTGTAAAGTTTCGATATTCTATCTCCTCCTTCTCCAATTTGGCATTAATGCTCTTATTGATCTTGCAGTATTTCCCATACTGTTTATTAGACTTCCATTTGGTCTTATCATAAATTTTCCTAGCATCATTGGTGTATTTACAGATACGATTGCTATTGCAATTCCATAAATTAAATGACCATTAACAAGTGCTAATATTGATAAATTTAATAAGCCTAGTTGAACAACAAGAGTAAAAGCAGTAAGTAGAAAATCTCTTACATACTCTGTAAAAACACCATTATCAGAATTTAAAAGTCCAATTGATGCAAAAGGTATTCCTAGTCTCATTACAAGAATTTCTATTCCTTTCATAATAAATTGACAAATTAATATAAGCCATACAATCAATAATACTAAACAAGCAACTGCAGTAAATATTCCTCCCCCCATATTGCCTGTTAAAATTTCTGCTAAATTTGTTCCTTGAACAGTCATATTGGATAATATTCCATTTAAAAATTCTTGTACTATTCCTACAAATATGTTATAAATTTCTTTAAAACATATCATAATAATTACCGCTTTAATCATTCCTATCATTAATTGAATAGGATTTTCTTCTGCATCTCCTTCTCGCATCATAAAATAAATTTTTATAGCTTTACTAATAAAAACAATAATTAGAATATATATTGCGAAACTAAAAATAGTCTCATAAATTTTATTAAAATTTATAAAACTACCATCTGCTAATTTTAAATTACTGAGCTCTCTTTCTATATGGAAAACTAAATTTACCATGCTTTTAAAAAGAGAGTTTAATGTTGCTTCAGAGCCTCCAATAAAACTTTCTATGAGTTCTACAAGCATATCTGCCATATATGTATCACCTTCTTTTTATATAAATTCTCTTTATATTTACTTGTAGAATCCTAATATTGTATCTATTAATGCTAATCCACATGTTATAAGTACCATAGCAATTAATGTTGTCTTTATATTTTGCATATTTCTTCGTCTTTCTCCTTCATCATTTGTCTTTAAACAATACACATAATAGATGAAGTAACCTCCACAAATCGTTATGCCTATTCCTACCAACCAACTTATTACTGCATCTACTAATTTTTCAGTTCCAATTACTAATTTTGTACTTTCTAAACTAGATGCATTGACAACTTGTTGCATTGTATTTAACAAAATAATTACTAATATAATTTTAAATATAATCTTAATAATCTTTCTTACATTTTCCTTTTTTAGTTTCAACTTTTTATCTTCCTTTCCAAATTATTCTTTATCATATTTACTATTTCCTCATTTTCTTCAATACTATAATCTTCAAGTTCTAAATTATAATACTTTTTCCATATCTCCCAAATCTTTATTTTTTCTAGTTTACTTTCCTTTCTATCTTTTTCTCTTTCAATTCTTAATCTTGTATTTTCTGCTTTTGTTCCCATACAGTTAATTTGGTTAAAGTACATTTTTGAAATATCTGGTACATTTAAAATAGCAGGTGGTTTTCCTGCTATCATTAATAAAATATATGGACTTTCTATCCTTTGTACTTCATCTGCTGTTAATAGTTTTCTTGAAACAAGACTCATGCTACTACTACTTCTATCATTTTTTATATTTGAATTACTGCTTTCTCCATAACTTTGAGCTGTATATGTTCCTAATTTATCTGATATTTTTGTTGCTGTATCTATATTAGCACTTTTCAAATACATCCAAGCACAATTATCTAAAATATTTTGTGCTCCTTCTTTTCCATATCGTTCTTCTAATTGAGCAAAACTTTGTAAGCATATTATAAATCTAATATTTCTACTTCTCGAAACTGTTAGCATTGACTGGAATGAATCAATTTTGGTAAAGTTTGCAAATTCATCTAATATAAAATTCATTCTTATACCTAGTTCTCCACCTTCAGTTCTACTTGTTTCAACAAGTGATGTGTAAATTTGTTGTACTAATAAACTTCCTAATTTATGATATGTATCTCTGTCATCTGGTAATAACATATAGATTGCTGTCTTTTTCTTTGCGAAATTTCTTAAATCAAAATCTGATTTTTGAGTATTATTTGCCACATAATCATTGATAAACATTTGCAAAGTTGAAAGTGCTGCAGCAACAAAACTACCTCGAGTCTTTGAAGGTGCTGTTCCTGCTACTGCAAAAAACTTCTTAATTGGATCATCCGCATCTTTATTTTTCATATATTTATCAATTAACATTTCTCCATCTTCTGCTGTTTTAAACATTTCTGCAACAAAGTAATAAGCATTAGCAAGTGTTTGATATTTCCTTTTTCCTTTATTTTCAAGTACAACTGCCATTATTGCTGTCTTAATTACTGACATTTCTCCGTTTACCCATATAGGTTCTGTTTTATCATTTTTAGTAACTAATACATTTACAATATCATTAACTAAACTTTCTGCCAAAGCTATATTTCCATCTTCAACTGCATTTATGACAATATCTAAATAATTGTATTTATTGCTTTTTAAAAACTGTATATAATCAATAGCTATTACATCATATCCTAATTCTTTTAATTTAGTAGCTGTATATAAATATAGTTCACCTTTAACATCGCTTATGAACATATTTTCTCCGACCTAAACCTAGCATAGTTATCGTTGGTATTATAATACTTCTACTTTTTCCTGATCCTGAACTTCCTACTATGGTTAAATGAACATTATCATCAATATAGTAATATTTTTCTATATTATCTTTTCTTTCAAAATTAGTTATAACACCACCTGAAGAAAAAGAAACCTCATTATATTTTTTATTTCTATCTAAAATATTACATTTAAAAATTTTACTATAATCTTTTTTATCTAACCACCACGAAGTGCCATATTGTCCATCTCCTACTGGAATTGGAACTTCTATTTTATTTGTTAATTTTATTGTATTGCTATGATATATGTTTTTCTTTCTATTAGAAAATAATAATAGAAATGAAATTATTATTATTTCTAAAACACAAAAAATAATAAATACTTTCTTTTCACTAAATAAAGTATTTATTATTGTCATAATATTTATATTAAATAAGCCATCAAAGTTTTTGCTTAATATAAAATGTAAATTAACCGAAAGATATGCATTAATAAAAATGCTAATTATAATTGCTAAAATTATTAATATTCTTCTACTTATATTCTTTCTCCTTTATTGGAATTCTACCATTCCTCCTTTTTTGTAAATTAAAAGAACATCTACTAAAATGTAAATGTTCTTGTTATATATATCTTGTAAGTTGTCGCAATAATTTGATCAGTTTGGAATTAAACTATTGGATTCCTATTGTTTCATTTATTACTATATCGTTATCTGGCAAAGTATTTGTAATATTATTAGACTTATTTTTTAATATGTTAAAAATAATATTATTTATTGTGTTCAAATCTTCATCAGTTATCATTGCCTGTTTACTTTCTTTTTGTATTTCCTTGCAAGATCCTTTTATGTAGTAAGTTTCATTGTTTAAAACTATTTTATGAGTAATCATTCCACTACATATATCATTAGTATATTCTGATTTTACTAATATATTCTTAATAGTTTCTATATCTTTTTCATCAGTTATTGTAATTGTCTTTCCTTTATATTCAATTTTAATATTATAGTTTTTAGGCAATTCATATTTCATAAACCAATTTCCTATTTTTGTGCCAATATTTCTTTCATATGGTTCATCTGGGGAAACACCCACATATCTAATTACTTTATATCCTAATCCCCAATAAGTAACTTTACTACCGTCATAACTTATCGTTTTAACACAGAATATTGGTTTTTCTTGTTTTTTTACTCTAAAATAGTCCACTGTAAAAAATATTATGGCAAGTAGTAATAATGACACTACAATAACTAGAACAATTTTTACTCCTTTTTTCATTAACATCACCTTCTACCTTTCTTTTAATTTAACAATTAAATCACAGCGATAACTTACTATTTTTATTTATTGATTATTTTTTGTTAATACCTTAAATTTTACTCTCCATATTTTGCTCTATATTCTTCTTCAAATCCAAACAAACCTTGTCCTATATTTATTGGAAAATATTTGTTATTCATCAAAAAACCATGTATCTCATCATTTTGGTCTTTAAATCTTATAGAATATCCTCCAAAATTAGAACTCCATTCTATGTCCACATACTCTAAATGCATTTTTGGAAAGTTTTTCTTTAAATAATTTGTTGCAAATACTCGGGCTATTTGTTTTGGAATTATTCCACTAATCCATAAAGCTAAAATAACAATTAAAATTACTAATATCGTTATAATAATTATTCTTTTTTTATTCATACTATTGTCTCCAACTTACTATATTTTGCTACGATTATATACTAAAAGACAGATAATTTCAACTTTATTATCTGTCTCAACTAATAATATATTTACTTTGCTATTTCTTCAATTGTTTTAAAGTCATCTAATGATGTTTCATAAATACCATTATAATGTTGCTCGATATAATATTGATTGTCTTTTTTATAGATATAAGCTGATTTATAATTTCCCTTATCATTTTTGGATGTGACAGAAAATAATATATCTGGATTTATTGGATTATCATTTACACTTTCTATTTGAGTTGTTTTATTATTAAAAACATTATATATTGTTTCTATTGTTTCTTTGTCTGTAATTCCTTTTACTTTTCTAAATTCAGATAATGTATCGATAGTTACACTAGATATTTCATCAATATTTAAAATATCTAAATTGTATGTTTTAGCTAGATTTTCTTCATCTCTTAATAATTGAACTTTTACAACTTCATCTAAAGGTGTTGGACTAATAGAATTAATTATTTCATCAGTAAATGTGATTGATATATTATCTCCTTCTTTTAAATCTGAAACATTAATTTTTTTCCCTCTCCAAGTCATATTTATACTGTCATCTACTTTAAATGTAAAGTCTCCTCTATAATTTATGTCATTAACTTCTAGTCCCTTGACATTAATATGAAAACTACCATCATCATACTGTTTTATGCTTTCTATACTTGCATAAAATGTTTCTCCATATACTGCACTAATTGCCAAATCATTCTTTGGTGAATTCTTCTGTCCAATAAGTAGACCACTTACAAAACTTACTACAATGATTGCTATTAATCCTATTACAATAAATATTCTTTGTTTATTACTCATATAAAGACCTCCTTATATTTTATAACTATCAAATTATTATTTTATAGCATTATATCATAAACCCAAAAATTAATCTATATTTTCATAATAAAGTAATTTATAACTAAAGTTCATTTCATAACAATTTTGTTAATCTTCGCTATAATCAATAACAATTTTATATATTCTCATTCCATATATATTATAGTAAGCCTTATATCTAGTTGTAACTGTTTTATCATTTTTATAATCCACATGCATAACTCCCTCATTTCTTATTGGAACTAATATACTTATTAGAATAACTATTAAAATGACTATCAGAATAACATAATTTTTATTTTTCACAACTTCCACCTCTATAACTTACTATTTCTGCATTTATTGTAAAACACACACATTTTTTTAAAATAATATTTGTCCTTTATCCAAAAAAATCCAAAAGATTATTGCTCCAAATGCTGTTGCAATTAGACTTACTATTGTATAAGCTTTTGAATCAATTTTTCCTTTTTTCTTCATGTATATATTTATTGGAATTAATAATACTAAATATATAATTAATATTATTATACCTATAAATACATTAAAAGCAAATTCTGTTTTTGGTACATCATATCCACTACCATTAGGTCTATTCGTAAAAAATCCATAAATAATCAGTAATACAATAGTATCAATGTATCCCATAAATCCATTATAAATTACTGATGCTACCGTCATTGTGTATTTTTTTACTTGTTCATTAAAAGACATTATTCCTATAAAAAGAATAGCAAGTATAAATAATAATAGGATTCCACATACATACAATATTGTCATATTATTTCTCCATTCTAATTGAACTTTGTAAAATATTGGCTAATGGCATATATTCTATTCTTGTTTTATCAAGATCTCCATTCTTACTACTTTTACTTATAATATAGTTACTAATATCATTTATATTTCGTCCAATTTCTTCAGTAGAATATTCTCTATCTTCAATATTTATATCTATATTCGATAATAATTTTTGATTTTGTTCTGATAAGTCTTTTTTATAGTTCATTTTTATGCTCCATTCATTCTTATTTTTTCATAACCTACTATATCATAAAAAACAGTTAAATACAATTATTTTACATATTATTTTTCCCAATTTAATGATGATTCATTTCTCTTTTTTAGTGCTAATTCTTTTTTAGCCTGTTTTGATAATTGTTTCTTATATATTAGTTCAAATCTTCTTAAATATTTTTCTTCCTGCCTTGTTGTAAAATATAGCGTATTAAAAATATTCCAAACTAATTGTCTGCCATTATTTATATATTGTATTTGGTTATATTCTAGCTTTTGATTTAATAATATCCTTTCAAAATTTAATATTTGATTACCGATTAATTTTAAAATCTCTTGTTCTGCTTTTTCTTTTTCAATTGTTTGTGCCTGTTTTATTTTTTCTTCATTTTGATATTTATAACTTACAATATCTTGTTTAATTTGTATATATTTTTCCACTTGTTCCTGACATTCTAAAGACAATTCAATTATTTTTTTAGATAGATTATCAACTTCATTTATAATATTAGGATATTTTTTTAAATACTGATATTTTATACTGCCACTTGTTTGTTTTAATAGACTTTTTATTTTTATTAGATCATCAACTACCAATTTTATTTTTTTATTTGAAATATTATGTTTCAATATTTTTTTATCATTAAAGTCTTTTTCATATTGTAGAATATCCTTTATAAACTTTTTATTTGAACTAACATTTTTTATTTCTTGTAAGAATTTATTATCAGTAATAATCCCTTTCCTTGTAATATCTTTTTCTTTATATAGTTCAAGCAAATCTTCTTTAAATATTTCGTTAGTAAACTCCTCTCGCATTTTGTTAACTTCTTTATAATCTACAAAATAATTCATTTTATATTTTTGTTTGCTCCAAATCATAACTTGCAAATGGGGATGTCCACTTTCTAAATGAACTGCTCCGACAGTATTGCAAATCATGATATTTTACATTTAATTTATCTGCAAAACTTGATAATTTCAATTTAAAAAGTTCTTTCCATTTTTCTTTTGAATCATAACCAAGTCTAATAGCATCATATTCTGATAAAGATATGGTACAACGAAAAATTGGAATCTTATTATTGGCTAGTTTGATTATATGTTGATTAATTGGTTCTATATCTTTCATATTCTCAATATCAGGAAATTTATCAATTATTCCAAAAAGTCCGTGCTCTGTATTAGTATTCTTTATTGCAAATTCACTGTACCCCAAATAATTTGTATAACTTTTATGTCTGAAAAAAGTAGTCCTTATATTTGGATTAAAATTTTCAAATAAGAAAACCACATTACTCATTTCGATATATCTCTCCTATTGTATAAAAATCATATAAATCTTTTTTTGTCATATTTTCTGTATCACGGCTAATATAATAATTAGCTTTATTCCTAGCATTAGTTAGCATATTAATAAATTGTTTATGCATATCATCTCCTAACAATTTGTCTAAAAGTTCTCCTAATAAATATGTATTAATAGCACTTGTTCTTAAATATTTTGCAGTTAGCTTTCTTTGTGATTTTATAAAAGGATTTAGTTTGGCATCTATAATTTTATCTAATTCTTTAATTATAAAATCTAAATTATCTTTATATATTTGAATATTTAGTTCTTTATCAATACCTGCTCTTGCTAGTTCAGAAATACTGTTATAAGAACTTTTTTCTACTAGCTTTTTTAACTCTTCTTTTTTCTCTTTAGAGATTCTTATTGTTAATTTCTCTAATTTTTCATCTTCCATATTTTATTCCCAAAACCTCCTTTGCACCTCCTAATTATTTATCAAAATTGCTTTCAAGCAATTTTGCAGGATCAGGGCGACCTCCTCGCTTCGTGAAACTGCCTAAAAGCGTGGCTTTTAGCTGGGTGCTCCCCAAAGAACTAGAGGTCATTTAGACATCTCTAAATTATCCACTTATTTACTAATATTCGTCTTCTTCCATTTCTTCTTTATCAGTTATTTCAACATATTCGTCTATAATCATAAGTGCTTCATCATAGCTTTTTGCTCCATTTGTTATTCTATTACACATCTCTTTTGCCTCTTCTTGCATTCCATTTCTCTTTAATGTTCGTGATGCTATTCCCATTAAATTAAATATGTTTCCATCTTCTCCAATTAAAGCACATTTTGGTTTTTCAATTGTATGTTCATCAATTGCATATCCCATTCTATCTCCAAACATATTGTCAATTGTTTTTTCATCTTCTAAACTTGTCCCATGATATAAATCATATATAACATTATCTAATTCTACTTTTTTATGATGCTTTTCTAGTGTATCAGGTATTTCACTTTTATCAAATATTTCAAAGTAATATCCTGACTTTACTGCAACTCTATCTTTTGAAATTGTCCTATTCATATTCCACTTCCTCCTCTTTCTTTTGACACTTATCAATAGTCTTTACATATTCATTTATAATCTCTAATGCCTCATCATAACTATATGATTCTGTTGCTCTTTCAATCATTTCTCTTGATTCTTCAAACATTTTGTTTTGTTTCAATTTTTTTGATGTCATCCCTATTATTTCTACCATACTTCCAAACGCATTATAAATATTACATTTTAATTTCTTTCTTTTATTATTGTTCTGATTATTTTTTTGTTCTGTATTCTTCATTCTTTCTGAAATACTCAAATATTTTAATGTAATAGGCTTAAATATTCCATACTGAAAATCATTTCTCATTTGATACATCATTAAATGTATTATTTCACTTATTTCATTAGATGTTAATGCTCTATTTTCTACTTCTTCTAATTCTTCTTTCTGTTTAGGTGTCCCAAAAAATAAATTCTTTGGCGAATCATTTACATATCCTAAAACCATCATACTATGAGCCAATGCCTCATGATATTCCGTATCCAAATAAGAATCGAAAAGTGCCTGTTTTATATCTTTTATTGTAACTGTCTCTATATTTTCCATAATAATCACCTCACTTTATCAATTATAATACTATTTAAAATTCTTCCTCTTCTTCTTGAGCTTTTTTCTGGAAATCAAATTCTTGACTTAAGTAACCTTGTTGCGTTTTTACTATCTCTTTCGTTTCTGCATAGTCCCTTCCCAATCTTTCTAAATCTGCATATTCCATTAAATCTTCAATGTCTATTGTTCCGTCATATACTAATCTTTTTGCCAATTCTTCATTATTATATGCATCAATCAATTCAAAACATTTTATATTATTAGCATATTTTATTGCTTCATTTATGTTTACTATTTGTTCTTTTTTTGCCTCTAATATTGCTAATAACTTTTCTCTATCCTCATCATTAAATTTATTAATCATGCAATAAAATGTTTTCATATAATTAAATGGCGTTGTATATCCTAAATCACTTGACCTAGAAATCAATTTATTTATTGCATCTGTTATTCTTGATGAAAAATCAGGATCTTCTTTACATATAAATTCACATTCTTTTATGTGCGTATCTTGAATATCTAAATTATAATAATCTAGTCCTAAATATTTAAAATCTTTTTCAAGTTCTATTGAATCATTAGGTACTAAAATTTTAATTTCTTTGTAATTTTCTGATGTCTCATATTGATTCTTATTCACAATATCTATTCTTAAATACATATTTTTCTCCTTTCTTTCTAGTCTATATCAATTTACTCAAATTCTTCTGTATCTTCTTTTTTTATATCGTTTTCAATTCCTTTAGCCACATATAAATTTTTACCTTCTTTATCAAAAACATATACTCCTACCTTATTGTTTAATTTATCTTTCATATATTCTGTTTTATACTCTTCTGCATATCTCTTTGCCTCCTCCAATTCTATACAACCTGCTAATAATCCTCCATTGCTATTTTTAACATAATATATAGTATTGGGATACATCTTTAATATTTGTTTTTGTGTAAAATTTATATTCTTTACTTTCATAATTTGTTTTTCTTCTTCTATTATTTCTTTTAATAACTCTAACTTTTCTTTTTCTCTGTTCCATTCTTTTATAAATTTAGATTTTGGCTTTGTCATTAAATAATTTTCTGAATAGCATAACAAATTATGTTCTGTTAACTCATACATTTCATTAAACAATTCCAATTTATTCAAATTCTTCCTCGTCCTCCTGTTCTTGTTTTTTTTCAAAAATATCTTTTACGATTCTATTTGTAGCTCTTATACAATTCTGATTAAATTCTCTTTGCCAAGCTTGTTCTTTTCTTGACCAATGAAATCCATTAGATTTTAATTCTCTTCTAATATTTTCGTTTGGAATCTCATTAAATAAAAACTGAATTCTGTTAATTTCTTTATTATGTATCACCTTACAGTTGTCAAATTTTACATCTTCAAATTTAATTTCTTCAAGTTTTTCCAACCTTTCTATCCTTTTTTTAGTTTCTCTGATAGTAGCACCAATATTTGTAAGTTCCCACTTATAATGTTCTCTTGCTTTTATTGAATTTCTTTCATTTTCTAATCTTTCTAATTTTTCTTTTAGCTTTTCAATTGCTCTTGGATCATCACTATATATCACTTTACTATTTTCTGCTGATTCTGCTCTACTACTATAAAATTCACTCTTTTTATCTTCTTCAATAGATTTCTTAATATTGTTTTGAGCTCTCGCTAGTAAATTTCTATGTCCTTTTGCAGAATAATGATCAACTAAAATAGGTTGTCCTAATGGTATTCTTTCTAGCGTTTTATTTGCACTTGAATTCATATATTGATTCGATCGTTCTTTTGCCTTTTCAGATAGTATCTTATACCTTTCTATTCTTTTTTGCTTTCTTTCTTCATAATCACTTCTTCCTCCCACTGTTTATCACTTTCCTTTCCTATAATCAGACAACAATGTATTATTAATGTAGCAAATGAGCTTAACATTGCTACTACTATTAAAATAAAAATGTACACTTTACATTCTCCTTTCAAATAAAAAAGAGCTTATATAAAGTTTGTGTTATATTAACTCTTATCCAAACTTTATACAACTCTTATTCAAATTCTTCTCCTAGTTCATTTTCTAATTTTATAATTGAATAATTTTTCTTAAAATTTTTTATTGAATATATTTTATCATCACTTCCGTTTTCACTACCTTCGAAAACAACTATATTGCCATTTGGTAATATAGTCGCAACTCCTTCTTCTTTTGTTTTCATGTTTTTTACAATTATTGAAATATCATTTCCTGACTTTTCAAGTTTCTTCACTGTTTCAATTATAGTATCAATATTCATAAAACTTTTCCTCCAATTTATATTTGTATTAATTCTTCCCAAGTAAATCCTTTTCTACCAAAATGACCGTAATTAGTAGTTTTTGAATATATTGGCTCTTTTAGTTTTAAATAATTAATAATTCCTTGGGGTGTCAAATCAAACCTCTCTTTTATTAATTTTATAATTAATCCTTCAGCTATTCTGTTTGTTCCAAAACAATCAATGTATAAAGATATTGGTTTATTTATTCCTATTCCATACGACATTTGAATTTCACACCTTCTTGCTAAACCATTTGCAACAACATTTTTTGCTATATGTCTTAACATATATGCTCCAGACCTATCTACTTTTGTTCCATCTTTCCCTGAAAAAGCTCCTCCTCCATGTCTTGCAATTCCTCCATAAGTATCTACTATTATTTTCCTTCCTGTAAGTCCAGTATCAGCAATAGCACCTCCTATTACAAATCTACCTGTAGGATTTATATAGAATTTTGTTTCAATATCTAACATTTCTGGATCTACTGTCTCTAAAATCACATTTTCTAATATTTCCTTTTGTAACTGAATTAATTCTACCTCTTTGGAATGTTGTACTGAAATTAAAATAGTATCTATTCGAATTGGCATATCATTTACATACTCAACTGTAACTTGTACCTTACCATCTGATTTTAAATATGGCAAAATATTATTTTCTCTAACTTCATCAATCTTTTTAGATAGTTTATGTGCTAATATAATTGGATACGGCATATATTCTTCTGTCTCATCTGTAGCATATCCAAATATAATTCCTTGATCTCCTGCTCCACCATCATCTACTCCTAAAGCAATATCTTCACTTTGTTTTGTTAGGTTTATCTCTATTTTACATTTGCTGTAATCCATAGAATTTTCTGCATCATCATAACCTACTTTTTTTAATGTATCTCGCACTACCTTCTCAATATCTACCTGACCGTTTGAACTTACTTGTCCTGCTACTGTAACTTTACCATTTGATAGCATAGTTTCAACAGCCACTCTTGAATTTTTATCTTTCCTTAAATATTCATCCAATATACTATCAGAAATCAAATCTGCTACTTTGTCTGGATGACCTTTCGTTACACTTTCACTTGTTAAAAAATAATTTTTATAATTTTTCATCTTATAAATTCCTCCATTTCTATTTTTAATTCGCCACAGAATCGATTCTGTGGCTTTTTATTTTTTAATTAGACATATTACTCGTACTCATCTTCTGTATCTTTTTCCATTTCTCTATATTTTTTTAATTCTTTATTCAATCTAACTATTTCATCTTTAAGTTTTATATTTTCTTCTATAACTGTTATCTTATCAAGCATTTTAGTTCTTTCACTTTCATATTTATCATTAATAAGTTTTAAAGACTCCATGCTAACATAAGAATTTTCACTTACAATAATATGATCTAATAATCTAATATTAAATGCCTTTAGTAATTGATTAGAAATATTTGATATTTCCTTATCTTGTAAACTTGGCTCAAGTGAATTTGATGGATGATTATGTACCAAGATTACCCTATCACTTGCAGTTACTAAAGCTGTTCTTACAATATATTTAACATCAATTTCTATATGAGAACTTGTTCCAATTCCCAATAAGCTTATATTTCTAATGTTATTAACTCTATCTAATCCCAAAAATAAAAAATGCTCTTGTATAGCATCTTTTATTTCTTGTACTTCTTCTAGATTAAAAACATCTTCAGGTTTATTTACTTTTCTTTCATTTATTCCACATTCTTTTTTCTGTATATCTATTATCAACTTTTCCTCCCAAAAAAAGAATAGCAAAATTGCTATTCTTTTACCTTTTAACTTTTATTCTACATCTATAAAATTTCAAAGTTCCTCTTCGTCTTCTTTAATTGAACTCTTATTTTTTTCAAACTGCTTTATAAATTTTTCTATCCTACTGACACTTTCATCAGAAATCATTGCACCTTTATTAAACCAATCTATTATAGTTCTTCTACTTATGCCAATTCTTCTACTTAATTCACTATTACTAATATTATTCTTTATGAGATATTCCTTCAATTTAACATTGTATGAAAAGTCTTTACGATTTCTCATACTCTCTAATTCCTCTAAATTTATCTTTAATTCGCTCTTACTTATCTTTAAAAAGTTGGCTATTTTTTCTATTGTATTAATGTCAGTTAACTTGCGGATTCTTTTTTCTATTTTATAATACTCCTTACCAGACATTCCTAATACTTGTCCAACTTCTTCCTGTGTATATCCGTTTATTTTCCTATAATATATAAATTGATCAATGTAATCTTTAAAATTAGAATTTAGGTTGTCTAAAAAATAGTTCTTTAACTCTAGTTTTAATGGTTCTTTTAAAATTCCCCTGTTTTTTATATCTGTGAACATTTTGGTGAGATTTTCTGTATCAATATTTTCAATACCTTGCAGTAACCTCACACCATATATATCGCTATTTTTTAAGTTCGCCATCAGAATACTGTTGCAACAGCTTTCATTCCGATTATCTCCTTCGCCCCCTGCTTCGCATTCAATTATTCTAGCTAAAAGTTCTCTATCAGAGTATCCCATAATAAAACACCTCACATTATTATATGAGGTGTTATAAAATATGTTAATTCATCCTTTATAAAATAAAAATAACCTACTTTTATATCCATAAAATCTCCTAAAAATATTGTCAATATAACTCATTTATTAATTTCATTTTTCGTTCAGTATTTTCGACATTTTATTATTTTTTTATTTACTTAAAATAAATTTAATGATATACTTTAGTTAATTATATCGAAAGGAAAAGAAATATGGTAATTAATGAAAATGGATTGATTACTGAAAATCAAGAAACACATGATAACAATTTAATAGATAATCATTCTAAAGAGATAGAAAATATTTCTATTACAAATAATAATATTACAGATTCTAGTGATACATCTGATACAATTGGCACTAGCAGTAATAATAGTGATAATTGTGCTATTTCTGTAACACCTACAAATGAAGAATTAGAAAATACATCTAATGATACTACTACTGAGGAATCTGAGCAAAAAGAAACAGCCGAAACTAATTGTTTAGCTCTGACTGTTCGAAAAAATTATAATGTTTCAATTATTAAAAATAGTATTTTTACATCACTTAGACTTTCTTTTAAAGTTGCTATTTCTACTTTAGTATTAAATATCTTAAAATTATTTTTATAATATCTTGCTTTTATATAATATTAGTAAATTAGTTTTTTATTAATTATTTGCACCAAAGCGAGATATTATTTTTTTTAGCATTCTACCAACTCTACTATTATATACTGATAAAGTATTTTTTCCTTTACTCTTACTTATCTTCATAAGTTGTTTATCAAATTTTGTCATTATTTTATCTTTATATTCTTCATAATAGTCTAATACTTCAGATCTATTGTTACCTACTAGCCCTAATATTTTGTTGTAATTTAAAAACTTTTCTGAATAAAAGTCTATCTCCTCTATTGAAGTAAGCATTGTGACCATTTTATCAAAGTATTTTGTCATCAATATTTTTTGAGTATCTAAATATATATTTTTAATTGACTCTTCAATATTTTCAGAAGATTCTTTTTTATTTGTTCCCTCTTTTACTTCTAATAAGGCATTTTTCAAATCTAATACTTTATCAAAACTTTTTATAATAAGATTTCCTTTTTCTTCAAAAGTATTATAGAATAAATCATCAAAATCATTTTTAGCATTAATGGAAGCTAAGACTATTTGATCTTCGCCTAGTAAATATATTAATTGTTCCATTAAATTAGTAAGTATAGGATAGCCATCTGGACTTATTGTTTTAATCTCTAATCCATAAATAGTAATTCTTTGTTTTTCTTTATTCATAAGTCTTGATGACATATATTGTACTAATGCCTCATTTAACCCAAGTCCATTTACAGAAAAATCACCAAAATCACATAAACCTATTTGTTTTATTTTTCCGTTATTCTTTTTTAGTACCTGTAAGTAGTGTATAAGTTCATGAAAAAGCTGTTCATTAGGTTCATATATGTTTACATCTTCATCTATGTATATACAATCATCTTCATAGATATAATTTACTTTTGCTAGATTTTCTGTGATTTTTGCATAATACATCTTGCAGTTTAATAGCTTGGCTAATATCTCATTATATGAATCATCTAAAATGTGAAAAGTACGTGTCATACAATTTGCCATATAATGTGCTAAGTAATTTACATCTTTTTTATCTAATTCTTCTATTTTTTCTATTCCTATTCTTGATAGTTTTCTTTGTATATTCAAAGCTTTATCCTCCAAGATTTTATTTTCTTCTACATTATATTACAGTTGTTTAGTTAAAGCAAGTAAATATACAAATTTAGATAAATTCGAAATGTAACACCTAATTGTTCTAAATTTATATAAAAAAAGAAATTGGGTTCTATGTCAATTTCTTTTCTAAGATTCATAGCTAACATTTATAACAATTTCCGTATTTGATATTATTATATTTAGTCTACTATCTTCTGCATTTAGCTCATTCTTATATTCATCAAAATCCTGTTTGATATTTTCATTTAAATAATTAACAATTGCTGATTTTTTTAACAATTCTTTGTCTTCAACCTCTTCTGCCTCTATTATTTTTTTGGAAGAAATATCAACTTGAATCAAATACAATTTAGTTTTATTTAACTTATAATATAATTGAACTGTCCCTTCTTCTAAGCTTTTTAATTTATAATGAATTCTAACAATATCTGAATCCTTTAATTTACTTTCAAAGTTATTTCTTACTTCATTATCTAAATCTTTAGGAATTAACACATCAGAGCTTAATGATACATTTTCATTACCAGAGTCATTTTGGCTTTTATTATCCTCATTATCAGTCTTTTCATATTTCACATTGTCTTCTGTATTATTTAAAATGTTATCACTAGTTAATTGTGTATTATCCATTATTACCTCTTTACTATTATCTTTTTTAACAAAAAAATAATAAATACCATAAACTATTATGAAAATAATAACTAAAAAAATCAAGAAACGAAGGAATTTTTTATTATTGCTTTTTTTTCTGTATCTTTTTGCCAAAATTATCCTCCTTCTATTTAACTTATATATATTTACATATAAAAGGTAGAATAATACTTCTACCTTTTATATTAGATAACATTACATTCCGACATATACTAATCTTTGTACTGGTTCCTTAGTTTTGTTTCCAGATGCATCAGTTGCTGTATAAACTATATTATATCTTCCTTCACCATTTTTTCCAACTGATTCAACACCATACTCATATGAATTTGGATTTTTTATATCATACCAATTTATTTGAACTTGTATACTTACATTATCATCGCACATATCTGTTGCGATTACTCCCTCGTCAACATAATTCTTTGCATCTTCAGTATTTAAATAAATTTCATCCTTTCCTTTAATTTCAAGCTCAGGTGCTGTTTTGTCAACAAAAGTAACTATTCTATGATTTTTACCTGTATTTCCTGCCTTATCAGTAATATTATATTCAACCCATAATTTAGATCCTGATTCTACTATTCCTTGATCTACTAATGTTTCTAATTTAGAATCCCATGGGAAGTTTTCTGATATTACTGCATTACCTCTGGTACCATCATCATTTACGTTGTACCAGATTATATTTACATTTCCTACTGGCATGTCTCCATCACGATAATCTGTAACTGTTAAACCTTCTGGATATTCATAAACATCTGTACCTAAATTAAATTCATAATCTCCTCCGTTATTGAATTCAATAGTAGGTGCTTTAGTATCTTGTAATGTTATATATCTTTCTGCTGTTGCTGTATTTCCAGCTTTATCGGATGTACTGTATGTAATATGATATTTTCCAAGTTCTCTATCTGTTAATTTTGAATCCCATGTGAATGGTTCAACTTCAGTTTCAGTACCATCGTCATTAACCTTATACCATTTCATATGAACAGCACTAGCTAACCCTCTTGTTGCATCATAGTTATCTGTAACTGATCCTGCTTCAGGATATGTATATATATCATCTCCAACTTCAAATGTATCTGGAGCTTCTAGATGAATTTCTGGTGCTGTTCTATCAATTCCATCTACTGTAAATTTAACAGTTGAAGTATTTCCGGCTAAATCATAGATAATAATACTAGCTTCATCAATATTTTCTTCAAATTCTTTTTGATATGTACCAACATCATTTTTTGTCCAGTTATTATCTTTTAAATCACCAACATATAATAAATTTTCTGTAGGTTCAATTTTAACAATTACTGTTTGATTTGTTGGATTTGATTTATTATGTGAATATATAAATTCCGCTTGTGGAGGTGTTTTATCAAATGTCATAGTTGTATCACTGTTTATTGTTGTGTTAATTTCTTTTCCTCCATTTCCTGCAAGGTCTTTATAACCACTTATTGTAAATTTAACAGGTCCTTCTTCCATATCTGCTGTCATTTTAATACTTGCTGCATATGTATACCATACTTGATTGTTTAGCTCTCCGTTTACTCTTTGAATTATATCAGCAGTTTTTCCTGCAATAGTGAATGTAGGTTCTACAGATAGTTTTTCGTTGAATGTTACATAAACCCATACTGAATCTCCTACTTTTGCATAAGAAATATCTCCTATTCTATCATTAGAAGTATTATTTGCTATTGATACTTCATAAATATAGTTATCTGGAGAAATGCTATCATAAATTACTTTTGTATAGTCAGTACGATTAATGTTCTCATTTGTTAATGCGTTTTCTTCACTGACTGTATTTCCTGCTGTATCTTCAAATCCGTATATTTTAAATTTAATTTCACCTTGTGGTAAATTCATTTCAGGTGTTAATTTAAAGTTGGCTATATAATAATGAACATCTTCTCTGTCATCATTACTATATTTGCATCCACTTTCTATTTCTACATAATTGCCGTCTTTATTTAATATTGAAATTTTAGGTTCTACAGCAAGTTTCTCTTTGAACCATACAAGTACTCTTACATTATCTCCATCTTTTGCAACTGTTATGTCTTCATTCTCATTCATATTTGTAGTATTTAAAATACCTAATGTTTGATATTCTGGTGCTATTGTATCATATTTAACACCATTATATTTTGTATGGTTTATATTAGCTTCTGTTAATGCATTATCTACGCCTATGCTATTTCCTGCTAAATCTTCATATCCATATATTTTGAATTTTATATCACCTTGTGGTAATTCCATTTGGCTTGTTAATTCTACATCTGCTATATATTCTAAATCTATATCTGATTTAATCATCTTAAATGTTCTTGCTTTTTCTGGTCCATTTCCTTCGATTACTAAAGTAGGCTCTACAGCTAATTCTTCATCAAATTGAACCCCAAATCTAATGCTGTCTCCATTTGTAGCAACATTTAAGTCTCCACCATTGTTATAATGTGTATCATTGTGAAGACGTAATACTTTATATTCTGGTGCTTTGTTATCATAATATACTTGACCATATTCTCTTCCATTATCTAATTTGATTTCTGTAACATCTTCATTATCAAATGCTGATGTATTTCCTGCTTTATCTTCTACATTTGTTATCTTAAAGTTTATTCTATAACCATTTTCTAATTGTAAGTCATTTGCATCAATTGTAAGTGTTATATAGTATCTATATTTTGAATATACTTTATCTATATATGGAAGTTCCACAGGATCTGTTTCTGTTCCATCTTTTCTTATTAAAGAGATTTGTGGGTTATGAGCTAGTTTTTCATCAAAATTAGCTTCGATATATAGTTTTTCTCCATCTCTTATAACTGTGTAAGGTCTTGTGTCTCCATTAGCTCTTTGTGTAAGAATATAAAGCGGGAATCCTTTTTCTCCTGTTGCAGGAGATTTTGTATCTAAATATAATTTATGATGATTTGATGGTTCTGTTTCATCTTGAATTTTATTTCCATAAACATCTTCTAAGTCTGTTACCCTTACTTTTATTTCACCATCAACAAGTTCTGTACTTCCCTCTACTTTATATAATACTTGATAAACATATTTTCCATCTTTGTTTGGTCCTTCTGGTGTTACTAAGCTTGAATCAACTAAATGCTTTCCATTTTCGTCTATTAGATAAAATGTAGGATTGTGAGCTAATTTTTCATTAAATGAGATATATGTTTGTATAGTATCTCCTACTTTTGCATAAAATTCTTTATCATTATTATTATCATTTAATACTAATAAATTAAATGCACTTCTTCTAGGTGCTTCATTGTCAAAGTAAAATGTATATTTTACTTCATTTCCTGCCCAGTCTCTTAGAATAACAGTGTTTTCACCTTGTTTAACATATCCATCTAAAAATCCTTCAAAGTTTGCATCATTCCCTGTTATGATTTTATCAGAAAATGTACGTACTGTTCCATTTATTTCAAATTCTTTTATTGCAATATTATCATGTAATTGGAAACTTATTTTACTGTAGTTTGGTTCATATCCAATAGTTAAATCTTCATCATCTTTTACTATTAATTCTGGATTTGTTCTGTCATATACTACTATACGACCATTACTTGTTGGTGTTTGAATAGTATCTTCCATTACATTTCCTGCAAAGTCAACTATGTTTGATACTTTGATTTCTAATTTTCCTTCAGATAGTTCTGTTTCATCTGCTGGTATTGCAAATGTTCCTTCATATAAGTATTTTGATTCTTCTTCTTTTACTTTTTCATTTAATGTCATTTGAATTTCTCTTCCTGCTATTGTTACAGTTGGAGCTTGTTTTAATTCTTCTGTAAATGCCATTGCAAATTCAAATTCATCACCATTTTTTACATAATAGTATTTATTTTTGTCTTCGCCTATAAAAGGATTTTCTTCTTTATCACTATCTAATCTTACTGTTGAATACACTCTTGCTGGAGCTACATTATCAAAATAGAATGTATATGGTTCTGTTTCATTTCCAGCCCAGTCTCTTAATATAACTGTGTTTTCACCTTGTTTCACATAACCATCTATAAATCTTGCAAAATTTGCATCGCTCCAAGTTATGATTCCATCAGAAAATGTACGTATTACTTCTCCGTTTATTACAATTTCTTTTAAAGCAACATTGTCATGTAATTTGAAGCTTATTTTGCTATAATTTGGTTCATTTCCTACTGTTAACTCTTCATCGTCTTTTACTGTTAATTCTGGATTTGTTCTATCATAGTAAATCATTCTACTATTTGAAGGTTTCGTTATAACATATCCTTCTCCTAGTCCTACTTGATCATATATATTGCTTATTTCAATTGTCATTTGGCCTTCAGCAATATTTGCTTCATCTTCAGCAATTTTGTATGATGCTTGATATAAATAACAATGTGTATTTTTATCTAATCCTCTATCAAGTACTTCTCCTTGTTCATTTAGGTTAATTCTATTTCCTGTGCTATCAATTAATACAAATGTTGGTATATTTGCTAATTTTTCTTTAAATTGAGCATTCATAACAATTGTATCACCATTTTTTGCAAATTGATATTGCTCTTTATGTGTTTCATCTACATTAACTATTAATGTTTCATCATGTTTTCCATTTACATAAAAATCAGCTGATGTTCTTGTAGGAGGTGTTACATCATAAATTACTTTTTCATATTTTGTATTAATATCTTCATTATTTAATGTTTTTCCAACATTTCCTGCTGCATCTTCATAACCATAAACTTCAAATGGTATTTCTTCACCATCTGTTAAATTCATTTCTTCTTCAAGTGTAATATCTACTGAGTAATAATATTTTCCAGAGTTTTCTGACATTGCTTCACTATATTTTGCTGTATATTCTTTTCCACCAAGTTTTACTATTGGCTCTATTGTTAAAGCTTCATCAAATCTTATATTAACTCTAACTTCATCTCCATTAGTTGCACGGTCTAATACTTCGTTTGCACCGTCATTGTTTAATCTTAGATGTGTTACGTTTAAGATTCCTAAATAATCAGTTGCAGGTGCTGTATTATCATATGTTACTTGATCATATATTAATTTATCATTTTTATAATACTTTGTAACATTATCATTATTAAATTCTGCTGTATTTCCAGCTAAATCTTTTACATTTGTAACAGTAAATTCTATTCTGTCACCTTCATTTAGTTGTAATATGCTGTTATCTATTTTAATGTCTGCAACATATACATATTTTTTATCTAATGTTCCTTTATTTTTAAATTCTACTGTTTGAGTTTTACCATCTGTTCCTATTGTTAATACAGGTAAAGTATTTGGATCTAAAGGCTCATTAAAGTTTGCTTCAACTCTTAATGTAACTCCATCTTTTATATATTGGCGATGATCATTATCTGTTAAACTTAAAATGTATAGTGGGAAACCATCAATTCCTGTTTCAGGTGGTGTTACATCATATATTACATATGGATATTGAGTGCTAAGAGTCATTTCTTCTGTTAATTCTGCTCCTACATTTCCTGCTTCATCAGCATATCCATAAACTTTATACTTTATTTTTCCTTCTGGTAAATTCATTTCATCAGTAATATCAAATTCTACAAAATAGAATCCAGCACCTTCACTATATGCCAAATCAAGTGTTGTAACTTTACCATCATTTCCATATATATCAACTTTTGGATTTACATCCAACATTTCTGGGAATGATACAAATAATCTTATATGACTTCCTCTAGTTGCATATTTAACATCCTCTATTTTATCAGCATCTCCATCATTGTCATTTGTCCAGTTAAATATTCCCATATTGTTATATTCTGGTGCTTTTCTATCTATTGTAATTGTTTTTACTGTATCTTCAACATTTGCGTTACCTGCTAAATCTGTTACAGAGTTTGCAAGTACAGTCATAGTTGTTACAACTTCTGCATCTTTTTGAGCATAAACTATAAATTCATATACTCTTCCAGGTTCTATTTCTTTTAGTGTTTTTGATTCCGGATAATCAAATCCTTCATAACTTATATCTTCTCTAGTAAATCCTTCTACAGGTTCACTCCATGTAAATGTAAAATATATTGAACCTGAATTTGTTAAGTCACCTGTTATTTCTTCACGTCCATTATCAGTTCTTCTTTCAGCTTTAATTGTTACTGTTGGTGGTTCTCTATCAGGAATAGTTGCAGATACGCCTGATAAATCATAAACTAAACTTGCTGATCTAAATCCAACTAATGTTTCTGTTCTTTCAACTTCTTCTGTTGTAGTTACAGTTTGAGTTGTTTGATCTGGAGTTGTTCCATCTGTATTATCAGTGTTTGTTGTACCAGTATTTCCGCTATTATTATCACTAGTACCTTGGTTATTATCAGCTGTTGTATCATTATCATCATTATCATCATTATTATCTGTAGTTTCTGCTACATCAATTTGTCCATTATCTTCATCATTATTTGTTTGTTCTTCATTATTTTGATTATCTTCACTTTGAACTTGAGTTCCTTGGCTTTCATCTTGTTGAGCTTGTTCTACTTCTTGACCTGCTCTATCAGAAGATGTTCCATTAGTTTGAGACATAGCCTGTGTCTCATCATTACCGCTAATGAATGCATATGTACCAATAGAAGCAATAATTGCAAGAATAACTATAACTGCTATGATTATAGAATTTCTTTTAGCTTTATAGCTCATTCCTCCGAGTCTTCATAAATTAATTTACCCCCTTTGACTTAATTTATATTTCTCTTGCTTTTAATATAAGTCTGTTTTTATTTCCATTTATACATGTAATTAAAGTTACTTCTCTTGTACTTTCTTGAACAGGTTCTAAGACAGAAACATCATTTGGATCAGTAACGAATTTGTCGAATATTTTATATGTTACTCTATTTCCATTTAAATCTAATATTGATAATTCATCATCTATTTCAAGTTCATCTATTTTTCCAAACATTGAACCATCAATATAGTTATGTCCTGCTAAAGTTAAATTACCTATTCCATTAACTGTACCGTCTCCAACTCTTGTTATTGATTTATTAAGTGTTTCCTCATTACTTTCAATTAAAATTGGATACTCAATATTAATTTTAGAAATTTGAATTGTACCAATTACTTGATATCCATCATATTGAATATATGGAAAATCATTATCATTACTATTTTGTACTTCATCATTAATTTGAGAAACAACTTCTTTTACAGCTTCATCATTCTTTTTACGATCACTATATTTTGTGCCAATTATAATTATCAAAACAATAGCAACAATAATTAGAATAAGAAGAAGTATATTGGAAAATTTAATTTTATTAGCTTTCATTTTAGTTTCACTATGTTTTGAATTTCTCATAATTTAAGCCTTTCTTTTTTTGCTAATTATTTTCATAGCTATTATTACTACTATTGCAAGAACAACAACTGCTAATGCAATAAATAATCCTGTCATATTGTCATATGTAACAGGTAAAGAAACTGTTACTTCTTCAGTTTTTTCTACTTCATCAACAATAGTTACTTCTCTTTCATATGCTGTTAAAAATTGTACATCTATATTTCCATTGCTATCTTTTAGCCATAAAACATATTGCTCATTTTCTTTAGCACCATATGGTTTTGTAATTTCTAAATTCTCTGCTTTTGTCCAGTTATCATCACCTAAGTTGGAAACTAAAGAGTTATATACATCTTCTAATTCACAATAAGCTTGTAATTTAGTAAACATATCTGTTTCGTCATTAAATCCAGAAATTTCATTAACTAAATTTAATAATTTATTGTATTCTTCAGATGAACCAGGAGCAAAGAATTTATAGTAATATTCAGTACCTTCTGTTCCGTTTATTTTAATTTTTTCATCTTCGGCACTAGATTCTACTGTAATATTTTTTGTAATATTCTCTATACCTTGTAATTCTTGAACTGTTTTTACATCAGTAAGAACAATTTTTTCTCCACTTATTAAAGTTTCATTCTCTGTACTAACCCAAATATATGTATTGTCTGTATTAAAATATTGATTTATTAATCCAGAATCAACATATGCTATACTGTTTCCATTGTCATCTTCAATCGATTCAATATAGCTTAGGTTACTTGCATCTGCTGAATCTGCAAATGCAAACTCAAATTTTTCATTTAGTAATCCATTAATGTAAATCAAATATTGTTCATCATTTTCTTTAATAACTACCATATCTGAATCATTAGGATTTGCAGCTAAACTTTTAATTTGTAAAATACTTATAAGCATTAAAATTACTAATAAAAATGCAATTATTATTTTACTTTTTTTAGCCATAAAATTTACCCCCTTATTTACAATATTTTGGCAACAACATTATATATCATATTATGCTAATTTGCAATATTTTTTTACGAAAAAAACACAAAGCAGTCATCTTCTATACACTTAAAAAATTTAACTAATAAATTAAATTTTAATTTACAAGATAACTGCTTATTTAACATATTTTAATTTATACTATAAATTAGTATTTATTATTACTATTATTTAATCATTTGACTTACTTCATTATCTATATATTTATCTGTATCATAATCATAAATCTCATTTTCAGAATTTAATACTCTAATTCCATAATATCCGGTATTTAATCTTAATACATTTCCACTATCCTCTAGGAAAACAATATATTTTGCTTCATTATTAGAGAAATCTAATTTATCTTTTTTATCTATAGGTATTTCATCTTGAATAATATAATATTCATCTCTTTTATTGGCTGGCACATCTGTAAATTCATCTTCTCTAATATATGGATTATCTTTCATATATTCTTCCAATGTTAAAACTCCTCCAAGTCTATCAAATTCTATTGTATCCTCTATATTAATATCACTGCTATTTTTTA
The DNA here is from genome assembly GCA_944392455.1 of uncultured Clostridia bacterium. GTDB lineage: Bacteria > Bacillota > Clostridia > TANB77 > CAG-508 > CALXVA01. The sequence continues at coordinate 77,279 of CALXWP010000001.1, forward strand.
AGACTTGTGATACACTAAATTTAGTTTTAGTACGAATAAGAGGAGCATCATTATATGATTCTACATCTTCTATAAAACTTCCGACAAACACAATTGAAGAATTTTTATATAGATTTTCAATATTAGGTTCATAAGCAAAACATGAAGTCTCATCTGAAGAATTGTTTGTATAGAATATTTTGTCTTTATCAACAGTATTTAAAATATATTCTATATTAGAAGTTGTAGATACAGAAATAGTATTTTCTACTGATTCATTATTTAATTCGTTATCATTAGTTTCTTTTGCTCCTATAAAAATAGGATTTTGCATTATATTATTATCAACTACTACTATACCGCATAAAATAAATACTGCTGCAACTGATAATATTGTATAAATAATTTGTATATGTGATTTCTTATTCATAGTTTCATTTTCATTTATTTTATTATTTAACTCTTCTTTTAAATTATATGATGCAATTTTCTCTATAACATTTTTCTCAATTTGTTTTTCAAAATCAATATTAGCATTATTCATAAATAAACCCTCCCTTCTTTAATTCTTTTTTTATTCTTTTTCTTAACCTAAACAAAGTAACTTTAACCTTACTTTCTGAAATATTTAACATAACTGATATTTCCTTTATTTTTTTTGAATGATAATAATATAAAATAAATATGTTGTACTCATCTTTACTCACATCTTTTAATGTATTTTGTATTATATCTAATTGCTCATCTTCTATTAATTGATTTTCTATATTAAATTTATCATGAAAGGTATCCCCTATCTCATCTAAAGAATAGTTAATATTATGCTTTCTACACTTTTTTATTATAATGTTTTTAATAGTTCCCAATAAATATGGCTTTATAATAGTATCTTTATTTATTGTTTTGCTGTTTTTCCAAATAGCAAAGAATACATCTGAAATTATTTCTTCTACATCTTCATCAGACATATTTATATTCTTGTAATTCTTTACAACAATAAATACATATCCATAATATTTATTAATAAATTTTTCAATATCTATATTCCCATTATTAAAATAATCTTGCAAGATTTCATTCTTTTCCATATTAGTTTCCCCTTATATTTAAAACTATTTATATACAATAGTACCATTTTTCTAAAAAAAGTTACAACAAATCCAAAATTTATTTAATGCCAAATCAACACACTTTTTCATATTATGTAAAGAGGTGAACACTTATGTTATTTAATGCTTTCATATTAGCTTTATCTGCTAGTATTGATTCTTTAGGTGTTGGTATTAGTTATGGAATAAAGAAAACAAAAATCTATCTTTCGTCATTTTTTGTATTATTTGTACTTAGTATAATTATGACTAGTATTTCGATTCTAGCTGGACATTTAATTACATCATTTGTTTCAAATGATTTTGTTACTATTTTAGGTTCTTTGATATTATTTGGTATAGGTGTTTTTATAATATATGGTGCTACCGTTAAGAAAAAAAATAAATTAGAAAATAGCCACTATAATTTAAGAAATAATAAAAATACTTCATCAAAAATTTGCAAGAAAAAATCTAAAGAATATAATTTTTTTATAAAATGTCTTGGTATAACAATTAACATTATAAAAGATCCTGTTTCTTCTGATATTGATAACTCAAATAAAATAGATATAAAAGAAGCAATGTTTCTTGGAATAGCCTTATCGTTAGATTCAATTAGTATTGGTTTTGGTGCTAGTATCATTGGTGTAAATAAATTTGTATTTCCGTTACTAATAAGTTTGTTTCAAGTTTTATTTATGATACTTGGAATGAACATTGGAAAAAATATTAATAATATCTCAAAACTTCCTAATAATATATGGAGCATAATTTCTGGAATCATACTTATACTTATTGGTCTAATCAAAATTATTTTTATATAAATAAAAAATGAAATAAGAAGTACTTTAAAGTATATCTTATTTCATTTTTCATTTATCTTATTAATGATTATTTGCAATCTTATATCCTAACTGTTCTATATATTGTCTTAAGGCTGATACCTTTTTATACTTTCTAAATAAACCATAATATTCTAAATCTTTATTTTCAACATATTTAAAATTCTCTGGTCTGATCATTTTATTCGGTAAACCCAAATTAACTCCTGCTTTATCTAAAACATATTTAACAAATTCAGCACAATAAAACCAATTGTCTCTTTTTACTGATTTATTAAATCCTATTGCTAGTAATCCAATAATGTTAAATTTATATTTTTTTCTATTTTTATACATATCATATATTGTATTTCTAATTATTACATATTGATCATCTTCTACTTCTATAGAATAGATTGCGGCTTTTGTTTTCTTAAATCTTTTAAATGTTCCGTCATTTTGCTTTTCATGAACAAGACCTGCCCAAACTGGATTATATGGGTGTAGTCTACCGAAGCTATACATTTCATCTAAATCTTCATCTAAGGCTAAAGATACATGTGAAAATTCGTCCTTTGTCCAATTCTTTATAATTTTTGATAAATTAGTACCAGTATGTGTAAGTACAATATATATTTTTTTCATTATTACTCCCTTATATTCTTTAAATAATAGTTATATTTATATTTATATTAATTTTAATAAATTTCATATAACTAAAATTAATTGTATCATAGTTTAATATATATAACAATAAAAATATTATTAATTTTTTATTAAATATGCTATAATACTGAAAATAAAGAATTTTTTATATAAAATTACATAGGAGCTGTATTTAAATGAGACTAGATTATATTATAAAAAGTAATGATGCTTATTCTACCGTAAAAGAAGTTTTAAAAGCATATTTTAGAGTATCAGATAGATTACTTTTAAAATTAAAGAAGAGTAATAAAATATTATTAAATGATACAATAACAAACGTAAATTCTGTGGTTCATGTTAATGATAAAGTATCTTTTATTCTTGACTTTGTAGAAGATAATTCCAATATAGTTGGAACTAAAATGAAATTAAATATTATATATGAAGATGATTCATATATTGTATTAAATAAACCTGCTGGAATACCTGTTCATCCATCAATGGATCATTATACTGATAGCTTATCAAATGGATTAAAATATTATTTTGAGACTATTGGATTAAAAAGAAAATTAAGACCAATAAATAGATTGGATAAAAATACTTCTGGATTAGTTATATTTGCAAAAAATGAATATATTCAAGAAGCATTAGTAAAACAAATGAAAGATAATAGTTTTTATAAAGAATACATCGCTATATGTGAAGGTAAATTTGATAAGGAATCAGATATTATTAATGCACCAATTAAGAGAAAAGAAAATAGTATTATTGAAAGATGTGTAAATATTAATGGTGATTATGCTATAACTAAATATGAAGTTTTACAATATAACCAAAATGATAATTATTCAGTTATTAAATGCATTTTAGAAACTGGTAGAACACATCAAATTAGAGTACATATGCAATTTATAGGTCATCCAATTCTTGGTGATACTTTATATGGAAATTCTTCGAATTTTATTAATAGACAAGCTCTTCATTCTTACATTATAAGTTTTAATCATCCAATTAACAAAAACAAAGTTACATATATGGCTCCTCTATTTGATGATATGAATAATTTAATAAAATAAAGCTTCTTTCCTTTTACTAAATTTACTTTCTTAAAACTCAAGAAAGCAGGAATAACAAATAATTATTCCTGCAAATCATATCATATATTGTCAAATTATGTCTAATATCCCAATTTCTTATATATTCTTTGTTTTATTGTTAAAATAATTGTACTAATTAATGCAAATACAATAAATATTCCAAATTCTCTCATACTAATACTTGTTATTTGTAATAGATCTCTAAATAAATATACTGCTACATAAAATCCTACAAATGTTGTACTAAATAAGAAAACATGTAACTTGTTAAATGGTATACATACTTCAAGTACTGCCAATATACTTACAAAACCTATAAGTAAATACATAATTGTAACAAGAGGTCCTTCAGCAATTCCAAGTACTGGAGCCATAAAAGTTAAGAATATAATATTAAGCATAATTACAATTGCAAAAGGCGCCGCATTTCGAAGTACTGTATGTAAAAATATTCCTTTAACTGGTTTACTATTTGGTTCAAATGATATAAAGAATGATGTATATGCTTCAATTGCTAAATCTATTAATGTTATTTGTATTGGTATAAATGGAAATGCTGTATTTGTTAATATGCAGAAAAGTGAAAGAAGCATTGAATATATTGTTTTAATAAAGAATATTCTTGCAACATTTGTTAAATTATTTACTACTCTTCTACCTTCCATTAATACATCTTTTAATACACTAAAGTCTTGATTTAAAAGTACTATTTGTGATACTTGTTTTGCTGCATCATTTGCTTCTGGAAGAGTTATTCCTAAATCTGCTTCACGAAGTGCAATAACATCATTTACACCATCTCCAGTCATTGCAACCTGATGTCCTTTTGCTTGAAGTGCTTTTACTATAATGCTTTTTTGATGTGGCAATACTCTTGCAAAAATACTATATTTATCTACTATATCAACTATTTCTGCATCTGATTTTATAGTAGATAGATCTATATATGAATCATAATCTTCTAAACCTGCTCTTTTAGCTATTGTTGATACAGTTACAGGATTATCCCCTGATATAATCTTTATATCAACTGATTGTGTTTTAAAATATCCTAGCATTTCTTTTGCATTTTTTCTAAGTGGATCTGCTAAAATAATTGATGCAACAATAGTAAGATTTGGAAGTGCTTCTGTAGAAATATTTTCCTTTGTATATCCAATACATAATGCTCTTTTACCATCTTTTTGAGCTTTTGATATACTTTCTGGTAATTCAATTCCTGCTTTTTCTACTAATCTCTCTGGTGCTCCAACTACTATTGTTCCTAAATCTTTAAATGTAACACTACTCCATTTTCTTTCTGATGAAAATGAAATATCACTAATTTTTTCATATGTTGATTTACCTTTAAAATGATTTTTTAATGCAATGAAAGTATTATTACTGTCATCTGTAGAATTAACATATGAAATCATAATATTTTCTAAAGTATCAGGTAAAACCTTTTCATTATATTTTTCTATATCAATTACTTTCATTTTGCCTTCTGTAATAGTACCAGTTTTATCTAAACATAAAGTATCTATATGTGCTAAAGTTTCTACGCTATATAAATCTTGAACTAATACTTCTTTTTTAGCAAGTTTAATTACACCTGTTTCTAAAGAAATACTTGTAAGTAGAACAAAACCTTTAGGTAGCATTCCTAAAAGAGCTGCTGCTGTTGCTACTACTGATTGTTGTAAATTAACTTCTCTAAATACATATGCTTGTATAAAAAGTATTACACCTACAGGAATTATTACAAAACTTGTAAAATTAGTAACTTTTTTCATTGAATTTAAAAGTTCTGAATTTATTTTCTTTTGTTTTTTACCTGCATTTATTATTTGATTTGCAAAGTTGTCATCTCCAACTTTCTCGACTTTTGCATAACATTTACCACTAACTACATAACTTCCAGAAAGTAGTTTATCATCTTTTAATTTCAAAATTGTATCAGATTCTCCTGTAAGTAATGATTCATTCACTTCTATTTCTCCATCTATTACAAAAGCATCTGATGGAATTTGGTCTCCCTGTGACAGTAATACTATATCATCAATTACAATTTCATTTATATCTATTTCTTTTTCTTTTCCACTTCTAATAACCGTACATTTTGCAGTTGTCAAAATTGATAATTTTTTAACTAAATTTCTACCATGTATTTCTTGAATAATTCCAATTAATACATTAATAATAATTATTAAGATAAATACCATGTTTGTATAAGCATGAACACATGCAAGTGCAATAGCTATAATTAAATTAAATAAGTTAAATAATGTACATACATTATCTCTAATTATTTGAAAATTTGATTTTAAGTTGTTTGTATCTGATTTATTTACTTTTCCCTCTTCTATTCTTTTTATTACTTCTTCATCAGTTAAGCCTTTTATCATAATATGTTTCTCTCCTTATTATTTTTAAAACTTTGTATATTATACAATTAAGATATTATTTTTACAAGTATTAATAATAAAAATCAAAAAAGTATTAATAAAATTTTATAAAAAAGATAATTTTTCCAAAATTTATAAAATATACTAGACTTTTTTTACTTTTTTGTGTATGATTATGTATGAATACTTATAGATAAAAACAATTTATATTGTGTGGAGGGATAATTTATGTTAAGATTTTCAAAGATTTTTATTTTTTTTATGATAATAATGATGTTATTTAGTGTGACTGCTCTTGCAGCCGAAATAGATATGAATTTAGTATCAGATGAAACTGGAGAAAATACAGTAAATATTAATGCAGCAACAGATAATTCAATGGCAAATGATACATTACCTGCTACAACATCTGGAGATATAGATGGTTCAGCTGCTCCATCAGGTGTTAGCAGTATTGCTCAAGAAAATATGAGTTTTTCCAATATTTTAAATATATTAGTTATTACTGTTGGAGTTATCATTATTTTTCTTGCAATAGCAATTTTAATTAGATTAAAATAATAAATCCCAATAATTATTTTTAAATATCACAATTTTTTAATTGTGGTATTTTTTTGTTTCTTTATTTAATTTTTTACATATTTTATATTTATTTTTTTGTATATTTTATTTTAAAAAAGAAATAATATAAATAGAGATTTCTTTTAAAATCCTAAAAAATCAATAAGGAGGTATAAAATGAAGAAAAAGATTATATTATCTATTATTACTATGATCTCATTATTATCTATATGTATTTATTCTTTTGCAATGGATAATGTAACAAATAATATAAGAGGATTTGTTGGTGGCACAGAAAACATTGTTGAAAATATGGTAAATGACGTCAGCGGTGGTGTAAAAAGTGGTTTAAATACTGTTGAAGGCGGAACAGAAAATGTTGTAAATGATGTTAGAGATGGTTCTCAAGATGCTGAAAATACTGCTATCGGAGTTATTACAGATAATAACAATGGCAATGGATATACAGCTAGTATGACATCTACAGATCAAAATGGAATAGCTAACATGTCAAATAATATGTGGACATGGATTATTGTTGGAGTTATAGCACTTGCTATAGGGCTTATGGTTTGGGCATATGTTAGAAATAAAAATAATAATGATATGTATATAGATCCTGATGATCAAGAGTAATTTACATTATATAAAATTAATATATATAACCTCTAAATAATTATTATTTTAGAGGTTTTATTTTTTTTATTTTAATGATATAATATTTATTGATATATGGTTATAGGTAATCCTTTAAAATCTAAATTTAATAAATAATTAAGGAATACAAAGATGACAAAGAAAATAGTTGCTAAAAATCCAACCGCAAGACATAATTATACAATAGAAAACACATATGAAGCTGGTATTGTTTTAACAGGTACAGAAATTAAATCTATAAGAAATGGAAAAGTAAATTTAAAAGATAGTTATGCAAATATAAAAAATGGTGAAGTATTTATTTATGGAATGCATATAAGTCCATATGAACATGGTAATATTTATAATAAAGATCCATTAAGAACAAGAAAACTTTTATTAAATAGACGAGAAATTAATAAATTAACTGGACTTATTAAACAAAAAGGGTTAAGCTTAGTTCCTATTTCTTTATATTTTAATGGTAACTTCTTAAAAATAGAATTAGGTATTGGAAAAGGTAAAAAATTATATGATAAAAGACAAGATATTGCTAAAAGAGATGCTGAAATTAGGATAAGAAAACAAATGAGCATAAAAAATGGAAGATAAATATTATATCTTCCATTTTTTAATTTGTCGATTTATTTTATTTTAACTTAATTTATTCTTTTATTCAATATTTTTAGTTAAATATTTTGACCTAAGCCTTATTACTTGATCCAAATACATCTCTTATTTTATGTTCAACTGTTTCTTTAATTAATTCCCTTGCAGGTGTTAAATAATATCTTGGATCAAATTTAGATGGATCTTCATTAAATGCTTTTCTTATAGCTGCTGTCATCGCTAACCTTAAATCTGTATCAACATTTATTTTAGATACACCAGATATACTTGCTTCATGTAATATTTCATCTGGTACACCTTTTGCACCAGGTATATTACCACCATATGTATTACACATTTCTACTAATTCAGGTATTACTGTTGAAGCACCATGAAGTACAATTGGTGTATTTGGTATTTTTTCTTTAACTTTTGCTAAAATATCAAATCTTAGTTTTGCTTCTCCTTTAAATTTATATGCTCCATGACTTGTTCCTATAGCTATTGCTAAAGAGTCACAACCTGTTCTTTCAACAAATTCTTTTGCTTGGTCTGGATCTGTATACATAGCATCTTTTGCTTCTACATTTACATCATCTTCAATTCCGGCTAATTTTCCAAGTTCTGCTTCAACTACAACTCCTTTTGAATGAGCATATTCAACTACTTTTTTTGTTAAAGTAATATTTTCTTCAAAATCATATTTTGATCCATCTATCATAACAGATGAGAATCCATTATCTATACACATCTTACATGTTTCAAAATCTGGTCCATGATCTAAATGTAAAGCAACTGGAATATCATATTCATCTAATGCTGCTTCTACCATTTTTCTTAAATATCCTATTCTTGCATATTTTATAGCACTTGAAGAAGCTTGTAATATAACTGGTGAATTTTGACTAGCTGCTGCATCTACTATTCCCTGTATTATTTCCATATTATTTACATTAAAAGCTCCTATTGCAAATTTCTCATTCATTGATTTTTTAAACATATCTCTTGTTGTTACTAATGGCATAAAAATTCCTCCTTTATATATACCTCTAAAATATACAGTAATTATATATTACTTTTATTTTTTTAGCAAGTATTTTTCTATATAAATGCACAAGGCCCCACCGTAAATTCGGCAGGGCCAAAAGGGGATTAATTAAAATCCATTGTTGTTACAGCAGCGGCATTTTATGCCTCAAAGTTTAGCATATCAAAGTGATTTTGTACTTTATCACTCTTACATAGACGTCGAATTCTTTAAGAAGCTCTACATCTCGCTTTGTAAGGTGACGAACAATACATTTCTTGCCACGTTTATATGCATAATGCACATCTTTCATAAGGCTCGGTTTGTCTTTTATATATTTAAAAGGCTTCGTCCGAATCTCATAAAGCCACGGTTCCATAGGAAATCCGAGTCTCTGTACCTCATCCTTTCGTGCCTTAGAGTCTAACCGCCAGATCACACATCTAACTCCCTCTCTTTTCTTGGAAAAAAGCATCTTCTTAATTTTTGATGCTTCGTGCTGCTTATTTTTCATATAGTCAGCCCCTTTCATTTTATTGTCATCAAGTGACATATATATTATAACATATTATTTGACATAATTCTACTTATCTTGCAACATTTTCTATTATATAGCAAACTTATTACCTATTTTTTATTATTTCTATAACTACTGCACATAGATTCATCAGATTGTTTAGTATTACATCCAACTATAGGTGTTACAATTATTTGTTCTAATTTACATTCCTGACATCCTTCATCATTATATTTACAGCTTGTAACTGTACAATTTATTTTTTGATTTTTTTCCATAAAAAATAGCCTCCTTATTTATAGTATGGCTATTTTTTCTATTAATATTTATATTATTTTAATTATATCTGTTTTTTCTTATAAGATTTTTCTAATTTATTATTAGAGAATAAAAGAGTGCATAAAAGCACTCATTCATCTGGTTTAAGTATGTATTACATACTACTTTCCAGGAAAAGACCGTTTTTCTGAATCACAACTTTTACGATTTTATCAAAAAATCGCTTCACCGTTTGGAATGTGACAATATTATCAGTAAAAACTGCGATTGAGCCTTCATCTAAATAAACTAAAAATCTATGATTTTTTTCGAAGTCTCTTTTGATATCTTCTATATCAATTTTCTGGTTTAAAGCTCCTAATACTAACATATATATTTTTTGATCAGAAAAGTATTTGACTTTTACAATATGAAAGTATGTGAATCTAGCTTTTTCATGTGGGAAATCAATCCACATATTATTGATATCATAGATAACAATAGTTTTTCCTTCAATAGCAATCATTCCTTCAATAGCAACATGTTGTGAATAAGACTTTTCCATAAAATTTCCTCCATTTCTGTCTTTCCATATATGTCTCATCTGAAATATCAGATGTTATAAAGGGGAAAATATATATCCAATAAGACTTTATAGTCTTATGCACTAAGTATTTTATCACAAAATCAAAAAAAAATCAAGCAATATATAAGTTTTGGCAGGATAAAGACATGAAAAAATTTTTTCATGTCTTTATTCTGAAGTTTTGACATAAAAGTCGTTATCTAATATATTACATTTATCTGTTTGTTTAAAACTTAAATACCAATTGATACCGTTTCTGTTTTGATTAATTTCATTATTTCTTTCTAATAAATTTTCAAATGTTTGTGGTGGAGAAATAATTACTGGTTCACAAGGTGTCCAGTTTGCAGGCATGCTTGCATTGTTTTCATCAGAACATTGTAAAGCTTGTAAAGCACGAAGTATTTCTGGGATACTTCTTCCTACATTCATAGGATATACTAAGATCAATCTTATTATTCCTTTACCATCTATAATATATACATTTCTAACAGTTTCTGTATTACTTATTCCACTTGCTATCATTCCATATTTTCTTGCAATTTCTCCATTTCTGTCTGCGATTATTGGAAATGGTATTCTTATTTTTGTTCTACAATATATATCATAGATCCATGCTAAATGAGAATAAAGTGAATCTACACTTAATCCTATTAAACAAGCATTTAGTTTATTAAAATATGTATTTGTTCTTGCAAAAGAAATCATTTCTGTTGTACATACTGGGGTAAAATCTCCGTGGATGTGAGAAAAGCACAACCCATTTGCCTAAATAATCATTTAGAGATATATTTCCCATTGTTGTTATAGCTTCAAAATCTGGAGCTCTTTCCCCTATTTTTACATTTCCGTTCATCATTATCTCATAATCCATAAAAATAAACTCCTTTCATATTTTATATATATTATGAAAAGAGTTATATTTTGTGATTTTTATTAACTATTTATTATTATAAATTTATTTAATATCTTTAAATTTTTTATTTTTACGTAGTAAATAAATTGCAAATCCTGAAATAGCGATTATTGATACTAATAAAGTAATTCCCACTCCTGTTTGTGGAAGCATTCCTGTTGCAACTGTATTGTCTTCATTACCATCTGGAGTAATTGTACCTCCTTCTTCTGGTAAATTCCATTTAAATTCATCTGATAGATAATCACATAAATATAATACTGTATCTGTTGAACATGCTTGATATAAACTTACATCTTCAATTGGATAATATGTTCCATCTCCATCATCTACTTCCATATATACATAATAATATCCATCATTTTTTAAATTTAAATCTTGAACTATAGGATCACTATCTCCTAAACTTAAAGATCCTGTTTTACCATTTGTAGCTGATTTTGCATATTCCATAAGCTTTTCTAAGCAATCACTTTCACCATTTTGAATTGATCTTAATATATTTATATCTGTTACTTCTCCTATTTTATAGTTTATTACCATATTTCTTTCATCTGAATAAGGCTCGTAACAAAATGTTGATGAATATTCTTCAAAGAAATATCCTTTTAACCTGCTTCCTATAGGTTGTTGTTCTGGTCTTTCTATCTCTCTTGCTTCTATAAGCATATTACTTTCTATTTTTGATTCTTCATCATTATAATATGTTTCTGCTATCCATACATATATTGGTGCATTTTTTTCTACCACCTCATTTTTTTCTGTAAAATGACTGTAATCAGCTCTTAAACTTTGCCATCCGGCATCATTCCATGCTGAACCTGTGGTATATTGAGAAAGATCAAAAGATTCTTTTTCATTTGACATAAATGCATAATAGTCTTTGTCCTCATCATAATTTATATTGTTAATATATAAATATGGATATCTACTACTATTCTCAATACTCCAAGAAAAAGTTACATTGCTTACATCAGTTAGCCCATCTTGTGAGGTGTTATTATCATCTTCAGTATTTGCTATAATTGTTTTATCTAGAGGAACTGTAACTGCTGTAAGGTCGGTGTTTACATCATCTCCCCAAACTAATGTCTTTAATTTAAGTACACCTATGTCCTCATCTTGAATAGTATAAGAATAATTTAAGCTATTTGTTTCAACATTAGAATTTAAATCTACTGTTCTCTCTGGACTACTTCCAAACTGAAGAACTAGTTGTGGATAAGGTGATTGAGGAAATGAATCCACACCATTAGTTGCAATTTCAATTTCGACTGTTTGTCCAGTTTTATATGTTCCTGATTCTATATTTGTAATTTCCATACTTGATATCTTGTCTTTGATATCTACCGCAAAACTTGTTGTAGTTATAATAAAACTTAGAATTAAAATTAAAGCAATAAGTGTTCCTAATAATTTTTTCATTTGATTATTCTCCTTTTTATTTAATTTTATTTTATACTATAATAGTATATAACACTATTATGTTATCAAGTCAATTACAATTATATTATTTTTATATTACATTATTGTTACATATTACTTTATTAAGAAAATTCTATTGAATCAATTACATTACCAGTTATTTCTTTAAGATATATATTCTCATCATCAATTAATAGATAACTGTTTTTTGTATTATTCTTAGGTAGTGAAATTGAACCAGAATTAACAAATATTTTTCCATCTTTTTCTTTTATAAATCCTGTATGAAAATGTCCATAAACAAGTATATCAAAATTTTCTTCTGGTAAATTGTCAATATTAAATTTATGTCCATGTGTAAACAAAAATGTCTTTCCACCTAAATTTAATGATACATTATCTTCTATTGTAAATTCAGAAATCATTTGATCCACTTCTGCATCACAATTTCCTCTAACAGCTATAATTTTATCTTTTAAAGAATTTAATGTCTTAGCTACTTCTCCAGGATTATATTCATCTGTTAAAGGATTTCTAGGTCCGTGATAATATAAATCTCCTAAAAGAATAATTTTATCTGGATTTTCCACATCAATTCTTTCTTTCATTTTATTCATATAATAATTAGAACCATGTATATCAGATATTACTAATAATTTCATATTTTTTCCCCCCTATGCTCGATTACTTATTTTATATTTATTGCTTTTTAAATTTAATCTTAATCCGTAATTCTTACAAATAAAGGTTCAATATTTTCTAGTTTTATATTAGCTTTAGGTATAATTAAATTCCATGATTTATTCTCTATTTGTAAATATTTGCGTATTTTTGCACATGCCTTTGGCATAAAAGGTTCAAATATATTTGAAAGATTAGCTATGATTGTTGCACATGTATATATTGTATTATTAAATTCTTTAATATTTTCTTTTCTTTGAACCCAAGGTTTTTGATCATCATAATATTTATTTGCAATTTCAACTAATTCCATAGCTTTATCTGAAGCCAATTTAAACTCTAATTTTTCTATGTCTTCTCCTACTTCTTTATATGTTTCCTCTATTTTTTTCTTTATTTCTTCATCTAATTTTCCATCTGGTAAAACATCTAATTCTTTAAATTTAAGAGTTCTATTTACTAAATTACCAAATTTATTTAAAAGCTCTCCATTATTAGTTGCAATTAAAGCATCTATTGTAAAGTTTGAATCTTTTTTCTCCGGTCCATTATTAATTAAATGGAATCTTAATGGATCAGATCCATATTTTTCAGCAAGTTCGATTGCAGGTGTTCCATTTCCCTTGCTTTTTGATATTTTTTCATCATTGATATTTAAATATTCTGATGAAACAATTGTGTTAACTAAATGATAATCTTCTTTCATAGCTAAAAGAAGTGCATTAAATATGATACTGTGGAATACAATATTATCTTTTCCATGAACCATATATATTGTTGGGTTATATTCTTCTTTCCAAAACTCTTCCCAATTCTTTCCTGTTTCTTCGCATTTTTTCATTGTAGCTGTAATATATCCTAAAACAGCTTCAATCCATACATACATTTTTTTGTTTTCATATCCTTCAACAGGTATGTCTACACCCCAATCTAAATCTCTTGTAACTGCTCTATCAACTAATCCTTGTTTTAAATATTTAGCTGTTTCATTTTTGGCATTAACTCTCCATAGTGAATTATTTTCATCTACATATTTTTCTATGTCTTTTTGAAATTTAGATAATTCTAAATATAGATTTTTGTTATCTTTTAAAACAGTTTTAGATCCACATTCTAGGCAAATTCCATCTTTCATGTCTTCTATTGTTGGAACATATTGACAATTATCACATTGTTCAGCTTTAGTCTCTGTCCCACATTTAGGACATGTAATTTGTAGTTCTCTGTCTGATAAAAATTTATTACAATTTTCGCAATATGCTTGTGGTTCTATTTTCTCATATATATATCCATTATCATACATTTTTCTAAACATTTTCATGACAGCTTGTTTATGAAAATCTGTATCTGTTTTAGTATATAGGTCATATGAAAAATCAAAACTTTCTAAAGTATTTTTTGCTTTTTCGTGATAATATTCAGCTATTTCTCTTGGGTTCTTCTTTTCTTTTTTAGCTCTTTCTGTTATAGGAGTTCCATGACAGTCTGTCCCAGATACATACATTACATTATATCCTTTTGTTCTAAAATATCGTGCTAGAACGTCTCCTGATATAAGTCCTGCAACATGTCCTAAATGTAAAACACTATTTGCATATGGCCATGCTCCTCCAATTAAAATGTTTTTACTCATATATTTATCACTTTCCTCTCTTACTTTATATAAAGCAATTAATTTACAATAATTAAATATTATTTAAATGTTTTTTATAAAACATTAGTTATATCAAAGTATTAACCCTGATATAACTCTGTTTTATTATTTAAATTTAATTTTACCCTAGTTTGTTTTCTATTAATTTTGCTATATTTTCTGCCTTTTTCTTAATATATTCTTTATCAGTTCCTTCTATCATAACTCTAACTAAAGGCTCTGTTCCTGATGGTCTTATTAATACTCTACCATTTCCTGAAAATTCTTTTTCTAGTTTTTCAATTTCATTTTTTATTTCTTCATCTTTTTCATAATCATATTTTTTATCACTAGATACTTTTGCATTAACTAAAACTTGTGGATAAATATTTATAATTTTACAAGCTTCAGAAGCAGATACATTTTTCTCAAGTAGAATCTTAGTAAGCATTAGAGATGTTAAAATACCATCACCTGTCGGATTATAATCTAGCATTATAATATGTCCTGATTGCTCTCCACCCAGATTATATCCTTTTTCTAGCATTCTTTCTAATACATATCTATCTCCGACTTTTGTTTCTTCAAAATTAATATTGTTACTTTCTGCATATTTTTTTAGTCCCAAATTACTCATTACAGTAGCAACTACAGTATCTTGTTTTAAGGTACCTTTTTCTTTCATGTAGTTAGATATAACAGCTAGGATCTTATCTCCATCTATTTCATTTCCATTTTCATCTATTGCTAGACATCTATCTCCATCACCATCATATGCAATTCCTAAATTACATTTGTTTTCAACAACATATTTCTTTAATACATCTAAATGTGTTGATCCACAATTATCATTTATATTTGTTCCATTTGGTGTATTATTCAATATATAATGTTTTATTCCAAGTGCTGTAAATACTTTTTCTGCAACAACTGATGTAGCCCCGTTTGCCGTATCTATTGCTACAACAAAATCAGACATATTTAAGTTTTCAAAATCTTCTTCAAAATTTTTCCTAAAGAAATATACATATTCATCTAATAGGTCAGTTCTAATTTCAGATACACCAATCTTGTCATTAACTGCAGAAAAGCTTGATAATTTATCAGAATCCATAACTTCTTCTATTTCTTCTTCAAGTTCATCTGGAATTTTCATTCCTTTATTACTAAAATATTTAACTCCATTAAATTCATATGTATTATGTGATGCAGAAATAACCACACTCGCATCTGCTTTTAATTTTTTAGTTAAATAAGCAACTCCAGGAGTTGGAAGTACTCCTAATATTTTAACATTAGCACCATAACTTAAGAAACCTGCAACCATTGCACTTTCTATTAAAGTGCCTGATATACGTGTATCTCTTCCTATTAAAATTGTTGGAATATGATCTGTATGTTTTGAAAGTACATAT
Organism: uncultured Clostridia bacterium; assembly: GCA_944392455.1. Classification (GTDB taxonomy): domain Bacteria; phylum Bacillota; class Clostridia; order TANB77; family CAG-508; genus CALXVA01. Next base: position 93,569 of record CALXWP010000001.1, read on the forward strand.
GCCCCAGCTTTAGCAACTCTATATACTAAATCTGGTGATAATTCAGTGTTTGCAATTCTTCTAATTCCATCTGTTCCAAAATATTTTCTCATAAATCAAATTACCTCTTTCTTTCTTAATTTATCGGTTTAATTTCGGTGTAAAAACTCTTATATAATATGGTTGTATGTTTTTTAGTATATCACAAATCCATATTATTCTTCCATTTTCTCTCTTTCATATTACATTTTATTTGGCATTTGCATTCCTAGTAACCCAGCACCTATTTTTAAAACTAAATTAACACAATATGTTAAATACACTCTTGCATCACTTGTTTTTTTATCATCTGTAATTATTTTATTTTCATTATAGAAAATACTAAATAATTTAGCTACATTTATTAAATATTTTGAAATAATATATGGTTCATTCTTATCTGCTGCTTGTTTTATTATATTGTTAAAGTCATATATTTCCTTAACTAGTCTTATTGAATGTTCATCATTTAATAAACTAATATCAATATCATTAATGTTAGGGATTTTTTCCAACTTATTTAAAATACTATTTGTACGAACATACATGTATTGTAAATATGGTCCTGTTTCTCCATTGAAATTAAGAGCTGTATTCCAATCAAAAATTTGATCCTTTATATTACTTGTAGATAATGTATTAAATATTATTGCTCCTATTCCAACTTTTTTAGCTACTTCATCCTTATTTTCTAAATCTGGATTTTTTTCATTAATAATTACTTTAGCTTTTTCAATTGTTTCATTTAAAAGATCCTCTATTTTTACAACATTGCCAAGTCTCGTAGACATCCTACCTGTCGGTAAACTAACCATTCCATAAGAGACATGTTCTAAACCTTTTACATATTTTTCATCAACTAAATATCTTGCTACAGCAAATATTTGTTTAAAATGTAAATTTTGTTCATATGCAACTACATATAAACATTTATCAAAATCATATGTTTTTGCTCTGTACATTACAGCTGCTAAATCTCTAGTTGCATATATTGATGAACCATTTGCTTTTTGAATAATACATGGAGTAGATATTCCAACATCCGATAAATCAACGATTTTAGCTCCTTCAGATTCTGTAACAACTCCTTTTTCTTCAAGTTTTTGTACTACTTCGTCCATTTTATCCGCATAAAAAGCTTCACCATTATATGAATCAAATTTAACATCTAAGACATCATAAATCTTATTAAATTCTTGCATACTTAAATCTTTGAATTTATTCCATAAATCTGTGCAGTATTTATCTCCTGCTTCAAGTAATCTAAAATTTTCTCTGCACTTTTCAAGGATCTCTTCATCTTTTTTGCATAAGTCATTGATTCTTACATACATATCCATCATTTTGCTAATTGGCTCTATAGATAGATCGTATTCATTTCCCCACATTTTATATGCTTCAATCATTTTGCCAAATTGTGTACCATAATCTCCTAAATGATTTATTCCTGTTGTATTATACCCTAAGTATTTATATATTCTATATAAAGAATTTCCTATTAATGTTGTTCTTAAATGCCCTATATGAAATGGTTTTGCAATATTAGGTGAAGAATATTCTACAACTACATTTTTTTCTTCTCCAATTTTACTACTTCCATATTGTTCTCTTTTCTCATTTATTTCTTCAAAAACATTTTTTATGACAGAGCTAGGATTTATATAAAAGTTTAAGTAACCATTTACAACCTCTACTCTTGATATAACATTTTCATCTAATTCTATTTTTTCTTTTATTTCATTTGCTATCATTTGTGGAGCTTTTTTTAATTCTTTTGCTAGTTTAAAACATGGAAGCGAATAATCACCCATTTCTTTATTTGATGGTATTTCTATATATGATTCAATTTCTTCTATGTTTGTTACTTTTTTTAGTCCTTTTGCAATTAAATTCTTAAAGTCAATCATTTTATACAATCCTTTCTATTTCAAATTTCATTTAATAATTAATCACCTAAATTAATTCCAATATATCTTGCAGTTTTTACAAGTTCATCATCCATTTTTATTCTTCTTATATTGCTTTCTGCTGTGTTACCTGAAACTGCTCCTACTTTTTTATTATTTCCTACAACATCCTCTAAAGGAACATAATTTAATCTTCCATCTTTAATAACTGTTAAAACATTGAACTTACCTTCTAACGCAAGTTCCATAGCCTTTGATCCATATTTTGTAGATAAAACTCTATCAAAAGCTGTTGGAGTACCTCCTCTTTGCATATAACCAAGTACTGTACATCTTGCCTCTAGTCCAGTTAACTCTTCTAATTGTTTTGCCACAACTTCTCCTATTCCACCAAGTTTTATATTATCAACACCAGCACCATTATTTCTAACATTCTTTACTTGAATATCTCCTCCTAATGGTTTTGCTCCCTCTGAAACAACTACTATACTGAAAGATTTTCCTCTATTTTTTCTATTTATAATCTTTCTAGCAGCACTATGAATATCAAAAGGAATTTCAGGTATTAGAGCAACATCTGCACCTCCTGCTATTGCAGACTCTAAAGCAATCCATCCAGCATATCTTCCCATAACTTCTAAAACCATTATTCTATGATGTGTTTCTCCTGTTGAATGAAGTCTGTCTATAGCATCTGCTGCTACTGATACAGCTGTATTATATCCAAATGTTATTTCTGTACAAGCAACATCATTATCTATTGTTTTTGGGACTCCTATTACATTTATACCTTTTAAAGATAAGTCTCTTGCTGATTTTTGTGTTGCATCTCCTCCTAATGTAAATAGACAATCAATTTCATCTTTTTTAATGTTTTCAACACATATATCAGATAAATCTTTATATACTGTTTCTCCATTTTCTTCTACCGGGTAATTAAATACATTTGCATTTGTAGATGAACCTATTATTGATCCGCCTTTTGGTAAAATACCAACTGCATTATCTTTTGAGCTTGTTCCTAATTTTATAATATCATTTTTAAGTAATCCTCTATATCCATCTATAAATCCATAGCATTCTATATTTTTATTTTCTGCAGTTTTAATTATAGCACGAATTACTGCATTAAATCCTGAAACGTCTCCTCCATTAGCAAGTATAGCAACTTTTTTTAACATACCTATCTTTCCTTTCTTTAGTTAATTTTATACATATAATATTATATCAATAAATAAAAAAATTACAACAATTTGTTGTAACTTTTCTTTAATATTTCCTTATTTTTCTATGTTTTTTCTAATATTTCAAATATTTTATAAAAAACAGTCAATCTAATTTTCATCTTCTTTATTCATTATATGAATATCTTCAATATCCGCTTCTAATTCTCTAGTAATTATATTTTGTATTTGTGCGATTTCATTCTTTTCTGGTTCTTCTCCTTTTATGATAACATTAATACTTCCATTATTCGAAAATATAACTAAATCTTCTATACCTTTTGTTTTTATTATATTTTCTGTAATCATTATTCCATTTTGTTCATTATTAAGTCTAGTTATTTCTTGCTGAGCACTCTTTTTTTGTGTTTCACTAATATTAGTATTATTTAATATTTTCTGATATGTTTCAATAGCTTGAGAATACATTGTATTTCTTTCTAATCTAGAACTTACAAAATAATCATCATTATCTTCTTCTGCCAAAGTAGTAGAAACATCTTCTACTATATTACTTATTTCATATTCATTTACTGTATTACTTGTTGTTTCTTCACTATCTATTTGATTTGCATTATCATTTTGTACTTCATTACCATCTATGACATTCTGATCTATAGTGTTTTCATCAGCAATATTTGCACTTACAAGTTTAGCATCTCCTATACTTGCCATCTCCTCTGAATCTGCTAAAGCTCCCGCTTCAATACTATTCATATAATCTAAATTATTAGAATAACTTAGATATCCTGCAGTTATCACCATAAGTCCTATAACAAAAACAATAATTTGATTTTTCTTTAAACTCATATGTAATTTTCTCATACATCCTCCTTAATAATTAACAATATAAAATATATGTATATATGTAATAATATAATTTAATTTTAAGTAGACATTTTAAATACTTGTATTCTATGTGTAGGAAGCCCAGTTACAGCTTCTACTGCTTGTATAATATTGGTTTTAATTTCTACACTATCTGCTCCTTCTGCAGTAATAATAGCTCCTTCTATCTCTGGACTTGTTGTTTTTTGTGTTATTAAAGTTTTATTACCATCATTTTCTTCATAAATCACTTCTTTTTTTACATCTGTTTGTGTCACAGTTCTAGTTCCACCTTCACTATCTGTTTCTTCAGTATTTTCCTCTGTACTTTCTTCATTATATACAGGTATAGTTGTTTCTGTACTTGCATATGTTATCATTACTTTAACTTTACCTACTCCATTTATGTTAGATAATATTTCTTCTAATTCATCTTTCATATTATATGTACTATTATCTTCTCCTACTCCTGATATTATATTTGTTTCATTTATATTTGTCTCAGCAAGCTTCTTATTTGAATCAGTTTTTTTATCATTATTTGTATTATCACCACTATCATTCCATATAAAATTAATTATTATTAATGTAATTATTAATATAACTAGAAATACTGCTAAATTTTCTATTTTCTTTTTATTACTTATATCTTTGTTTTCCTCTATGCTTTCATTATTTTCTTTATCTTTTTTACTGTTTTTACCAAACAATAACTTAATTTTATCAAACTTATCTTTTAACATAGTTTAAAGTTGTATGATTATATATAACCATACTCTCCTTTCTTTTAATTAATAGTTATATTCTCCTCATTTACTTCATATACACTACTTAAATATTCTCTTAATTCTTTTATTTCACTATTTGATAAATTATTTTTCTTTTCATTAGATTCTTGTTTTTCTTCATCTATACTATTACTATCATTTGTTTCATTATCTGAACTAATACTTACTTTATCAATTTCTTCTATTTTATTAATACTAATCTCCTCATTATCTTCAGAATCACTATCTTCATTTTTATTATTTTCATCTATTTTTTGTACTTCTAAAGTTATACTATTAATCGTATATGTTTCATCACCAGCAATATTAAGATCTATTTTATTTACTTTATATCCTTTTGATTCTACTTTAGCTTTCATATCATCTTTTATTCCTGATGTATATATATTCATAATATTTTCCTGATTACTATTCTCTATAGCATTGTGAAATTCTGCACTTTCTTTTGCTTCTTCTATATATGTATCTAAATCAAGTTCATCAGATACTTGAACACTTTCTCCAGTAAATTTAGTAATAACTGGTGAAACTATTGTAAATAATATGTATATACCAATAACAGTTTTAATATATTTCTTACTGTTTCCTTCTGGCAATATCATTTCAATTATCGTTCCAATTATTACGGAGACTATTATAGAACCTGCCCAGTCACTAATCCATTCAATCATTTTCCCTCCCTTTAGCAATAATATTTTTTACTTATCTATACATCATTCCGCTATTTGATATTTTTATAACCAAAGTTGTCCCTATAATGAACATTACAGATATACTACACATAACTCCAAGAAGTACTTTAAATGTATCACCCATTTGATCTAATAACTTTATTATTTTTTCATCAGCAATCGGCTGACAAACAGCTGATCCCAAATAATATATTCCCATCAGGACAGCAAGTTTTACTATGGGTATTATTGCAATTCCAAGTAATATAATTATTCCAACAATTCCAGTAGCATTTTTTAATATAGAGCTACAACCAATCACTGTATCAACTGCATCTCCAAGTATTTTACCTACTACAGGAATAAAACTTGTTACTGCTGCTTTTGCAGTTTTAGCTGTTATTCCATCAACACTACTACTTAATGTTCCTTCTATTGAAACAAGTCCTACGAATATTGTTAGTATTATCCCTAAAATCCAAATACTGCTACTTTTAAAAAAACTAGATAATTTACTTATTTGTATTCTATTGGAAATATTTGATACAATTCCAAGTGCTGTTGAAACAAGTATTATTGGTATAATAATTCCTGTTATGAAATTTCCCATAAAAGTTATTAAAAATAAAAGGATTGGCTGAATTAAACCTGCACTTGCAATACTTCCTGTTGTTATCATTAGTGTTATTAATATAGGGATTAGTAAATTCATAAAGTTAACTAAATTTTGTATTGAGTCTTTTACTATATCTATTATTTGTACAAAATTAGTCATTATTAATGTAACTATAAGTATGTATTGGACATAATATATTATTTGAGATATTCCTTTATTTTCTAATCCTTCTGATATAGCTCTTAATATGCTATGTATAACAATTATTACTAAAATACTTCCAAGTACTGTAATTGCACTAAATACTTCTCCTCCTACCGCATCTAATATACTCATAAAAATACTTTCATTATCTATATTTCCTGAAATAGCTGAGGTAAAAAGCTCTCCAATATCAATATCTTCATAAACATTTTTAGTATATATATCTGCTTCTTCAATAAAGTCATCTATATTTAAATTTTCTTGTTGAGTTTCTAATATTTCATCCTCTGATACATTGCTACTTTCTGTATTTTCAAATGTTTCTTCCGAAGCATATGCAATATTACATTTGGGCATTATTAAAATTATAACTATACTAATTAAATAAAAGATAATAATCTTTTTAATAACTCTTTTAATTAATTTTTTCATTTTATACCTTTCAAGATTAATTAACATTAGTTTATGGTAATACTTCTATTATTGTTTCTAGCAAACTTGATATTATTGGTATTGACATTGAGACTATTATCACTTTTCCTCCCATATCAACTTTATTTGCTATTGCACTTTCTCCTGTATCTTTACATATACTTACTGCAAACTCTGTTAAAAAAGCTATTCCTGTTATTTTTATCAATAATTTTAAAAACTCATTATTTACTGCTGTTTTATTTGATAATGCTTCAAGTAAATCTATTATTTCAGTTAGTTTGTCCATTACAAAAATTAAAATAATTGCACCAGCTAACAAAGAAACATATAATGTGAATTCTGGTTTATATTGTCTTACTATTACAATTATTATTAATGCAATTAATCCTACTCCTATAATCTTTACTATATCCATTATATGTATATTCCTTTCTAACTTAAAACTTATAATCCAAACATTGTTCTTACTGAATCAAATAATGTACTTATTTCTTTTATAACAAGTGTAAGTACAATAACTAAACCTGCCAAAGTTGTCATCATTGCTTGATCTTCTCTTCCAGCTCTTACTAAAACTTGATGAAGTACTGCTACCAAAATACCTATAGCTGCTATTTTAAATAATAAATCAATTTCCATTAAATTTTTTCCTTTCTTTTAAACTAATATAATTGCAATAGCTAAACCTAATACTCCTCCTAATGTTTTATATAATTTTTCATTTTTTTGTCTCTCTTCTTCTGCTAATTCTATTTGTGTATCTAAAAAGTTCTGTACTAATTTTATTTCACTTATTTGACCTTCAATATCTGTTTTTCCAAGCATTCTTCCTAATTTTTTTAATATATCTATGTCTTCATTTGTTAAATTAGAGTTTTGATTATCTAATGACAAATCCCAAGCTTCTCCTGCTGAATTTTCTTTCATACTTTCTGAAGCTTTTATAAATATTTTGCCTATATTTCCATTTATGTTATTTCCTATTTCTTCAAAACTCTCTGGAACTGATTCATATGTAAATCTTATTTTTGTTAAAAACATATTTAAACCATTTTTCATGTCTTTTAATTCTTCTACTCTTTCGGAATATTTTTTAGCAATAATTTTTCCAGAATTTAAACAAACTAAAAAAATTAATAATAAAATAAATAATTTTATAAATATCATACAAAACATCTCCTTTTTTATTTTTCTACTTTTTATTTTTTAATTTTTCTATCTTCTCTTTATTGCTGACTATATATGAGTTTTAAACTTCTGTCTTTTTCTATTAATATTATTTTTTGTATTATTTTAAGTTCATATAAAGTTTTTAACATTGGATTTAATATAATATCATTAAGTGAACTTCCATGTGCAGTAAATAACCCTTTTACTCCAGAACACACTGCATAATTTATTGCTTCTATATCTTCTTTAGTTCCAATTTCATCTGCAACTATTACTTTTGGATTCATTGATCTTATAAGCATTTTCATACCAATATCTTTTGATACATTATCTAATATATCTGTTCTTTCTCCTAAATCATTTTGAGGTATTCCTTTATACATTGCAGCAATTTCTCCTCTTTCATCCACAACCCCTATATTAATCCCTTTAAACCCTATATCTTTTATTCCATTACTAATATTTCGGATACTATCTCTTAAAATAGTTGTTTTTCCTCTACCTGGTGGTGATAAAATAATTGAGTTATATACTGTATTTTCCTTAATATTTAATATGTATTTTAATAGTTCTTTACTACATCCTAATATTTGTTTTGCTATTCTAAAGTTTAGGCTATATATATGTGATATATTAATTACTTGTCCTTCTTTTAATACCACATTTCCTGTAATCCCGACTCTATGTCCTCCTTTTATAGTTATATATCCATTACAAATCTGGTTTTGATATGTATATATTGAGTTATCACATATTTTTTGCAGTATTTCTAAAACTTCTTTCGATGTTATAACATATGAAACTGTATATTCTTCTTGTCCTATTTTTAATAATATGTTTCTATTTGTACGTATACGTATTTCTTCTAAAAGATCTAATTTATTACTATATTCTAATATTTTTTGTTTTATTAAATATGGAAAATATTCTAATATTTCATTCACATTATTCATTTTTCATTACTCTCCTATTATTTAACTTTATCTTTTGAATTTAGATCAAAAATAAGAAAAGTAGCCCAGAAATTTTCTTGCGAAATTTCCTATGCAAATAAAAATACAACATATATATTAAATATATATGCTGTATTTTATCTTTTTAGAACAATATTTTATTATTTTTATTTATTTAATTTTAATAAATAATTTGTGGTGGTACTGTGCCTGTTGTATTAGTATTTGTTGTAGTTCCACCTATTGTATTTGTGTCAGTTTCTGTAGTTGTTCCTGGAGTAGCTCCATTTGCCTCTAGTATATATATAGTTGTAATTTTACCAGTTGTTCCATCATATCCAAATGATACAGTGTATGTACTTCCTGACTGTATTGTATTATTCAATGCTTGTAAATATGTTGTCTCTGTATATGATTGATTTACAGCTGAAGCATTTACAGTAGATTCTCCTGCAGTTGTTAAAACTTGCACTTTTTCAGAAGCGTCAATTGCTGTTAAATTATTTTGTCTTACTGTATCAACTAAAGTTTTTACTCTAGATCCTCTTATTTCTATTCCACCATATGATTCAAATGTTGCATTAAAAGCATCTGCTTCTTCTTCAGACATTGTTGGCATATTAGTAATAGTATCTGAAGCTTGAACATATGAAACAATTCCTACTCCACCAGCCCAAAGCATCAATGGGTTAACTGCATCAGTTGGATAACCTATTTGTGTCATTTGGTTTGTATTTATTTCTCCTAATCTAGTTACATATTGCATTAAGAATGGTAATAATTGTTCTGATGAATAATTATTTAATACAACTGTTGTATTTTCGTCAAATCCATCTATTGTAACCTCATTTCCAAATGTTATATTTTTTTGGATTGAATATGTTGATAAAACAGATTCTGGATCTCCCATAACCATATTTATCATCTCTGTTGGGTTATTTGTGTTTAATCCTGTATAACCCAAATTCATTGTATATGCTACTTCATTATTATATGATACATTTGCAGTATAAGTAATATTTGCTGCATCATTTTGAACTTTTGATATTTCAAATAATATTACATCTGGTTCATCTGTTTCTTCTGTCATGTCAGTAGAATTCTGTGTACTCACAGTACCTGAATTAAACATATCTGATGGATTAGAATATGTTGAATTTGTAAGTGTGTCATTTTGCATACTTATTACTGTATCTGTAGTCGAAGTATTTTCAGCTCCTGCAGTTAATTCTATAGCAAGTTTAGATGTAGATCTATTACTTTCAGTAACAGTTATTTTTATATTTCCACCTTCTATTGTCTCTGAATCAATTTCATTTTTTAATTCTAATATTCCTTCTGCTGTTACAGGATCAGTATTTGTCTGTGTAGTTGTTGCACTATAATATGATGAATAGTATGATGAAGATGAATCATCTTCAAGATTAAAGTCTGTTTCAATTTCAGAATATATTGAATTTAATTTATCAATCATCATAGTATCTGTGCTTAATGTTTGTAGCATTTGTGATACCATTTGTTTTACTTCCTCTGGTGTTAAATTAAGTTCATAGCTTACTGTTCCATCTTCATTTTTTATTTTTGTAAATTTATCTTCTGAAATTCCTTCATACATTGGTGTAATATATGTATCTTTAATATGTGCTTTTTCTTCATCAGTTAAATTTAAAGATTCTATTTCAGGAATTTCTATCTTATTTGGAACATTTGTTACATCAGTAGCTCCTAAAGATTGTAGTAATCCTGGAATATTATTATTGTCTATTGCAACATAATTTGTTTGTGATATTTCCTGTACTAATATTCCATATCTATCACCATCTCTTTTTATTGAAAATGGTAAGTTAACTGAATCTGTATAATTCACTTGAAAATTCTCTTCAAATTTATTGTTTGCATTATCAACTTTTCCTTGGAAAGTTATACTTGTATTATTGGCATAACCTAATGCTGATTGAATTTCTTGCATTGATGTGCTTGTTGTATCACCAATTATTTCAGTATCTACTGAAATTGTTCCATTACTTTCATATGGAACCATAGTTTTCTTTGTTTCATAATCTTTTAATACTGTTGGAAAAAATTCATCTTCTGAAACTACTTGTGTTGTATATTTTGCGAATAGTTCTTTTTCAGATCTTAATAAATCAGTTCCTAGATATACATATGCAAAAATACCTGCTGCAATTAGTAATATTACTAATATAATTATTACAATTAATAGCGTCTTTTTTTTCATTATTTTTCCCCCTTGTTTTAGTTTTAGTGAAATTCTATACCATTATTATTATATAAAATTTTACCTTAATAATATATATTTAAAATTTTAAAATCGAATTAAGTATAAATAAAACTATTATTTTAAAAAAACAGAATTTATATATTGATGCTATATAAATTCTGCTTTTACTAATATATATAATTATTTAATTTATCTTTTGCTTATTTATTACATTATTCTTCCCAATTATGATATACATTCATTACATCATCTAAGTCTTCAAGATTATCAATTAATCTTTGCATTTTTTCTCCATCTTTTTCATCTAATTTTATATATGTAGATGGAACCATTTGAACTTCAGCTTCTAAGAACTCTATACCTTTCTCTTCTAATGCTTCCCTTACAGCTGAAAAAGTTTCTGGTGTTGTTGTTATTTCATAGCATTCATCTGTTGCTTCAAAATCTTCTGCTCCACTATCTAAAGCAAGCATCATCATATCATCTTCTGATAAATCTGTTACTGTTTTGTCAATAACAATTACTCCTTTTTTAGAAAATAGATATGATACACATCCTGAAGTACCTAAATTACCTCCTGCTTTATCAAAAGCATGTCTAACATCAGCAGCTGTTCTATTTTTATTATCTGTACTAGCTTCTACAATTACTGCCACTCCATTTGTTCCATATCCTTCATATGTTATTTCTTCATAATTTTCATTGCTTCCTGCTCCTGAAGCTTTTTTAATTGCATTATTTATTGTATCATTTGGCATATTATTTGCCTTACATTTTGCTATTACATCTTTTAGTTTAGAATTACCGGCCGGATCAGGACCACCTTGCTTAACTGCGATTAATAATTCTCTTCCTAATTTTGTAAATATTTTTCCTCTTGCAGCATCTGCTTTGCCTTTTTTTGCTTGAATATTATGCCATTTACTGTGTCCTGACATTTTTTCTCCTCCTTTATTCTTTATTTTTTATTATATTTTTACATAAAATTATAACCTTAAATATTTTATCACACTTTTTTTATTTTGTGTAGTTTTTTTAGAAATATATTTATTTTATTCATATTAAATTTTTATTTTTCAAAAAAAAGCCATAACATATATTTTGCTAAAAGTTATGACTTAAATTTATTATTTATTTAATTCTTTAATATTAATATTCTGAAACTTCTTCCGGCATGTTTTCATATAAAGGTATAATAAAATTCAAATTTGAATCTACTGTGCCTGAAGCCTCATATATTGATTTCATATTTTCTGCTTCTGATTTTGGTGCTAATAAATTTTGCATATATTGGTGAGTATATAATACTCCATCTAAGTTAACCACATCAAATTTTTGTAAATATAATGTGTTTTGTCCCACATTAATATAACCAACTTTTACAAAATCTACTCCTCCAATTAAAGCTTTTTCTAAGGAATCCCAACCTTGCTCATATGCATATCTAGCTGCATTTTCAATTATTTCTCTACTTGAATTTCCTGTAGCATTTATATTAAATGGATTATATACAATCATTCCGTTATATTCATACCCTTTTGAAAGTGTTGTACCGCTTCTCCCTTGTTCTTGTATTAATCTAGAAGTTATAAAATACGGATCTAAATTTGCATTTTCTCCAGCTTGAATAAGTGCACTTGCAATACTTTCTCCTTCTAAAAAAGAATTTTCTGTAAGTGACATTATCCCATCTACTGTTTGGGCTCCTTCAGTATATTTTAGTTCAGCAAATTGAAATATATTATCCTCATTTAATAAATTTCTTGGATCCATTTGATATCTTATTGCTTTATCAGAAGCACATAGCCATGTTCCGTTATCATATCTTTTGTCTCCACATATTTCGCATCTCCAGTCATCTGGATATACAGATGAATCTGGAATTAGATTAAGCTGACTACTTCTAAAATCAGAATGTCCTTCATTTGCTATTACTTCTTCAAAATCAAGTTTTGTATAAAAAAGTGTAAAAGTCCAATTAGGATGACTTTCTTGCAAACTATTAATTAATTCTTTATATCCCGGGTATTTATTTTCATCTAAATTTGATCCATCATATATCTCATATTTTTGTTTACTCTCACTATTAATAACAATTATTGAAATTGATATTATTCCAATAATTGTTACTAATATAATTAGAGATATTATTTTTGCTTTAGTAGACATAGATTGTATAAATTTTTTAATATTTTTTACTACTTTTATTAAATTAATTATTATATTACTTATAATATTTTTTGTTATATTTTTTATTTTATTAAATCTATTCATATTCATGTTTTCATTATACCATAAAGGAAATATATTATGTATTAATTTTACATTCATTTCACATTAAATTTACATTTGTACTATTTTATAAATTATTATTATTTAAACCTTTTACCATTAACTAATGGATTTAAGTCTCGTATTTTTACATATGGCATTTCAATATAAGGAATATCTTCTTTAGTAATATTCTCAAATTTATTAAAATAGTCCATTAATTTATTATCATCAACACTTTTTAATTTCTCAATTAGTTCCTCTTCATTTGAAGTAAATAATTCTTTATAACTGATATAGTTATTATCAATTCCATATCTAGTAATCTCTGCTAATAATTCCATCATATAATTGTCTTCTCTTGAATGGCAATAAATATCTATACTGTTACTTACCTCAATAATTTTATCAGCTACATTTTTTGATTTAAAGCCTATTTCATTATTATATATATCAATATCACTTATAATATTTGTAATATCATTGTAACTAATATTTTTAGTCCAAGCCATACCTGTTAAAATAACTCCATCTAGTCTATCTGCACAAAGTTTAGGTCTATCATTATCAACAATATTATATTTCTTAAAATTAATTATATCTTCTATTTTTATATTATCTTCTTTTAGACATTTTAATAGATATTCATCATTTTTTAGAATTTCAGCAGTATACTCTTCTGTACTTTCTTGATTTTCATAATCTTTATTCATATAATCTATTACATGAGAAAAACAAGGTGTTGAAATATCATGAAAAAGTCCTGCTAAAGTACTTTCTTTATTTTTAGTACATTTCCATGTTAATAAAGCACATGTTACAGAATGATCAAATCTTGTAATATATTCTTTGAAATTGTATACATCTTTTGATGCATAATCCATCCCACAAAAATATCCTATCTTTTTTAATCTCTTTAAACATGGTACTTCTAAATATTTATCTAAAAAATCTGGTCTATTATCATACTCTAATTCATTTAAGTAAAATTTTAACATATTTTCCTTCATAATAATTTATTCCTTTTCATATGCTATTTTTAGTGTTTCTATGCCATCTTTTTATTAATCAAATACCCCGCTTTTTATTCCTGATAAATCAAGGCTCACAAAATCAAATCCTAAATTTTTAATTTTTTCTACTATGTTTTTCTTATTATCTAGTATGATTTCACAATCTTTTTCTTCTACTTCTATTCTTGCTATTTTATCATGTACTCTTAATCTTACTTTATTAATTCCTAATTCATATTTTAGATAATCCTCTACTACTTCCACTTTTTTTAACATTTCATCTGTTAAAATTGTATTATATGGAAACCTAGTAGCTAAACATGAATTAGATGGTTTATTCCAAAACTTTATACCAAGTTCTTTACTATATTTTCTTATATCAGTTTTAGTAAATCCTGTTTTTTCTAATGGACTTATTATTCCTAGTTCTTTAGTTGCTTTATTTCCTGGTCTAAATACTTTTGTATCATCAACATTTTTACCGTCAAGTACATTTACAATTCCTAGTTTTCTCGCTTCTTCTTTAATTTTAGACATTAAATTTTTCTTACAACTATAACATCTATTTTTTGTATTATTTTTAAAGTCTTCTACTTCAAAAGCATTATATGGAAGTTCTATTAAATTAAATTCATTTTCTTTTGCAAATTTAATAACATCTTCATAATCACTTCTTGCAACCATTTGTCCATTTACAATAATTCCATAAACATTTTCTTTTCCTAAAACTTTATTTGCAAAAAATAGTAAAAAACTAGAATCTATTCCTCCTGAATAGCATACTGCAACTTTTTTTAATTTTTTTAATTCTACTTTTAATCTTTCTAGCATATCTAACATATTAAAATTACTCCTATTATAACTTAGCTAAAATAATTCTTTACATGCTAATTTATTAATTTGATTTGCAATATATCCTGCACCATATCCATTATCTATATTTACTACACTGACACAATTACTACATGAATTAATCATACTTAAAAGTGCAGCTAGTCCTCCAAAGTTTGCTCCATATCCAATAGATGTTGGAACAGCAATCACGGGAACTTTAGACATACCTCCAACTACAGAAGCAAGTGCTCCTTCCATTCCTGCAATAACTATAATACAATTTGCCTTTTCTAATTTTTCTCTTTGAGATAATAATCTATGTAAACCTGCAACTCCTACATCATATATTCTTTCCACATAACTGCCAAAGAATTCTAAAGTTTCTGCTGCTTCTTCAGCAACTGGAATATCTGCGGTTCCTCCTGTGCAAATTGCAACATTACCTATTTTTTCTTTACCTTCTTTTTCCAACTTTAAAATTCTTGATATCTCATTATATTTTACCCCAGGAATTGATTTTTTTACTAATTCATATTGCTCTTTACTTGCTCTTGTTCCAAGTACTTCTCCAGATTCTTCTAATATACTCTTATATATATTTACTAAAAATTCATCTTTTTTTCCTTGGCAAAATACAACTTCAGATGTACCTGATCTTTCTTTTCTATTATGGTCTATTTTTGCATAATCACCAATACTTTCATATTGATTATTCTTTATTTTACTTTCTGCTTCTTCTACACTTATTTCATTATTTTTTAAACTTTCAAGTATATCTTTTATTTCCATTAATTAAGCTCCTCTAACTTATATAATTCTTTTAAAGGTATATTATTTTTACTTGCAACTTCTTTTAAACTTTCATATTCAGGATATACATATGTTTCACCATTATTTCTTACTTTTTTTACTCTAATCTTACCATATTTAGTTTCCATTTCAACATTTTCTCTTTCAAGTTCTGTTCTATATTCAGACCTATATCTAATACCAATTGTTGTTGTTTCTCTGAATATTATTTTTTGTAAATTAAGCATATCTTCCCTTCTACAAGCAACTGTCATTCTATATGCAGGTCTATTCTTTTTCATAAAGATTGGTGTAAAGAAAACATCTAAAGCACCATTTTTAAATAAAAGTTCTTCTGTATGTCCTAAAATTTCACCACTACAATCATCTATATTTGTTTCCATTACAATAAAGTTCTCACAAGGATCTTCCATATCACCTAAGTATACTTTTAATACATTTGGAATACTAAGATCTTTATATCCTGCACCCCAACCAATTTTTCTTGTTACCATTGCAGGAAGTGTAGTAAAATCTTCTGCAAGTTCAGCTATAATTGCGGCACCTGTTGGAGTAACAAGTTCTGTATCTACATCAATTTGTCTAAATTTAACATTTGAAGAAGCAAATATTTCTGTTGTAGCAGGTACTGGAACTGGCATAGTTCCATGTGCACACTCTATAAATCCATATCCGTCATTAACAATACTAGATATAATCTTATCTGGATTTATTTTATTTATCAATATAGCGGTTCCGACTATATCTACTATTGAATCAATTGCCCCAACTTCATGAAAGTGTACTTCTTCTAATGGTTTATTATGTACTTTAGATTCAGCTTTTGCAACTCTTAAAAATATTCTTTTAGCTAAATCTTTAGATTTTTCATCTATTGAACTTTTGTCTATTATCTCATTTACATCATTTAAGTTTCTATGTTCATGGTGATGATGCTCATGATCGTGCTCATGCTCATGTTCGTGAGTATGTTCATCATGATGATGTTCATGCTCTTCAACTAATATAACATCTACATATTTACCTGTAATTCCATTTTTCACTTTATTAGATATCTCTATTCTATATCCATCTACATTTAACTTCTTTAATTCCTCTAATAGGAAATTATCATCTCCAATAATCTCTAGTAATGCACCAAGTGTCATATTTCCACTAATACCACTTGAACAATCAAAATATAATGTTTTCATAACTCCTCCTTAAACATATCTTAATTTTTAAGAACATTTTATATGTTTATTTTATATCACTTCGAGTTAGCTTCAAGTCAATATGTTTTATAAATTTTATACGTTTTTATTATACCATAGTAAAAAAGAATTATCTTATATTATATAAAACAATTCTTTCTATCTTGTAATTTATTTTTCTTTCCAAACCTCACTGACAAACTCCCAAGTTTCGCCATTATCTTTTGAGATATACTTAGCTCTTGTTTTTCCTCCGTTATATCCTCCTTCATATCCACCAGAAACAAGTACTGTTAATGTTCCATTATCCTCTCTTGTTGGTAAATAATAATAGTCATAACAATTATCCCACTCTTCTCCATTCGGGTCTGATAATGTAAATTCTCCATCTGGAAAATCAATTACTTCAAATGTTTTACCAGAGTCACGTGTTATTAATAATTCTGAACTTGGGCAATAAATACCATCCGCTTCTTCTAAAAAACCTAATCCATCTTCAAAAAATTCTATTTTACTAGGAGCTGATACTTCAATTGTATTTATTTTAGTATATTTTGTCCCATTATTAGTTATTTTTCCAATAGTCCATTGAGATATTCCTGTTGCTGCTCCTGTTAATTCTACTACATATATCTCATCTTTGCTTATAACTTTTTTATATACATAATCTTCATCTGATTTATCTAATTTGCTTTGGGCTATATCTCTTTCAAATTCTTCTTCATATGCTTTATTTTCTAACTCTATGACTTCATTAAATAGCTTTTGCGTATCTATATTTTTTTCTCTTACTTTCCATTTTGATATATTAAATTCTTGCCATTTTATTTCTTTTGACTCTGCTTTAAGATTTAACACTTTTCTTGTTATTTCTAATCTATCTAATGAACTAATGTTATTATCTTCTAGTTTTCCTTCTAAAATCTCAAAACTATCTTCACTTGCAATTTCTGCTATATATCCATAATCAATAGATCTATCGCTATTTGTGTTATTTATATTGTAATTTATTATTATTTTTTCAATATTCATATAGTTAATTATACAATATATACAAATCCAAATTATGCTACTCCATTTTAGGAAATCAAATTTTTCATTAAATATGTATATTATTATTGGTATAAATGTTAATAGCTCAGTTATTAGTATAATATATACAAACATTCTTAAATAGGTTAAACCAAATTCCATTTGATACATATACATTCTATACATTGATGATAAAGCAATTATAACTGTAAATATTACTAAAAATAAATTTAATATTTTAATACTTCTTTCTTTATTTTCATTAAATTTATTTGATATCAATATAACTGCAAAGTTTATTAATGAAACAATCATAAGTTGGAAGAATCCTGTTCTTGCATAATTTGCATAATTAAATTCTACAGTATTTATTTTTGCAAATAATGATTCTACTTGGATAAAACAGAAAACTAAATACACTATGTTTAATGCAATTAAAAGTAGTTTTATTGTAAATGCATATTTATTTTTACTATTTTTTATTTCTTTAGTTTTCTTTTCATAATCTTGTTTTAATTTCAAAATAAAACTTAAAATAAGAAAATATGCAATTATAATAAGTACGATTCTTATAGTCATACTAAATGTACTACCTATGTTTATATAAGTAAATATATTTCCTATGTTTTCAAAAATATTAGCAAATATGCTATCTGCTGAAATAAGTAATAATGTAACTACTCCTACAACTGCAAACACTATTAATAATGAAATTGCTATTTTTTTAATATTATCTTTATTGATCTTGTCATTTGTTTTTATATGTTGTTTTGCTTCTTTTTTTGTATATTCTACACCTTCATGAAATCCTGTAATTGTTGATTTTAATAATTCAATCGAATTCAAAAGATAATTTTTTAAATAATTTTTAGGATTAATTACTATTCCATACATAAGTAAATTTAATAAAATTATAATTATAATATTAAGTATATAAAATATTCTATTTGCAAATATAAAATATGTACTACTTAATAATATTATTGGGATTATTAGAATAAATCCATTTTTATTTTTTATCTTTTTATTTTTATTTAGAATATAATATATTATTACATTTCCTATAACAGAAAATAATAACATAGAAATTCCTATTTCTTTACCATAAAACAAAATAGATTGAAATATGGCAAGTACAATACTACTTATAATTTCCATAATAATGTTTCTCCTTGTTTTTTATTTTTCATAATCTAATATATCCCCTGGCTTACATTCTAAAACCTCGCATAATTTTTCTAAAGTTGAAAATCTTATTGCCTTTGCTTTATTTGTTTTTAATATTGAAAGATTAGCAGGAGTTATTCCAATTTTTTCTGCAAGTTCTCCAGAAGACATTTTTCTTTTTGCAAGCATTATATCCACATTTACAATAATTGACACTTTATCTCCTTCTCCTTTCTATATTAAATAGTAAAATCATTTTCTTTCTTATACTCAATTGCTTTTATATATATACAATTTAAAATCTTAATACCAATTCCAAATATTAAAAAGCTAACTGAAAATACTAAAATTAAAATCTTTAATAAAAAGTTACTTAAAATATCAATTAAATTAAAGTATTTCAAAAAAATACTAGTTCCTATAAAAATAATAAAATATAAACTTCCTATAACTATTGACATTACTGAAATTTTATTTAAATATTTAGAATTGTCTTTTTCAAATAATTTATTTTGTTTTAAATTCTTAAAAATTTTAATAAATTGATTAATAATAAATAATGCAACAATTCCTGTAAGAAGAACAACAAATCCTATTAAAGCTTCTAGAATTATTCTAATGATAAAGTTTTCTCTAACAGAAAGACTGTTAAACTCAAAAAATGCAGAAGTACAAGTAATTCCTAATGCAATAATATCTAATAATACAATTATCAAAAATAAAATTTTTAATCCCTTTTCTACTTTTGATGAAAGACTTTTTTCTCCTAATATTTTCATTAAATCTTCCCCCTAAAAATTATAATTATTTTCTTTATTGCCAAATAGTATATAATTATATTTTTTGATTGTCAATATCTTTTTATTGTTTTTCGATAATCATCTTAATAAGTAAAAAGAGAAATGATTTAAAACCACTTCTCTTTCTATGGGGCATGGGTCATGGGTCAGAAGGGACGCTCTTTTTTGACCCACCTTTCGACCCATCATTAGTTACTTCCTAATTTTTCTGCTACCTTTACAAGTTCATCTCTTATTTTTATATGTTGTGGACAAACTTCTTCACATCTGCCACATTTTATACATTCTTCAGCATGTTTCTTTCCATGTCCGCCAACAAGCCATCCTTCTTGATGTTTTGCACCTGCCATATCTCCATATAGTGTTAACATATTCATCGCTGTAAAAGATCCTGATATTCCTATATTCATAGGACATACTTTTGCACAATAATTACATGTTGTACAAGGAATTAAAGGAATCTTTTTTAATTCTTCTTGTGCTTTATTTAACACTTCTTCTTCTTTATCAGAAAGTTTAGTAAAGTCTTTCATATATGATAAATTATCTTCCATTTGTTCTATATTACTCATTCCTGAAAGTACTGTAATTACACCATCTAAGTTTGCAGCAAATTTAATAGCCCAAGATGCATATGAAGCTTTTTGATCTCCCTCTTTTAATATTTTAGCAACTGTTTCTGGTGGATTTGCAAGCATACCACCTTTTACTGGTTCCATTATGACTATTGGCTTATTATATTTTCTTGCCACTTCATAGCAAGCTTTTGACTGTATTGCTGGATTTTCCCAATCTGCATAATTGATTTGAAGTTGTACAAATTCCATTTCAGGGTGATTTTTTAGAATTTCTTCTAGTTCTTCTGGAGTAGAATGGAAAGAAAATCCTATATGTTTAATTTTTCCTTGTTTTTTCATTTCTTGTACAAAACTCCACATGTCAAAGTCATCAAATGATTTCGTTCTTGTTTCTCCTAAATTGTGTAATAAATAAAAATCAAAATATCCTGCACCTGTTCTTTCTAATGACGTATTAAACTGATTAATTGCTTCTTCTCTAGTTTTACATCCTATCCAAGCTGCATTTTTTGTAGCAAGTTTAAAACTTTCTCTTGGATATCTTTCAACTAGTGCTTGTCTTATAGCATCTTCACTTCCATTATATGCCCATGCTGTATCAAAATAAGTAAATCCTTCTTTTAAAAACATATCTACCATTTTCTTAGTTTGTTCTACATCAATTACTCCATCATCATTTTGTGGTAATCTCATTAGTCCAAATCCTAATTTCTTTATTTCTTCTCCTAAATATGACATTATTTTCTCCTTTTTTTGGGTCAGAAGGGACGTCCTTTTTTGACCCATTTTTTATTATTTCTCAAAGATTTTTATTTTTTTATTTATTGGGTCAAAAAAGGACGTCCCTTCTGACCCAAAATCATTAATCTAATCTACATTTATTAATTCATAATCTCTTGATCCAAATCCTAATTCTGCAGCTGCCTCTATTGTATGAACACCATTTTGTCTTTCAACTCTTTCTACAAAATGATCTCTACCTGGATCATCAGAATTATATACTAAATCAATGCAAGCTTGATCTATTGCTATCGGATCTGTACTTGCTAAAATACCTATATCTTTCATACAAGGATCTTCTGCAACTGCACAACAATCACAATCTACTGATAAGTTACACATAACATTAATAAATATAATATTTTTACCAAAATGATTAACAACACTTGAAGCAGCATCTGCCATTGATTCTAAGAATGCATCTTGTTCAGGTAAATGATCCCATATTGTATATTGGTCTTTTGATTGACCAGCAGAGTGAATCCATGATTTTCCTTCTGATGAAGCACATCCTATTGATAATTGTTTTAATGCTCCACCATATCCTCCCATTGGATGTCCTTTAAAATGTGATAGAACAAGCATAGAATCATATTTTTCAATATCTTTTCCAACAAAATTTTCTTTTAATCTTTTTCCATTTGGTATTTTTAATTCTACATCTGGTCCTTCCGCATCCATAATATCTACATCAAAATATTTAGTCCATCCATGATCTTCTATTAATTTTTTATGTTTTTCTGTTGTATTTCTTGCTCCTCCATATGCAGCATTACATTCAATAACTGTTCCATTTACTTTTTCTACAATAGCTTTTACAAATTCTGGTCTAATATAATTTTGATTTCCTTGTTCTCCTGAATGTAATTTAACAGCTACTTTTCCAGATAAATTAACTCCTAATGTTTCATACATTTTAACAACACTTTCTGGTGTTATTTCTTTTGTAAAATAAACTTTTGATTTATCCATAACAGTTCCTTCTTTCTTAAATTTTAAAATTAACTAAATTTTTTCTGTAAAATCTTTTCTTATTCCTGATTCAATATCATCATATAATTTTATTTTATAATTTAGTCTGTCTAAAGTTTCATTAATACTTTTTTGTTTTGCTAAAAGTTTAGCTTTTTGTTCTTCTAGTAATTCTCTTCTTTCTTTAACTGTACCTTTTCCTTGTCTAAATAAAGTAACATATTTTATTAATATTTCTATTTCCATTCCAGCATCTCTCATACATTTTATAAACTCTATCCAATTGCATGCTTCTTCATCAAAATCCCTAATTCCATTTTTACTTCTAGGTATTTTAGGTAAAAGTCCTATTCTCTCATAATATCTTATTGTATCTTGTGTTAGATTGTATTTTTTACTTACTTCTGATATTGTCATTTTATTTTCACTTCCTTATTTTAGTTAATACTTTAAAATGATTATTAATCTATTTTCTTTATCATGTACTCCATTCTAGAATGATATCCATTTTTTTCATAAAAATTAATTGCTTTTTTGTTATATGCAAAAACTTCTAATGAAACATACTTACAGTCTAAACTTTTAAAATACTTTTCCATTTCATTTATTAATTTTTTACCTATTCCTTTGTTTCTAGTTTTCTCAGATACTATAAGTTCAATTATTTCACCTTTTTTATGGCATTTATAGTCTAAATAGTCTAATTCATCATACTTTACTAATGATCCCATAATTAGACCTTGTACTTTATTATTTTCGTCTAGATATAATAAACATTTACCATTATTATTATATACTTTTTCTAAGTCAGCAAGTGCCATCTTTTCTCTATAATCTTTGTGGATTTGGTCTAAATGATCTTCATCTATACTAATCATATTTTGTTCTAATTCAACTAATAAATCTTTAATATCATCTAAATATTTTTCATTATATTCAATAATCATTATATATTTTCTCCTAAACTTGCTTTTTGTATTATATAGTTTGACCAAATTACTGTTCCTTTTCTTTTAGTGCTTGGTAAAGTCTCGAAATAATCTACTAATTCTACTTTTTTATTTTTATTTAATTTATTTCTTTTATTTATTTCTTCTAATATACTTGTCAGTTCTTCTTTTGTCAAAAAATTATAATATTTACCTTCTTTTATCTCATAGCCTTTACCTTTTTTAAATGCTGTATAAATTATCCCGTTTGGTTTTAATGCTTTGATCATTTTACTTAAAATATCTGGTAAATTTTCTTTTTCAACATGTAGTATAGATGAGCAAGCCCATATTCCATCATAAATATTTTCTTCACTTAGTTCATCAAATTTCATACATTGAACTTCTTGTCCTATATATTTACTTGCAAGTTTGCACATTTCTATAGATCCATCAATAGCTTTTACTTTATACCCCTGTTCTAAAAAATATTTACTATCTCTACCTGATCCACATCCAAAATCTAATATGTATGAATTGGGAGAGATTTTGCTCAAAAATCTCCCGTAATTTTCTTCTATACTTGCTTCTATTGTTTGTTTAAAATATATTTGTGCATTTTTATTATAATATTCTAAAGTATCATACTTTTCCATACACTTAATCCTCATTTATTATCTTTTTCTTATTTATTCATTGTATTAGTCTATATATTATAGTTTGTTATACCATTCATCATCTACTGGTTCGCACCATTCATTTGATGTATTTTCTCCTGGTACTTCTATTGCTAAATGACTAAACCAAGAATCTGCAGATGCACCATGCCAATGTTTTACATTTGCTGGTATTGTTACAACATCACCTGGCATTAATTTTTGTGCTTCTTTTCCTTCTTCTTGATACCAACCTTCTCCTTCAACACATACTAGTATTTGTCCTCCTCCATTTGAAGCATGGTGAATATGCCAATTATTTCTACATTTTGGTTCAAATGTAACATTAGCAATAGATACTACTGAAGAACCTGGTTTTGTTAAAGGTTTTAAATATGAATTACCTACAAAATATTGTGCAAATGCTGTATTTGGTTCTCCCATTCCAAACATTCCGCCATGGCTTTCTTGTACTGTATCATCTGCATATACTTCTTTTGCCATATTAAATACTGCCCAAGCATTAGGCCATCCAGCGTAAAATGCTGCATGTGTTATAATTTCTGCCATTTCTTCTTTTGTAATTCCGTTTTTTCTAGCATTCATTAAGTGATGTTTTAATGAACTATCTATTAATCCTTTTCCCATAAATACACATACTGTTACTAATGATCTATCTCTTAAAGATAATTTATCTTCTCTTGACCATACTTCTCCAAATAGTACATCATCATTTAGCTCTGCAAATTTAGGAGCAAATTCTCCTAATTGATCACGTCCTGCTGTTTGTTTTACCATTTTACCTCATCCTTTCTTTATATAAAAATAATTTAATGTTAAATTTTTACTCTGTAATTATTTACATTTATTTTATATCACTTAGAGTTTGCTCTAAGTCAATATATTTTTTATATTTTTTTATATTTTTTATACTTTCGTTTTTATATTATAAATATATCATAAAAATTTATTCTACTCTATAGTTTTTATTGTTTAAAATTTATAATATATATTATTTTATAAAAGAACTACACTATACTTATTAAAAGTATAGTGTAGTTCTTTTAATATTAGTTATATTTCTTGCTTGAAGAATAAATATTTTTCCATTCTTAATTGTCCATTCAATATCCTGTGGATATTGAAATATTTTTTCTATGTAAGTTCCAATTTTTATCAATTCATTTATTTCAGTATTAGTGATATTATTAATGTTTTTTCCAATTTTATTTTTTATTTCTAATGTATTTCTATTTATAATGATTTGTGTTGGAGTTTCTTCTCCCTGAACTAATTTTTCTCCTAATCCACATACAAACTCAATAATCATTTCATTCTCTTCAGTTACTGGATTTATTGTAAAAATAACTCCGGAGATATTTCCTTCTATCATTTTTTGGATTATTACTGAGACTTTTGTGTTATCTTTTCGTATATTTCTTTCTGCAATATATCCTTGTATATTATCTGCTTTATTTGAATTAAAACACCTCTTAATTGAATTTATTAGATTGCTTTTGGATACATTAAGAAAAGTTTCAAATTGACCAGCATAAGAATTATTTTTTCCATCTTCACATATTGCCGATGATCTAACTGCAACTCTTTCTAATTTCAATTTACTAAAATAATCAAATATCTCTTCTTCATCTTCTAAATCTGTACAAACAAAACCTTTGGGAACATTAAAACCGTATTTAATTAGTTCGCCTAAATTACAAGCTTTTCCTCCTATAATGCTAATATCTTTTTTATTTATTTCATTTAAATTATATATCATATAAAATAACTTTACCTTTCTAAAATAGCTTCTTCTCTTATTTTTTTAGGTGGTCCAATAAATCTTTCATCTTCACTTTTTATAATAATCCCATTTTCTGTAACATTAAACACTAATCCCTCATTATATCCAAATTCTGCAATATCTGATAAATGAGCATTATTTATAAATGGTTCCATTGTTTCACCATGTGTAATTAAAAACACACAAATATTAGTATCAAATTCTTGTGAATAAGTTTTTGACCAATTTATTACATAATTAAGTAAATTTCTTATTCTTTTATTTAAGTCAGATGGTCCTTCTGCTTTTTTGCTATATTTTTTTACTTCTTCTGAACTTGCAAGTTCTTGCCAAAAACTACTATTCATTCCTCCATGTTTCAATTTTAATTTTCTTATATATTCAGGTGCTTCATCATATATATTAGGTTCTGATAGTTTTTTTCTTAATTCATCTATTGTTAAATTCTCCTTTAAACTTCTTGTATATATTTGTGTTGCTTCATAAAAATGTTTTTTTATTCCAGCATCATCTAGTCCTAATTTTCTAAAACTTTTTTCTATCTCTTTTTTAGTTATTATTTCTGTTTCAATTGCTCTTTGTCCTAATGATTTATCACTTAACCAATATGTAGGTGATCCAACAACTAAAAAAGTAGTATTTATCAAATTATTTCCAATTAATCTATTTAATCTTAGCTTTGTTTTATTTTCTATCTCTGCCTTTCCTTTTTCAGTAATATGCCCAATACTTAAATCTGTTTTATCTCTAGAATTATTATATCTTCCATGTCTAGTTAAAATTATATTAATATCTTTCATAAAAACTCTCTTATTATATATTTTCTAAAGAGAAATCTGTAAAATCAGGAGTCATAACAATTGCTTTTAAATCTTCTGGTAGATACCAAACTAAATAATAAAACATGGCAGCCTGTCCAAGTGATTTAATAGGCATATTTTTATTTGTTTTTCTTAATATTTCTTTTATCTCATCATGTATTCCAAACCAAAAAGGCAATAATTTTCCATCAATTGCTCCCATTACATCTTTGTACATTGCAAAGTTTTTGGCTTGCTCATATGACATTTTAAGTAAATCATATTCATCTTTATCTAATTCTTTTTTTGCATTTTCTAATATTTCATTAATTTTTAAATTCATATTGTCATATTTTTCTTTTAATTTTAAATTTTCTCTTCTAAATTCGATAGTATGTGTTAATGTATTATATAAAGGAAGCGGAGAATTTCTAAATTTTACTTGTACTAATGCAATGTGTAATAAATCATATATTTTTTCATTATTACTATTATCTATTACTTTCCATATATCAGACCATATTTTATTAATCTCATCCATATTTTTCATCGAATCTTTATCTATTAACTTAGTAACTTTATTTAAATCTTCTTTTATTTCATCTATTTTATTTAATTCCTCTAAAACTATATTGCAGTTTAAAGCTTGTTCTAAATATTCATCTGCATAATCAGATTGAAGCAAAATTTGAATTGTTTCTTCTACTTTTGCTTCATATTTTTCTGTTTCATCTGCTTTTACTAATTTTCTAATTAGCATTTTTAAATTATCCACATAAAAACTATGTATTGGTCCATCTGCAAATAGATAGTTAACTATCCAAAATCTAAAGCAAAATAGTTTGTTTAATTTTTGATCAATTTCCACTAAAAATTTTAAATCTTTTATTTTACATTCTTCATATTCATTTTTAATTTTATTTAATCCTTCTACTAATTCCTTTTTTTGTGAATTACCATATTCTCTAAATCCTTCTGGATCCATTGCATATTTTTTAGCTGCTTCTTCATAATTATTAATTATAACTGGAAATTTATTAGGATATGTAAAAATCATTCCTTCAATATCATTAGGTAGATATTGTGGCATTTTTAATAAATAATCTGGTATACTAATACTCATAAATAACACCCTCACCCCCATCAATTATTACTTTTTGACCATCTTGTAATACTTTTGTTGCTATATTAGTTCCAACAACAGCAGGGATTCCAAATTCTCTTGAAACAATTGCAGCATGGCAAAGTGTTCCTCCTAGATCTGTTATAATGCCTCCTGCCCTTCTTATAGCTATTAAAAATTGTGGTCTTGTCATAGCAGTAACAATAATATCTCCTTTATTAACTTTTTTTATTTCTTTTTCCATATTACCTGAGTGAAACATATTAACTTGTCTAATAGTGCCAATTACCTTTCCTTTACTTGCAGGGTAACCTGTTAATAATCTTTTAGGTTTATATTCATATTCTTTAAAATATTCTCTTAATTTTTCTTCTATCTCTTTATATTCTTCTGATGTTTTAACCCATCCTTTTTTATCATGAGTAATATTCACACCAGTAATTTCAAGTTCACCAATTATTTGTTTAATTTGTTGATTATTTGTAAGTCCTATTTTATCAAATACAGTGACT
This sequence comes from uncultured Clostridia bacterium, assembly GCA_944392455.1. Classification (GTDB taxonomy): domain Bacteria; phylum Bacillota; class Clostridia; order TANB77; family CAG-508; genus CALXVA01. The sequence goes on from CALXWP010000001.1 coordinate 121,898, forward strand.
AATCTACCTCTTCTAAAAGTATTAAATCCATAATAACTTTTATTATATCCTGCAAGTTGATATGCCCACCAACCTTTTACAGTAGATTTACCTATTTTCAAATATATATCTTTTTTACTATCCTCAATAATGTCTGGCTTAGGAACATTGCATTCTTCTCCATTAAAATATAGATGTATCTCATTATTTAATATAAATGGTGCAAATCTTCTACCTAGTTCCTCTTTTATTTTTTCTAATAATTCATTTGTAATATCTACTTTTAATTTACTTACTTCTACTATAGTTCCATGTAAATCGTTATTTTTTTCTTCTATCATAAAAGGAAATTTAAACCAATCGCCTGATTTTAACCATTCTTCTTCATTATATTTGATAATATATTCTTCGTTTGAATCTTTTTGTTTAGTTTTTAATACAAATTCTTCTCCTAAAAAAGAAGTTGCAGTTTTTAGACCAAGTCCAAATTCTCCTAATTTTTCCTTTTTACTAGAATATCCCAATCTTATCGAATCTTTTGCTACATTTTTATTCATTCCTTTACCTGTATCAGAAATTAATATATGTTTATCATCTATTTCAAGGTTTATAACTATTTTTTCATTTTCAAGTCTTGCATCAATAGAATTATCAATAAGTTCGGATATAGCTTCTTGAATAGAATATCCTGTTTGGCTTATTTTGCACATAATACTTTTATGTGGTGTTATATCTATTAATTCTTTTTTCATTTATATTACCTCCTAAGCATTATTATATAAGTTTTATTGATTATATTAGTGACTATTTTGATATCAAAAAAGTTTGCAAAAGAAAAAAGGATATTTTAAAAATATCCTTTCTAATTTTTTTATTTAATTTATTTTATTTAATGTGTTTGTTTTATTCTATGTTTATTAGTTAATAAGTCCTCCTAAGATAGAATTTGCGTCATAACCATTACTTTCATATTGTTCAATTAAATCATTAACTGATGATTCTGAATCCATTTTTATATTTCCTTCTTCATCTGCAATTGTATATGCATCATTATTATTACCTATAAAATAATATGTTTCTGATGTTCCAGATTCGGTAGTAGTTTCTGATGTTTCGATTTTCATATCATCATATTCCATTGGAACAAGTATTTCTAAATTTCTATTTACTATTCCTTTTTTTCCATTTAAACTAATTACTGCATATTTATTAAACACCTTGCTATCATCAAAAATACCACCATTTATATAATCTTTTATTAGATTCCCATTAATGTCAATTACTCCTAATTTAGCTTGCTGCTCCGTTCCTGTAGTTACAGCAAATGTGTTTTCTCCAAAATTTAATATACTACTATAAGTACAATCTATTAATATATTTCCATCTTTTTTAGCAATACCCATTCCAAGATCTTCTTTATATATTTTTAGATAATTATTATAGTCAATTTCAATTTGTTCATCTGTTTCTTCATTATAGTAATGGTTTTCAAATTCTGTAATTTCATCATACTCTACTGGAATTGTAATTACACCTTCTCCATTAATATATCCATATTTTTCAGTAGAAGCATCTTGTACTATTCCACCTGAAAATCTATTATACTCTTCATTATTAACATTTAAACCTGTAAAACTATCCTCTATTTTTAAAGTAAAATACCTAGAATCCTTAGTTTTTCCACCCTCTGGCAATTTTGTTCCAGATTGTCCTCTTGTGATATCAGTTCTAACATCTATATTTACATTTAGTTTATTATCCTCAGAATATTCTTTATTTAAAATCTCAGCAGATTCTATTAATATTGAATCTGGTACATATACTGATTCAACTATTTTAAATAATATATATTTTTCACCATTATCTTCAAATTCATAATATTCATTTTCAGATATAACTTGTTTTACATATTCTAAATCAATTGCTCCTTGGTATTCATTTTCTTGAATATCATTATTATTAAATGACATAAGTCCAATAGCTATAGCTATTAACAATATTAAAATAATGATTATTATACCTGTTCTTTTGCTCATTTTTTTCTCCCCTTATATTTTTAATTTTCTTCTGTAGTAAGTCCATCAGTAGGTACTGTTGTATTAGACTGACTTCCACCTCCTGGTGAGGTTTCTTCTTCTTCTTCTCCTCCTATTACTGTATTTCCAGGGATATCAGTTTCTGGAGGATTATCATCAATTTCAGGATCATTTACTTCTGGCTCATCTATTACAACATTTTCAGGCTCATCTACTACTGTATTTGTTCCTGCATCTATAGTTTCATTATTATTTGTTTCTGTATCTATTTCATTGTCATCAACTGTATTTTCAACAATTGTGTCTTTAGTTTGATCTGTTGGATCAAGTTCTAATTCTTCATTATCATCCACAAATACTTCTGATGGAGTAGACTCACTATTTTTACCACTACTTGAAGAAACTTCACTTCCAGAATGTCTTGAGCATGCATTTGGAGCTGTTCCCCATAGGAAATATTCTTGATATGTATTATCACATCCAGTTCTTGCTGCCATACCAGTTTCAGCACATATTGTTACTTCTTCAATCCAACTTGGTCTTTCAAAAGTTTTACCTGATAGGCCATCATGAATATTTCTCATTACATTTGCCCAAATTATTCCTGCTGGATTTTGATTATTGTATCTGATAGATTCATTTTGATCAAAACCAAACCATGTCACAGCTGTATAATATGGTGTAAAACCACAAAGCCATTTATCATAATTATCATCTGTTGTACCTGTCTTGGCAGCTACATCAATCCCAGATATTCTACAATATGTTGCTGTTCCATATGTTCCTTCAACAGGTTGTTTTAATAATTCTTTTACAACATACGCAACTTGTTCTGAAAATACCCTTCTTTCTTCTTGTGATACTGTATAAATAGTTCTTCCAGAACTATCAGTTATACTAGTATAAAATGTTGGTTCTATATATACGCCATCATTAGCTATAGTTGCATACGCACCTGCCATTTCTAATGGAGTAATACCATTTTGTAATCCTCCAAGAGCTAAAGCTAAATTTTCATCTTCTTTAGTAAGAGATGTGATTCCCATATCTTTTAAATATGATATAGATTTACTTGGAGTAATTTCTTCCATCATTTCAACAAATGGCACATTTTGAGAAGATTCTACTGCTCTTCTTACAGTTATGTTTCCTAGATATCCAGCATTATTACCAGGTGAGTAGTTTCCACTAAATGTTGTTCTTTCATCATTATATATTGTAGATGCTGTAAATTCTTTTCTATCAATTCCTGGTACAAGTACAGCTATTGGCTTTATTGATGATCCTGTTTGTCTTTGACTCTGTGTTGCTCTATTTAAACCTCTAAAAGTTTCTTTTTCACCAAGTCCCCCGGTGCATGCTAGTACATTTCCTGTTTTGTGATCTATTATTACCATTGCAGCTTGTGATGTGCTTTCTCCGTCAGATGAATATAATATGTATTGGCCTTTATTAAATTCATACTCTACTTCATCTTGCATATCTGAATCTTGAGTACTATGAATTGTTGAACCTGATAAATATAAATAATTTGTAGCAAATTCTTCTGATATATTTTTATCTTCTGCAAAATCTGATATTAACTGAGAAATCAGTGCATCTGTATGATATGAATATATTACATTTCCTGTTTCTATTTCTCCTTTTTCAAAGTCAAGCCCTGAATTAACTTCTTCCTCAGCATCATCATATTCACTCTGGTTTATATATCCAAGTTCTAACATTTTTTGTAGAACTGTAATTGTTCTATTTGTTATAAGCTCTGTATTATCATCTTCTCCAAAAGGATTATATGAATTAGGCATATTATTAATTCCTGCTAAGTATGCACATTCAGCTAAAGACAATTCAGCTACATCTTTATCAAAATAATATTTTGCACCTGTTTGAACTCCATATATATTAGGTCCTACATAAATAATATTTAAATACATTTCTAATATTTCTTCTTTTGTAAAGTAACTTTCAAGTAAAAATGCTTTCCACCACTCTTTTACTTTACGAGTAACTGAATCTGTATTATCACCAGTAAGGTTTTTAACCAGTTGTTGTGTAATTGTACTTCCCCCATATGAAGAGTTACCAAAATGAATAATATATGAACCTATTGCAGAAGCGGTTCTTCTAATATCAATTCCATGATGAGAGTAAAATCTTTCATCTTCTATTGACACATAAGCATTAACTAAATTATCTGGAATATCTTCAAAATCTACAGATAATTTTTTTTGTTCATTACCAAGCTCGGCAATTGTATTTCCATCAGTATCAACTACAATAGAATGCTCATTATTAAACATTGCTTCAGAAAGTTCTTTCCACTCATGTGCAGAAACACCCAGTTTAATTCCCAAAGTAATTAATGCAATAAGTATCAAGATTAAAAATATTTTTCTAATAATCTTTCTTTTAGGCTTACCTTTCTTATTCTTTTTTCCAATTTTATCATTTTCTATATCTTCAGATCTTTTACCATATCTGTTATTTACACTATTTTTCCTTGCTTCTTCTCTTTCTCTTCTTTCTTTTTCCTGTTTCATTTTTAATACAGATCTTGGAATTTCATCTTCTTGCATTCTTTTACCCTTTTTATTTCTTGGCACTATATCACTTCCTTTGATTTGTAATTTAAAATGTATAAAATGTTTTCTAAGTTTAATTGCTTTTTTATTTTTTTAATAAATCATATATATTTTATATCTAATATTAATTTTAATCAATAGAAAAACTTTAAGTAATTTTTACTATTTTAATAATAATAATTCAAAATCAATAATTAATTAACTTATCCAAAATGATTATGAATAAAAAAGATACTACTTAAATTTATTTTATTTAAATAGTATCTTATTTATTAAAATCTATAACAAATATTTTTTAGAGGATGTATTTATTATAGAGTTTAAACAATATTAAATTATAGTAAATTATTAGTTCATAAATGTCAATTAACGATTATGATTCATTTTTTATAATTCTTTTACTTCCACTATATGTTGCCCAGAAATATAGTCCATATATTATTCCAATAGTTATAACTGTTATAATTACAGAAGGTAATAATTCATCTGTTGATGCAACAACTGCAGAAACTGTTAAAATAAATTTAATTCCAAATATTGAATGTATTATTGCAACTATAAGTGGTAACATAAAGAAAATAAATATTTGTCTAAATAAAGCTTTATTAATCATTTTCTCATCACAACCTATCTTTCTAAGTATTGTATATCTTTGTTTATTATCTGAGCTTTCAGTTAATTGTTTTAAAGCTAGAATAGCACTACTTGCAATTAAGAATATTATACCTAAGTAAATTGCAATAAATATTATCATTGATGTTAATCCTTTACTTGCCTCTATAATTGATATTTTTGTCATTCCCTCTAATTTTATATCTTTATCATTTATGTTTTTATAAAAAATACTATCATCTTCTGTAAATACTAGATTCATTTTTTCTTTTTCTTCTTCAGTATTAGCATTATAGTTTGCTGCCAAAAATTCTTGTTCTTTCCATTCTTCTTTTAATTCAAAATTATCTGAAACAAGTATTATACCTGTATTTGTATGACTTGTTGACATCAGATAAAATCCTTCTTGACATGAATCATATTTTGAATGATATTCTTTTCCATTAATTTCTATTATTCCACCTTTATTTAATTCATGATTTCTAAGACTGACCATTGATTCAAAATCACAAAGTACTATATATTCATCATCATTTTCGATACTATATTCTTTTATTCCATAAAGCCTAGCTAATTTATTATAGTCTGATACTTTTATAATAGGTTCTAATGTATCATAATTAAGTGATTTAAATTGTTGTTTTGCTGTTTCAAAATAGTCACCTAAACTCTTTTCCCATGTCCATCCTGGTATAGAGTATACTGATATTTCTACAATATCTTTTAAATTATTCATATCATATCCATTAGATTCTAATGTATAACTAATAGACTCTTTTGAATCTTCAATTTGCTCTTTAGTATAATTTGTTACTTTACCTGTATAAGGATTTTTATAGCTTTCTGGCAGATTTGCTGTTTTATATAAATTTAGATCCACTGGTGTCATTTCTTCTAATTCTGCATCCATAGAAGTTTGAATTGATAAGCTACTAGATAATACACTAATTGTCATAAATAGCATTAAACAAATAACAGTCATACTTACAACCGTTGTATTTATTTTATTATTAAGCTGTCTTAATACAAACATATTTGTTCCACTTAAGTATAACTTTTTTCTTGATTGTATTAATTTTAAAATAAATCCTGATAATGACCAAAAAACTCCAACCGTACCAACTATTCCCATTAAAATAGGAACTAGTAACTGTTCATCTGATTCTAATTTATTCATTCCTCCTGTAACTAAATAATATGCAATTCCTAGCACTATAGCTGAAATTATAAATATGATTACTGAAATAACTGGATTTTTAATTTTTATTTCTTCATTCTTTTTATTTGCATTTAGTAGATTAATTAATTTATATCTTGAAATTGTTATTGTATTAAATATCATTACGGCAACAAACATAATTGCAAAATATACACATGTTTTAATACAACTGTCAATCGAAAATACAAATGTAAATTCTGTCATATCTGCTTCAAATAGTTTAGCAACAAGTACTGACATAAATTGTGATCCAAATATACCTATAACAATTCCAACTATTAATGATAAAATACCAACTATAATTGTTTCAATCAATATTATTTTTGATATTTGCCTTCTTCCCATTCCTAAAGTCATGTATATACCAAATTCTCTTTTTCTCCTATTAATTAAAAAATTATTCGCATATACAATTAAAAATCCAAGTACTATTGCAATAAATACTGAAACAAATCCAAGAAGGCTTATCATCAACTTTATAAGATCTCTTGTTGAACTAGATACTTCAAGCATTGCTTGCTGGCTATCTATTGAGTTAAACATATAGAATATTGCAACACCTAAAACTAATGTTAAAAAGTATATTGCATAATCTTTAAAGCTTTTTTTCATGTTTTTTAATGACAATTTAAATAACATCGTTCAAATCACCTCCAAGCAAGGTTTGAACTTCAATAATCTTTTCAAAGAACTCTTTTCTTGTGTCTTCTCCTTTTACTAATTCATTAAAGATCTTTCCATCTTTAATAAATAGTATTCTATGAGCATAAGAAGCAGAGAAACTATCATGTGTAACCATAAGGATCGTAGCATTTAAAGATTTATTTAATGTTTCAAATGTTTCTAGCAATTGTCTTGCAGATTTACTATCTAATGCTCCTGTTGGCTCATCTGCTAAAATCAGCTTAGGATTAGTAATTATTGCCCTTGCAGATGCTACTCTTTGTTTTTGTCCTCCAGATATTTGATATGGATATTTTTTTAATATATCTGTAATATCTAATTTTTCAGCAATCTCTTTAACTTTTTTATCAATTTCTTTATGATCTACTTTTTGTATAGTAAGAGCTATTGCAATATTTTCGTATGCAGTTAGTGTATCTAATAAATTAAAATCTTGAAATATAAATCCTAGTTCTTCTCTTCTAAATTTATTTAAATGTTTCCCTTTTAATCTAGTAATATCCTTTCCATCAATTATTATATTTCCTGCAGTTACTCTATCTATTGTAGAAATACAATTAAGTAAAGTTGTCTTTCCACTACCAGATGCTCCCATAATTCCTACAAACTCACCTTTTTCAACATTAAAGCTAATATTATTTATTGCTTTTGTTAAATTAGATTTGTTTCCATAGTATTTCTCAATGTTTTTAATTTCTAATACATTACTCATAATTTTCTCCTTTTCTAGTGTGCTATTTGGAACAATTTCCTTTAGCATTTTTTTCTATGCATATATTTTAATCTCTTTTACAATTATATACAAGAAATTAACATTACAAAAAGCTTACAAAATTGTAAGCTTTTCAAAATATTAAGTCTATTCTATTATAATAATTATTTATCCTATTTTCTCTATATCAATTCTTGCATTTGGATATACAACATCTTCTAAAGATAACCCTCCAAGCTGAAGTATATCACCACTATTTAATCTTAGTATTACAGTAGCAGTTAATGTATATCTATTATTAACAATATCTTCTGAAAGAACTGGTCCTTCATTAAGAGTAGAATTAATAGGTACATTATTTACCAATAAAATACTATTAAAATTAAATCTACCGCTTCCTTGATCAACACCTGTTAAGCTATATGATATTTGATATATTCCATCTTCATTAATTAATATTTCGTTGGAACCAGGAGTATGTGATAAGGCTGTTCCTTCTAATATTTCATTTGTACCAAAATTAATAATAACATTTCCCTCACTTGTATTATCTTCACCACTTGCTATAGCTACTAATATATTTTTATTTAACTGCTGATTATTAATTGTTATAAAAAACAATAAAGCTATAACTAGAAATATTAAAGCAAATATTGATATTATTTTTATTGTTTTGCATTTATTATGATTATTATAGTTACAACAATTCATAAAAATTCCTCCTATAATATAGTATGAATTTTTATGTTACTTTGCCATTTAAAAAATTATTCCTCCGCCATAGTCATATACATCTAGTCCTTTAAAATCAATTAGTTCTATATTTTTTTCTTTTAAAAAATCTTTTATTATATCTTTACTCTCTAATTTATCAATATCTCCAAATAAAACAAATTTATTATCAAATGAAAGACTTGCTCCTCCAATAAATCCTCTCATGTATGATAAAGATCTATCTTTTTTTAAAAGCCTTATATTATTTTCTTGTATGTATAAATTATCTATACTATTTTCTGTTAATATATTTGATATTTTTCTATCTGTTGTAATACAATATTTATTTTCAATAATTGCAATAGAACATTTAACATAGCCTTGTTTAACTATTATATCTGGTTTAATACTTTCATCAGTATATTTACTCCCTATAATTTTATCTCCAATCTGGCATACATTATATAATACATCATGAGGATAGTCTTTTTCAACTTTCTTATTTCCTATTATGAAGTCTTGTTGTATATATTTAGCATTTGGTGCAGTTATTATAGATCCATTAATCTTAGTATAAAAAATATCACTATGACCTGATATTTCTTCGTATACATCATCAGATAAAGGAAGCTTTATAATATCAAAAAACTTTGATAAATATTCATACTCTACATTTCGTATCCTTGAATCTATTATTAGTTTTTTCATTTAATTCTCCTTTTGCCTTATTTTCTACTATTTCTTTGGTATTTTTAATTATATCATAAAAAATAAAGATAGAAACGGATAAAATATAATTTATTATCACTCTACCTTTATTTTTTTATTTATGATTTTATATGCCTGCATTTTCACTAAGCAAAGCTGTAGTATAGACAGTAGTATATTCTGTTGTAATTTCTTTAATAGCTTGCTTTTCTTCTTCCATTAAATTTCTGCCTAGATGTGACATTCTTTTGTCAAGTTTATGGGTCATTTTAGCACAGTCTCTTAATTCTTTTCTTACAGCCTTCGGAACTTGTTTATCATATTTATAATTTATCTTATGTTCCAAACTTGCCCAAAAATCCATTGCCATTGTTCTTATCTGTATTTCTACTTTAACATCAATTGTACCAACAGATAAACTAACTGGAACAGATACTATCATATGATAGCTTGAATATCCATTTTCTTTTGGTGTTGTTACATAATCCTTCTTCTTTAAGACTGTAATTCCTTGCATATTTTCAATCATATCTGCAATTTTAAAAATGTCAGGTATAAAAGAGCATATTATGCGTATTCCAGCAATATCATTGATTGTTTTTATCAAATTTTCATGTGTTGCTTCCAATCCTTTTTTCTTTAGTTTATTAGTTATACTTTGTTTACTCTTTATTCTACTACTTACATGTTCAATCGGATTATATTTATGTAATGTTTTAAATTCTTCATTTATTGTATCAATCTTTGTTTCTAATTGTTTTAGTGCGGCTGTATACACAAGTGTAAGTCTCTTATATTCCATATCTTCTTGCAGTTTATTTTCTTTAACTACTATATCTCCTATGGCTAATCAACTCCCTTCGTATATATTTATACACTACTTTTATGTCCATTATGTGTAATTTTACTGTTTATTTAAAGTTTTGTCAAATTAAGAAATTCTTAATTTAAACTTTAATTTCAACCTAATTTTAGTATTTTTTCTATTTATTCTCATTTTTATAATTAATATACCAATTAGCAAATTCTTTCATTGAATCAATAGATTCATATTTTACTCTATTTTGTCTTTCTTCATCACTCATTTGTGCTAATGTTTTATTATATCCATATGGAATATATACATACCAAAGATCAGACCACTTCTTCTCAGTATCTGTACCAAGCATTTCTTTAGATAAACTTCCTTCATGTCTTCCCATAAATTGATGTAACTCTTTTCCATCATAATATGATAAACATTCTGTAAATCTGCATTTTCTATTTTCTTTTCCTTCCATTAATTTTAAAATACCTTTTACTCCAATAGTATCTAATGTAAAATTAACAAAAGCTCTTGGAAATCCATCTAATTCGTCAATCCAAAATCCACTATCCATAGAAATGCATGGTTTATTAACTAATTTATATGCTTCCATAACTTTATATTTAGATATATATTTTATATCATCACTTCTAGGCTCTTCTAAATCATATTCAAATATTTTAAAATTAACACCTTTTAAATCTTTTTGTGCAGATGCTATTTTTCCTTTATTATGTGTTACAAATACTATTTCATCCATATTTAACCTCTTTTATTAGAATTTATATAAATTAATATTTTATTATTATTAATCAAAGTATATTTTTCAATTCATATAAACTTGTTATTTCATATTGCGTATTATATTTATTATTGATTTCATTATTATAATTACACCAACAAGTATCTATACCATTATCTAAGCCACCTTTTATATCTTTATCTAAATCATCACCAATAAATAAAATATCAGATTTATTAGTTATATTGGATTTTTTTAATAATCCTTCATAATATTTTTTATGTGGTTTCATAAATCCTACTTCATCTGCTGCAAAAATTGTATCCACATAATTTGTAATACCTAATTTGTCTATTTTTGTTTTTAATGGAATTGTAGAACCATTAGTTGCAATTATTATTTTATATTCTTTCTCATGTAAATAGTTAATAACTTCTTTTGTTCCATCTCTTGAAACAACATGTTTTTTCATTCCATCCATATAAATATTGTTAACTTCAACCGCTTCTTCGTAACTAATTTCATTATTAAAGAATTTTAAAAATCTACTTGCTCTTATCCATTCTGTTTTCTTTTCTTTGTTATCCTCATATGGAGTTAAAAGTTTTCCTGCTGCTCTATCTCTCCATGTTGCTTTATCTATTTCATAAAATCTTTTAAAATTATTTTCTGTATATTTTATGTTCATATATTTCATAACAATTTTTAATGCTTCTTTTATATTTGCTTTATCATCTGTTAGTGTATCATCTAGATCAAATATTATTGTTTTATACATAGTTATAATTTCTCCTTATTAAGCTATAAGAATTATAAAACAATAGTTCGTAAAAGTCAATCTTTTATATTTAATATTAATTAATATTTTTTATGCTTACATCTTTTTCAAAAGTAGATACATTATATAAAAACATTACATCTGTGATACCATTTTCAGTTATATAATCTTCATAATCAAAATTTGTATATCTCGGATCTAAAAAATGTACTTCGCTATACTCTTCACATAAAAATTGTGACATTATATGAGCATAAGAATCTTTTATAACCAATAGTTTTTTATCATTATTTACTTTTGTTTTTATTACAGCTTTACTATTATTTCCATTTAGGAAATAGCTATATTTATCTTTAACTGATAGATATTCTTCATTGAAAAGACTATTTGTTGTTTCTTTGTCATAAATTGCTTCTTTAATATCTGTATTTATTTCATTTTCATATACTGTTATTGTATCTTTTTCTTGTCCTAATATCTGAGCTTTTGAGTCAAAAGTTCCAAGAAATTCATTGGTTAAAGTTCTAACTTCAAACTCATTTATATCTATTATTTTCTTTCCTGTTTGCCTGCAAAACTCATTATATATAACAAATGCTCCATTACTGTTTATATGATGATCTGTTTTAAAATATAGTTCTATTTTTTTGTTTTCTTCTTTAAGTTTGTCTACTATATTTATATTTATACAATTATTAGTTCTGTTATACACTTCATTTATAGTATATTCTTGATCTGGCGGTATAACATTATCAGGTAATTTATCACTATTAATGTATATAGAATTTGGAATTAGTAAAAAATATGTTGGAATATTTTTTGCTTTCATTTTTTTTGCAAAAGTATCAATAACTTCTGCATTTTTATATGTATTATCAATATCTACATTATCTATTTTTTCAAATAAATATCCATCATTTCCAATGTATACTCCATTGTTTTCTTTTTTATTTAATACATTAACTTCCCACCAAGAATTTAGCTTTAAATAAAAATTTCTAAAAGCAAAATGATCATTTATATAATCATTCATAGAATTTAAATATTTTCCATCTATAAAACTTTCAAGTGAAAAACTAGGAACTGTAGCAAGCATTCTATTTTCTTCTTGAGAAAAAATCTGCTTTGGCCATATAAAATTCAATATAATAATTATTAACCATATACTTATAAAGATAATAAAAAATACTTTATTATTCATTTAAAAACTCCTTTAAAATCTAAAATATAAAAATGGATTAAAAGAATTATTCACAAGGCTTGCTGTACTTACAAAAACAATGCAGACTAATCCTATACTTATAACTGAAGAATATACTATTTTTAATTTCTTGTTTTCTTCATTCTTTTCATGGCTATTTTTATTAACTACTGTTTTAATCTTATGTATTTTAGTTTTTATAATGTTTATAATTGGCACACTACATATAATTCCAATTACAATAATTATAAAGTAATTTTGTAAATAATATATAGCTTCTGAATTAATAATTGGCATATTATTTAACTTAAACATTGTGAATATATATTCTTTAACTTTATTTAAATCCTCAAAAGCAAATATTACCCAACTTATTAAAACAAGTACTATTGTGTATATATGCGAAATTATACTTGGAACCTTTTTTAATATCTTTAATAAAAATAATTTTTCGAAAATAAGTATAACACCAAAATATACTCCCCATAAAACAAAATTCCATGAAGCGCCATGCCAAGCTCCAGTTAATGCCCATACAACAAGTATGTTCCTAATTTGTAATATAATCCCTTTTCTATTTCCTCCTAATGGAATATATATATAATCTTTAAACCAACTTCCTAAAGTAATATGCCATCTTCTCCAAAATTCAGTTATATTTTTACTAATATATGGATAATTGAAATTCTCATCAAAATCCATTCCAAATATTTTTGCAAGACCAATTGCCATATCAGAATATCCACTAAAATCAAAGTATATTTGAAGAGCAAATGAAATAATTCCAATCCATGATAAAAGTACACTCATTTCATTAATATTTCCTGTTTCAATTAAATTCCACATTGCACCAATATTATTTGCAATAAGTACCTTTTTACCAAGTCCTATAATAAATCTTCTCATTCCTATAGAAAAATTATCTAAACTAATATTTTTATTTTCTAATTCTTCATCAACTGTTTCATATCTCACTATTGGTCCTGCTATTATTTGTGGGAATAAAGTAGTATATGTTAAATAATTATAAAAACTTTTTTCACATTTTACAGTTCCTCTATATACATCAATTATATATGATAATGATTGAAATGTATTAAATGATACTCCTATAGGGAGTGGAATGTTTAGAAGCGGTATGTTTAGGCCTGTTAATGTATTAATACTTGAAATTATGAAATCTGCATATTTAAAGAAAAATAATATTAAAAGATTAACTCCTATATCTATCCATAAATAGATTCTTTTTTTATTCTTATTATTCCAATTAGAATTAATCTTATTACCACACCAAAAATCCATTACAGCAAGTAAAAGCATTATTGGAATATATCTTATCTCTCCCCATGCAAAAAATATAAAACTGGCTATAATCATAACCAAGTTTTTATATTTTTTAGGTACAATAAAATATATTAATAACATTATTGGTAAAAATATATAAAAAAATACTACACTACTGAATACCATTTCTTTCTCCTTTTATTTAAGCAAATAATTTTAGATCAAAATATCATTTGGTATCTCAAAATATTGGATTCCCATATATCCTGGTGCAATTTCATATTTTTGAAATACAATAACCACTTTTTTATTTGAAGAAATATAGAAATCATGATATTCATTTTCTATACCTGAAAATCCTCCCTCTTCTGCTGTAAAATACATATTATCTTCATTTTTTTCACTTTTTTCTTTTATTTGCTTTTTTATTTCTTTATCTATAATTTCTTTATAATTTTCTCCTAGAACATCTCTTAGATTTAATTCTTTTCCATTTTCTAAATCTATATTATAAAAGTATTGCTCCCCATATGCAGATGCCATACTCTCGGTTTTTGTAATAACAAATGATATTAATTTATTATCTTGATATGTAATCTCATAATCTACATTTATTTGAATAGGGCTATAATCATCCATAGTTCCACCAGTAGCTAAAACAGCATTTTTATATTCTTCTGCTCTATCTTTAGACTCTTGAACTACTTTATTAATTTTATTTAAAATTTCATAATTGACTCTATTTTCTAAATCAGTATTGCCTGTATTTTCAATTCCAGGAATTTTTACACTTACTAATTCATTTTCTGTTTCATCAGTATATTCTCTTATTGTAAATACTTTTGCTATACTATCCAATATCGGAACATCTTCCATAGCTTTTGCAAAACTTTCATTAGTATTTAATAATATTACAAATAAAGCAAAACTTGTAGCAAATGCAGTTGTTAATCCTTTAATATATAATTTTCTTTTTTTATTTTTAACATTATTACTTTGATTAATAGTTCTATTTACAATATAGTTTAATTCTTCTGGTACTTCTATATTTTCGTAATCTTTTCGGGCTTTTCTCAGTATATTCATTTATAATCTACTCCTCTCAATCTCTTTTCTAATTTCTTTTATACCTTTATATAATCGTGATTTAACTGTACTAATATTAGTATTTGTTATTCTAGCAATCTCCTCTAGTTTTAAATTTTCAAAATATCTAAGAAATATTACAGTTTTAATTTTTTCATTTAGTTTTTCTATACTGCTATATATGTCCAAATTTTGGACTAATTTTTCTTCGTGGCTAGAATATTTTGTATTTTCAGATAATTCACACTCATATACTTTATTTTTTATAGCTTTCAATGATTCATTTATGAGTATTCTATAAAACCAAGTTTTTACAAATTCTTCATTTCTTAATTTTCCTATATTTTCTAAAGCTTTTGTAATTGCCTCTTGAACTACATCCAATGCCATTTCTTGGTTTTTTGTATAAACATATGCTATTTTATACAATTTATCTTGATTTTCTTTTATGTATTCTATTAAAACTTCTTTTGATTTTTGTCTCATCTCCTACTCCTACCTTTATATAATTTGATTTATTATTTCATCTACTTTTTCATTGTCATTTGATATGCACATTATAATATAGTTATTATATACTCTAAATATATTATTTTCTAATTTATAAACTTCTTTTGGCAAGTAACTTGCAAAAATTTCTTTTCTTTCTTCAATTCTGTTATTAATCATTTCCTTAACTTCATTTAAATTTTCTTTTTCATTTACTTGTAATATTAATATTTCTTCACTTGTTGCTCCACTACCTTGATATGATACTATTTCTTTTATTAAGTTATCATTAAAGCCATATGCTTTATATACAATTTCTTTATCAACCTTTGCTATTTCATCTTGAAATACTCCACTTTCACTTATTTTCTTTCCTAATTCTTCTATATCTATTTCTATAATATTTTGTTTGTTATTAAAATTTATTACTAAAAATATACTTACTATTATTATTAAAGTTATTATTATAATAAAACTAATCCTTTTCATTTTATCTCCTATATTCTTTTAATTTATTTTTTTATATTATTCTTAAATCTTATGAATTATTTTTTAAATATTCTAACCATTTTAAACAATAATCTCTATCGACATGAATTCCATCTGTACTAGCCTGGCTTGGTAAATATCCTTCATCATTTACAAGTGCTGAAGCAACATCTAAATATTTAACATCTAATTCATTTGCTAGTTCTTTTATTAGATCATTATATTTTCTAATTCTATTATTGTTTATGTATTTATTGGTACTGTCAATTTCTTTAGTTACTGGTATTATTGATTGGACATAAATATTAACATTAGGCTTTATTTCTCTTATTTTCTCTATAAGTTCCTTGTATTTTAATTTAAATACTTCAGGATATGCCCAGCCTAGTTCATTTACACCTAACATTATGTATACAGTATCTATATCTTTGTTTTTCATATCTTCCAATAAAGTGACTTTTTTTCCATCACTCGTTTTTACAAATTCCTTTTTTATAGCAGTATCTACCATTAACCCTATATATGAATAATCATTTATTTTAGTTAATCCTGTATACATTATTAATCCTTGAGTTCTTGAATCACCTATAAATGCTACTTTATCATCAAATTTTACATCTTTTTTTTCTTTATTCATATTTACATTATTTAAATCTTTTATTTCTGAACTTTTAATACTATTTTCTTCTTTTTCGATATTATTAGTAGTACTTAAACTATCATTTACAAATATTTCATTTTTTTCCACATTCTCATATACATTATTATTGATCACATCTTTACTATTAGATACTTTATTTCCTATAATACTTCCTAATATAATTAAAATAATTAGCGGGATTACTGTTGAAATAAGTTTATTACTATTTATCTTTTTTCTTTTTTTTCTAACATTTGAAGCCATATTATTTCTCCTTTATTTTTACTTACAATATATTAGATCTTTTTAGTATATAAAAAGTTTAAAAATTTTTTATTTTTTTATATTTTATTTTTTATCTTTTTTTATTTTTCTAAAATTCAATTTTCTGATTAATATATTGTAAATAAAAAAACTCCTATATTACAAATAATAATATAGAAGTTCATATGTTCTTTTGTTAAAATTCTTTTTCTAAACCTTTTTCCTCTAATTTTTTATTAGTATCTTCCATAATAATTGCATAGATAATTGATACTATTGGTAAACCTACTATCATACCAATTATTCCAAATAAGCTTCCACCAACTGTGATTGCAACTAATACCCATATACTTGGAAGTCCTATATTTTTACCAACTATATGTGGATATATTAAATTTCCTTCTATTTGTTGAAGAATAATTATAAATATTATAAATATTATTGCTTTAATTGGATCAACTGCGACTATTAATACAGCACCTATAAATCCACCTATAAAAGCTCCTACTATTGGAATAAATGCCGTAAGAGCAGTTAATGCTCCAATTGGTCCTGCATATGGTATTTGTAATATAAGCATTCCAACAGCACAAAGCACACCAAGTATAACAGCTTCTTTAGCTTGACCTGTCAAAAAGTTCCTAAAACTATCTCTTGCAAGTCTACTAACTTTTATAACATGATCTGCTTTTTCTTTATCTAATCTTGCATAAACAAATTTTTTAGCTTGCATTTTTAGTTCTTCTTTATTAGCTAATATATATACTGAGAACACTATTGCAATAAAGAAATTAACAATACTGCTAAACAATCCAGATATTTGATTAATTGTTACACTTAATAAATCTCTTGAAATATTCATTAAGCCATTTCTTAATGCTTCAGTATCTATATTTATATTTTGTATAAAATTATTAATTTCTGGTACTTGCTCTGTAATAGAAATTCCAAAATTCTTTAAATTTTCTAAATAACTTGGAATATTGCTAACTAAGTTTCGTATTACTTCTATAAATTGAGGTATTATTAATGTCATTATCAATGAAATAACTGCTATTATTGTTAATATTGATAATAGTATAGAGCATGTTCTTTTTGCTCCTTTTTTCTTTTTTCTTACAATTTTATTAGTATTGTTTTTTGATGTAATCTTTTCTTTAACATTTTGTTTTCTAGATTTAAATACTTTATTTTCATAAAATGTCATGAAGATATTTAAAATAAATGCTATTGCTAACCCCCATATAAATGGTGATAAAATTCCTAAAAACACTTTAAATACATTCCATAAAGGTTGAATATTTATAAGTGCTACAAGAAGTACAATGGCTATAATAACTATTTTCATGATTTGCTTTGTATTTTCTTTATCTAATTTCATTTTATCCTCCTTATTATATTTGATAAAAAGTAAAATGTCATATTTACATAATACCAGATCTTGCGTTGTTTTTCAAGTTTTACCAGTAATTATTCTTTTATTTTAACTCCAATAAGACCAATTAAATCAATAGCTTGATATTCATTGATTATGGCTCCCTTAATATCATCAAGAGATACAATAATACCATCTATAATTGAGTTTGATAAATCTATATCTTTTAGTTTTGTTTTAAATATCTGTGCCAAGCTTAAATCTGACTTATTAAAATATGTGTTTTTTAATACATCATCTTCAAAATAGCTATTTCTTAAAATACTATTATCAAATAAAACATTATTCAGTCTTGATAAAGAAAAATTACAATATGATGCATTTGTTTCTTTAAATACAACATTATTTTGAATACTATCAGTAAAATTACAACCTGATAGTTTACAATTATTAAATTCACATCTAATAAAAGAACTCCCTTGAAATGATGTGTTAGAAAAATTACAATTATTAAAAATAACATCCATAAAAGTAATCTTTTCTAATTTACTATTTAATATATTAGTCCTACAAAATTTAGCTACTTTGAAATCTTTGTCATATGCTTCTAATTCTTCTATATTTTCATTTTCTATTATGGAATTTTCAATAGAATCATCTCCATAAATTTTATTTTCTAAATTATCTATTTTATCTAAACTATTTATTTCAAAAAATATTTTTTGTGGTTTTTGTATATTC
This sequence comes from uncultured Clostridia bacterium, assembly GCA_944392455.1. GTDB lineage: Bacteria > Bacillota > Clostridia > TANB77 > CAG-508 > CALXVA01. The sequence goes on from CALXWP010000001.1 coordinate 141,038, forward strand.
ATTTTAATATTTATTTCCTTTTATATAATTTTAATTTTCTAATTTACCGCATTCATAGCACCTATTTGTAATTCTGGCACAATCAAAGCATATTTCTGGAACATTAGTATCTGGATTAGTATTTTTTTTGCCACATATTTTACATTTCCAATCTGTAAAAGCATCTCCAGCACCGTTAACATCATGATTTCCTGTACAGTAATCTGAGCCAAATACTTCATATCCTTTTTGTATAAGTTCTGATTTTGAAATACCATTTGATGTATTAAGATATATATGCAAAACAGATATAATTCCAACAATAACTATTAAAACAATTACTAAAAATATTATTAAAACTCTTTTTTTCATATTATCCCACCTTTTATTTAAAAAAAACTATTTTGATCATAGTAACATATAATTAAATAATTAGCAATTATTTTTTTCTAATTCTATTTTACTTAGTATTTATATTAGTTTAAAGCATATATTTATTATTTCTAACTTTTTTATTCTCTTTCATATTTAATGTTTTAATATTATCAATACTATTATATATAATAAAAGATTAGAGCTCAATACTCTAATCAAATTATTACTAAAATAACATTTATTATTGATTTTAGCTAATTTACTAATTTATCCTTTTAATATCACATAAATACTAATCGCTAAGTATTTCTATCCAGAACAATTCATATGGGTTAAAGCTTGTATAAGTACTAATTTGTCTTATACCGGGCATTTCTTTTATAGTTTCAACTATTTTATCAATATCCGAACTTGAACTTGTTTTAATTCTAAAAGATGCAAACATTGGGTTACTTCCCTCATCAGTATATTCATCTAGAAAATTACTTACTTCTTTATCCCATTCTTTAACCTCCATTAAAGCATCTTCTTTTGAAACATATTCAAGTTCAATGTTCTCAGTATTTTCTGTTATTGTATTTTTTATGTTTTCTAACTGCTCTTCTGTTATATCATCTTGTAAAAATACTTCCATTGTAGATGCAATCTCATTATAATTTTTAAATACTAATATATTAAATATAATTATTAATAACAATATAATCAAACCAACAAAAATAATAATATTCTTTTTAGTTATTTTCTTTTTAACACTTTTGAAAATGTCGATCTCCTCCTTTTCTTTTTTTTCTTCTGTTTCATGTTTTATTTCTTTAAAAACATTATTACAGTCTTTACATGTTTTTAAATGTTTTTCAACAAAGTCTTTTGAAGTTTCACTTAATACTCCATCATTATAACTAAATAACAAATCTTTAATAATATCACATTCATTTTTCATTTATCAAAATCCTCCTTTAATTTTCGCTTACCACGAAAAAATACAACTCTTGCCCAGTTAGATGTTTTATTCATTATTTCTGCTATTTCATCATATTCAAAATTTCCAAATATTCTTAAATACATTACATTTCTTGTATCTTCATCAAGTTTTTGTAATTTTTTAAATAACTGTATTCTGTTTTCCTTATCGCAAAAATTTTCTTCAATTGAATCCTCTATAGCTAAAGTATCTTCTACTGTGTTAAGAGAAGATTCTCTTAGTTTTTTGCTCTTCTTTAGTTTCTTGTACCAAATATATTTACTGATCTGACATAACCAAGTAGATATTTTACAGTCTCCTCTAAATTTATTTATGTCTGTAATTGCCACTAAAAATGTTTCTTGAACAATTTCTTCTGCTTCATCTTTATCTCCAGTTAAGCAGAATACATATTTATATACAATATCACCATATTTGCTATATATTTCATCTATATTCTGCATAACAATTTCCTCCTTTCACTTATTTAGTATATTAAATTACTATTTTGTTACAAAAAAATTCCATTTTTTTATTTTTTTAATAAGAAAAAAATGGAATTCATTCTCTATTTTATTTCTTTAATATCTCATTTTCGATAAAATCTACAATATTATCTAAAGATTCTGAATATTCAGGATATCCTATTCCGTGAAATACATAATTATCTTTTCTAATAAAGATGGCATATCTATCTACATCTTTTATTACATATTTTTCATAATTTATACTATCTTCAATTACATATTCGTCCTTTATATCATTATCAGTTTCTGACTTAACCCAATATTCAATATTTCTTTTAGCATAATCATCTCTTGAAAAATCATATAAATAACCCCAGAAATATTCTGAATCTTTGGTAATCGTTAATTTTTCAGTATCACGTCCATTATATTGAGTTATTTGTATTTCAACATTATAGTTATTTTGTTGTAATTTTTCAGCATATTTATCTATCTCATTTTGTTTTAATACAGATAATACTATTGCTAAAACAAACATAATGATAGATAAAACAAGTATAACTTTTCTAGTTATTAACCATTTCTTAGATTGTATAACTTTTTTCTTCTTTAAATTTATGCATTTATCTAATAAAAATTGGATTAATTCTTCTTTTGTACCTCCAGTAATATTACTTTTATCTATTATAATTCCAACATTATATTTTAATTTTAAAATTATAAAATTATTTGTTTCAACAATTCCTATAATTTGATTAAATTCATAATTTGCCACATCGCCTTTTTTTGATGTTCCTATAATTTTTTCATTATTAATTATTACTGTTGTTTCTGGATCTTTATCATTATTTAAACTTTTTGAACGTTTATATGATAGCTTATTTCTTCCAGTTATTTTAGTTATTCCCCATATTATTGCAAAAACTATGCCAAATAATATTATGTAAGAATAATTATGAGTTACTAAATATAAAATAAATAATATAATTATAAAAAAACAAACTATTATATTTGATTTATTGGTAGCTATAAAACCTTTTGAAAACTCCTTATATTTATTATAATCTAATGTATATGTTGATCTAAATTCTTTTTTATTTTCATCAGACATATAAAAATATCCCCCTATTCATTTCATTTATTTTATTTGTAATAAATATACTACATAATATTATTTTACACAATAAAAAGAGATATAAAAATATCTCTTTTTTAAAATGCAATTTTTATTTTTTTATAATTCTTAATATATTTATTCTTCATTATCTATTGTTATACTTGCTTCATCATCTTTTATTGTACCATTAATAGTCATATTTTCATCATCTAAATTTGTTTTATCTACCTCTAATGTATGAGTCTTTCCATTATCATTAGTCTCATATGTTTCTATTGTATGATTATTAGAATCTTTATATGTTGTTCCTTCTACTTCATTTTCTGTTCCGTCATCATTTACAAATACTACTTTTATAGTGTCCTTTATGTTCTCTGCAAGTTCTCCATTTGTTGCTGCATTAACAGTAAAAAATCCTCCTGTAAGCATAATTACAGCAACTGCTGCTATAGATAAAATTTGTTTCTTTTTATTAATTTTCATATTTTCCTCACTTTCTACATTAGATATAACTATTCTATTTTTAACCTGTTCAATTATTTTTTTATTTAAAGAATTATTTTCCATAGCTATACCCTCTTTCTTTTAAATTATTTTTTATTTTATTCCTTGTTCTATGCAAAATTATTTTTACCTTAGCTTCTGATATTGATAAGATTTTTGAAATTTCTTTGATTTTCTTTTGATTATAGTAAAACAAAATAAATACTTCTTTTTCTTCTTTTTTAATATTATTTAAAGTATTTGATATTATTTTTGATTTTTCTTTGTTTTCTGAAAGTTCTTCTAAATCGATATCATTAAAAACATTGTTTACATATAATTCAATATTCTCTACTTTAAAACTATTTTTTCTGTATTTCTTTTTTATCAAATTCTTTGTAATTCCTATTAGATATGGTTTTATTTCTGTATTAATATCTAATTTTTTATAATTCTTCCAAAATATATAAAATACATCTGATAATATTTCTTCTACATCTGATTCATCTGAAATACTATTTTTTAATATTTTATAAATATATAAATTGTATTTGTTAATTACTTTTTCTATATCTAATATTCCATCTTTTTCAAAAAATTCTATTGTCTCTTTTTCCAATTTAGATCTAAACTCCTTATATACTAAAATTATATATTAAAAGTACTTTCACTTTAATAATTCCATTATATTAAAAAAAGTTACAACTTTTTAATATTTTAATAAAAAAACATAGGCTAGCATATAAAACTAATCTATGTTTATATTATTTTTTAATTTATTTTAATTTTTATTTTAAATATATTTTTTTAATATATCATATATTTTATCTGAATGAATAATATAGCTTCCATGATTTTCATTTTTTATTATTTCAAGTTTACTGTTTTGTATATTACCACTAATTTGTTTTGTATGCTTTAATTTTATAACATCTTTTTCTCCTGCAAGAATAACAGTTGGTGTTTTTATTGTTTTTAATTCTTCTATACTTATATTAGGTTCTTTTAACATCATTTTAAATAATTTATCTTTAGAAAAAAGACAAACTAATTTTATAAAATTTCTCATTACTGTTTTCATACCTTTTGGATTTAGATTAGCTCCACTTACTATTAGCTTAGATAATATGTCTGGTTCTTTTATTGCTATTAGTAAACCAATAATGCCACCATCACTAAATCCATAAAGTATTGGTTTTTCTATATTTAATTTTTGTATAAAGCCAATAATATCATCTCTCATTAAATTATATGAAATATATATTGTATCCTCACTTTTTCCATGGCATCTACTATCAATTGCATATACTTTATAATTATCTTTTAATTTGTCGATCAATTTATCAAATATTTCATGTGTTTCACTATTCCCATGTAATAGTATTATTGGTTTTCCTTCACCATAAACTTCATAATATATATTTAAATTGTTTACATTAATATTCATTTCTATTACCTTTCAAGTATAATTTAATCTATTTTAATTCTATATACTCTTAATTTTACATACCTTATTTGAATATATCATAGAAAAAAGAATTAATCTATATTTTTTAATATAAATTAATTCTTTTCTAAATAATATATAAAATGTTTTATGTTTCTTAATAAACTTTTCAATAATTTTATTTTTTTATCCAATAATTTATTACTTTATCAATATCTTCTTCTATTAATATTGAGTTTTCTTCTATATCTAAATAATTAAAACTATTATTTTTATTAATTCGTATTAAATTCCAATTTTTATTCTGGAATACCATTTGTTCAAATGGTATCCTAATAATTCCTGGTGTATTAAATCCCACACCCAATTCTAATAAAACTAATTTATTGTTTTTTTCATTTTCTATAAAATTATCATATTTTTCTGCTTGCCTATACCAATTTTCATCTTGAACAAAATATGCATCTTTTCTTAAATTCATTTCCATATTTTCACCACATACAGGACATTTAGGAACTAATTTATTAGGAATTCTTAAATCTACTGTATTTTCTAACCATTGATTTACTAATTCTTTATCATAATAAGTTTTGTCATGACACGCATTCTCACATTGTATTAATGCATAATCACCTTGTACTGCAAATACTTTATCTTTATCAAATCCTGCTATATCAAATTTTATATCTGATTAATTTCCTTTGCAAAAGTGAAAGGTATAATCTCATTATCTTTTGTTTCTTTATATGCTTTTTCCTCATGCATATAATCTGATATTTCATGGCTACTATAATCCTTAAATTTATCTAAAACTTCATCTATAATTTTTTTCTCGTCATTAGATAATCTTTTTAACTTATATTTCTCATTAAATTTAATTTTATACTCTTCATATTCATTTTCATTTATAAATAAATTAGATTTTAATGATGCTAATTCAATTATTTCCTTATGTCCTATTGGCAGAGCCCCATATGGCATATGTGTATAAACTAATCCTGTAATAGAATAATCTCTATTTTTATAGCTCAAAGCATCTATATACCATAACAATTTCATTAGTACTACTTTTTTTACTTGATTCATTTTTTTAGCAATATATCCAACCACATTCTTTAGTTTATCTATATCTAATACCATATTTCCATTTTCTATTGATTTGTTACTAAATTTAACATATTTTGCTATAAGTTCTTGTTCATTTAAAAAACTTATTATATTTTCGTCAATAACTTTTTTAATACTTTTTTCTATTTCGTCATATCTTTTAAATTTTGCTTTATTTTTCTCTAATAATTTTAGTGCAAATAATGGATTATCATTTAATTCTCTTATCATATTATCTACACTTGCATCTTGAATTTGTTTTGTTTCATATCTAGTTATAGTAATCTCACCTAAATTTAATAAAAAAGCCATCTCACTTTGTGATAAACCATATTTTTCTCTAATCTCTTTTATTTCTTTTGATGTTAACAACTCTTTTTTATTTCTATATGAATCTAAACTATTAATTAAATTTAAGTTCCATAGATCTCCTGTCATAAATATATTATTATCATTATATTTTTGACATTTATAGTATAACTCTTTATATTTAATTTTTTCTCCTTTTATTATTGTTTCTTTCTCTTCTTCTATTAAACTAACTTCATGCATTTCTTCACATATAGAGCAAAACATTTTCTCTTTTTTTAATTCTCTCAAGTCAATCCCTCCTTTCATTTAAACGGAAATTTTGTTATTTTATATTCTGCATAATGAAATGACATACATAATATTATTTTATTATCATAATTTTGTATTTTAATTTTTATATATACTTGTCTCTTATTATATTCTTTACAAAATATATAATAATTTCTAGACTTTCTATTTCTTTCATCTTTACAACATTCTACATATTCACTAATTTTCAATTTTTTTAATTCTTTTTTTACATCTTCAATATCAAACCCTAGATTACTTAAACAATATTCAGTTGAAAATTCTAATTCTTTATCTTGTCTAGGAATAATATTTAATTTTGCTTTTGGACTTTCTAATATTTCTTTCAATTCCTTTAAAAATATTTGAATATCTCCTTTTGTCGTTGAATATCCTCCTGACACTTTTTACCCTCCAGATGTTATTAACTATCAATTGATAGTTAATAACATTATATTATTTTTAATGAAAAAAGTCAATTAAATAATCTATTTTTTATTAAAATAAACTTATTTGTTCATTTTTAATCTTCCAACTTTTTTGTTTTGCGTCTAGTATATTATCATCTTTTTCAAGATTTCCTATAAGAAAAGGAGAATTTTCATCATGTTTTCTTATATTTTCTAATACTAATTCTTTGTTATAATTTGCATAACAATATTTACATAAATGTAAACAAGTATTATATGCACCAATATCATTGCCCATTAAACAATTGCAATTTTCCCTTAATTTTTTGGCCTTTGGTATGTCTAAAGAAAGTCCTATTGCTTTTTCAACTATTTCTTTACTCATACATCCACTAATATCTAATCCGTATTCTTTAAGATATGTTTTTTCACAACAGCTATGTATTACCATATTATTTTCTTTTCCTATTTTACTAAAAGCCTTAGCAATTTCAATCTGTTCATCTTTTGATAGTGGTTTTAATTCTGGTGAATTTTTCTTTACTTTTTCATATAAATCTAAGAAACTTATAGTGCAATCATGTGTATATCCTTTTAATTCTTTAGCCATTTTTTCAAAACATTCAATATGTTTTTCTACATTAAATCTATTATTTATAAATATTGGATCATATCTCCAACCAATTGAATTTACTCCAATATGGTTTGATAATTTTTTAAAGTTTTCTATCACTTTTTCTTTATCTGGAACATTTGGTTCAATATCTTTTCCATATGGAGTTATTGTTACAAACCAATATTGTTTGTATTTATCTAGTTCATCTAAATACTCAAGCATTGGTTCTGGATTTTTTGTACAAAAAGCTAAACAATCAACTACTTCAGGCAATAAACTATATTTTGTTACATTTAATGGATTATATGGATTTCTTACTAATACATATCCTTCTCTAATTCTATTCATTAACCATTTAGAATAAAATGCTGGTATGTCTGTTCTACATCCTGTATTTATTATCATTGTGTTTTCTCCTTATTTTACTATAGCTAAATTTATTTATGCTTGAATTTTTTATACATTAATCTCCTGGCTTATTATTTCTGCATCACTATTATTTACAGAAAACTCTATTATTATCGAAGATGATCCATTATTTGAAAATACTAATCTATAATTTCCATTATCAAGTTCTCCATATAGATTTGTCCAATCAATTTTCTTTCCTGTAACATGATAATTATCTTCTTCTGTCATGTTTGGTAAATTGTATATTGAATCATCTATTGTATCTTCTATTTTTATATCAGGATTTTTTTCTAATTCATCCCATATATATTCAGATCCTGTTCCTGTATAGCCAGCAGTTGAGTTTCCTGTGTTTTCTCCTATATACTCTCCCTCTCCGGTATAGGATTCATTTACAGTTTCTTTATATATTACATAGTCATTTGAATATTCATAAGGTATTTCATTTGTATCTGTTATATTTATAGTAATACCTCTATTTGTTATTTCAGACACATTTATATCAACATTTTCTTTAGAACTATTATAATATCTTAAAATGTTTTCTGGTATTGTAATATCTGTCTGATCTTTTGTAATCTCTATTTTTCCAACATTATGTATTTGCATAGGATAACTTGAAGCAATAATACCATCAAAATATATTAGTACTTCTTGTCCTTCACTAAATCCAATATTTCCTTCTTCTGCAAAACTTACACTATATAGATTTTCTGAAGAATCCCCTTCTTGTATTTCCATTACACTTAAACTATTTTCATTCACTTTCATCACAACTGCATTTATAGTAGCTGACATATTACTCTGATTATCTTCTTCTATATAATTTGTTATTTCATTATTATTGATATTTTCATTTCTGTTTCCAATAGCATAAACTATAATTCCAATAATGCTAATTAGTATTACACCTATACTAAAAACTAGAATTACCTTTTTTAATTTATTATTTCCGCTAAACTTTTTATCTAAGTTTCCTGAAATTAAAACAAATATAATTCCTATAACAATAAAAATTGCATACCATATCCACCATATTTCCATATAAACATCTCCTCTTCATTATTTATATTTTATATTACTTTAATATTTCTATTATTTCTTAATCCATTTCATAAATAGCTCTGATTCTTTTGTTGGTTCATCTATTCCCTTTTTTATTATCTTAAATCCTAATTTTTTATAAAATTCAATTGCTTTTGTATTTTTTTCATATACATTTAAAGTTAAATCATTATATTTTCCTTTTACTATATTAATCAAATTTTTTCCTATTCCTTTTCCCTGCATATCTTTTTTTACAAATATGCCAGCTATATATCCATCTATAATTCCAATAAAACCTGCTATTTCCTTATTTTCTTCATATACATAAGTATCAGCATTTAATATTCCATCTTTTGTCTCATTATAATGGTTTTTCCAATAATTTTCATCAATAAAATTATGTGTATTGATATTTGTTTCAAACCATATTTTCATTAATTTATCTATATCTTTTTTTTCTAATTTTCTAACCATAATTTTCTCCTAAAATCCATTTAATACCTTTAGCCATACGCATACTTCCATCTGTGAAATGATTACCTGGATTCACTTCATATATTGTATTAATACCTTTTTCTTTATACATTCTTTTTAGTTCTATTGTATTATCTTCAACTTTTGCTAAAACTTGATTTCTAACCTTACTTTCCTTATCTCCTAAAGATAAATATATTTTATTTATATTACTTGAGATACTATTCTCCTCTACAAATTCTATAAATCCAGGAAACCAGAATGATCCAGAAGCAGATGCAATTCTAGAAAACATATCATTTTTATATCCTGAATATATTGCAAATAAACCTGCTAAAGAATATCCTGCTATTCCATAATACTTTATTGAAATATTTAAATCATCTTTTATATATTTTTTTATAACAGGAATAATTTTGTTTATTAAAAAAGTTAAATAATTATCTGCTTTACCTAAAAACTCTTCACCATTTTTATTTATTTTAGGTGCAAACCATGGTGACATATCATTATTCCAGTCTAAATTAGAAATTGAAACCAATATATATTCTTTGGAATTAATTGATATACATTTATTAAAAACCTCTTCTCCTTCATCGCCATAAGTATTTAATATTATAACAGGTAATTCATTTGAATTTGTTTTATTAAAATAAATACATACTCTTTTATTTTCTATATTAAACTCTTTCATTGTTTATTATAACTCCTAAAATTTTTAATATCAATATTGGCTTTATGTGCTTGTCTTAATTGATCTTTTCTTGCTACTTTATATAGTGTATTATCTTTAATAAAATTTGCTCCTGTTTGTTTAAAATAAAATGGAACATTGTATTTTAAACATTGCTCTCTTGTATTTAAAATCCAATCATAGTTACATACCCTAGCATTAGGTCCTGATTCTCCTCCGCAAGTTACATGCTCTATTTTACTAGTCTCTAAATATTTTTCTATATTTATTTTTTCTAACATTGGTTCATGAATAATTTCTCTATGTTTAATTGGTAAATCTAATAACATAGGTAATCTTTCATCAGTCATAGCTTGATTCTCACAAGTAGTACATATAGTCACATTATCATATCCATCATTCCAATCATCTGGAATAGAAACATTAAATCTTTCTATTCTTTTAGTAATTATATAGAAGTTTAAATCTTTCCTTTCTTTAACCATTTGCCAAATTTCTTTTCTCCAGCTATCCGCTTCTTCTATGAAAAAATCTGATGTCATGCAAATATATACATATCCATCGTCCGGTTTCATTGAATATGATCCATCTTTTTTTCTTTTTATTGCTTCATTAAAGTTTTTTGTTTTACTTACAATATTACTATCTTTATCAAATTCTGCATCTCTTCTAAACATATAGCAATTTAAACATCCTGCGCTTTTTTTATGACATCCATGCCATGGATTCCAAATACTCATATTATTTATTAAGCTCCTTACTTAGTTTTTTTCTTGCACTTCTTGGTCCTCTAATTGCTTTTATACCTAATTCTTTTAATTTACTATTTTATCTAATATCTATCTTTTTTATATAATTCATCCCTTCATTATCTTTTTCAACTTTTAAAACAAAATTAAATTTATTTAATTCTGTAGATAAATAGAAATCTCTTTCTGGAAAAATGTTTTGTAAATCTTTATTAAAAAATCTTTTTCCTGCTACTAGTTTTAAATTTTCTATTTTATCATCCATTTTCATTTCATTACCTTCTAGTAAGCTTTTAATATATTTTGCACATAATGTATCTTCATCTGCTTCAGTTTCTCCACCATTTCCCATTGCAACTAGTGAAACTTCTTCTGTTCCTTTACTTTTTATATATTCTGCAATTGCTTTTGCATTTACTAAGCTTCCTGTTAAAATTTCTTTTGCATTTATTGCGTTTGCAATTCCTTGTGTACCAGAACTTGTTGTATGTATTACTGTTTTTCTAGTAAAATCTATATTTTCAATTTGTGATGGTGAATTTCCATAATCAAATCCTTCTAGCATTATTCCTCTTCTTTCACCAATTAATATGCAATCATTATGTTCTTTTTTATAATCATATGCAATCTGCTTATCTCCAACAGGCATTAATTTTTCTACTCCATTATTTATTAAATATGTTTCAACAGTAAATGCTCTAAACACATCAATAATTACTGTTATCCCAATAGCTTCTTTTGCACCTTGAATCATTTGTAAGATTTTAATATTCATTTTTAAAATCACTTCTCTCTCTTTTATATAATTATCCTTATAAATTAAACTTTTCAACTTTTGACATAATTATAACATAAAAAGAAGAATTATAATATATAACATATAACTATAATTCTTCTTTTCTAATAAAGTTATCATATTGATAATATACTGGTTTTTATTCAATTAACAAGATGGCTGTTGTTGCCAAATTATTTATTTCCAAAAATCCAAAATTATTTTTGCAAGTTTTTCTGGATTGTCAATATTAACTTCATGTGAAGAATTGTCCACTTGGACAAAAGAGCTATCTTTTATATTTTTATTTAATAATTTTGCACTTTCCATATTTTGAATATCTTTAGTACCACATAAAATTAAAGTTTTACATTTAATTTTATCTAAATTACTTGATATATCCAAATCTGTCATTGAGCTAACTAAAGAAATAAAATCTTTTTTTAAACATCCAATTTTTTCAAAAGTAGTGCTTGGCATTATATGAAATATCAAACCTTGAAATTTAAATAAAAATTTGGATATTTTATATGGTATTCCTATAAGAATAATTGAGTTTACTTTGTTTGGGAATTCTTTTACATAGTCAATAATTAACACCCCTCCTAATGAAAGTCCGCATAGATTTAATTTTCCGTCAAAATTATTACAGTACTGAGCAAATTCTTTATAAAGAATATTATAATCCTTTTTGGTATCTTTAATTATTGAATATAGATTTGGAGTTTCTACTTCTAAATTATTATTTTTTAGCTTGTTTTTGACTATATCCCAACTACTATCGTTTTGTCCCAATCCATGTATTAATATATTTTTCATCAATTTCTACCTTTCAATTTCTATACAAAATTAATCTAAAAAATCTTACTCCCATGTATTTTGTTAACTCACATTAATATTTCCAGAAGTAGTAGTTATATTTAATACTATATCTGATTTTCTATTATTTTCTTTTACTTCTTCATTTCCTGATTTTGTATTTGCTTCAACATATATGTCATTCTTTTCATTTATATTAATGTTTCCAGATTTTGCATTTATGCTAGAGTTTTCAGTAATATTTAATGAATTAACATCTATGCTTCCAGAGTTTGTTGTTAGATTACAATTATTTTCTATACTATTTATGCTAATATCTCCGGACGATGCTTCTGCTTGTATTTTATTTGCACTTTCAATAGATATTTTTCCAGATGATGTTTTTATAGTAGCTTCTCCTATTGCTCCTACTTTTATGTCTCCTGATGACGCCTCTGCTGATAAAATATTAAAGTTTCCTGAAGTAATTTTACCAGAACTTGTTTGTATTGTTACCTCATTTCCATTACCAACTTTTATGTCTCCTGAAGAACTTTTTAATTCTCCATTATTAATATCTCCACATTCAATATTTCCTGATGATGTTTTTAAATGAACATTATTTATTTCTAAATTTGTAGCTACTATGTCTCCACTAGAAGTATTGATATTAAAGTCTTCATCACTATCATTTGGAATTTGTATTATTATTTCTTCATTACACCAATAAAGCATAGCAAAAATAAAGATTTTGGTATTTTCTTTATTAATTGAAAGTTCCTTCTCATTGATTGTTTCTTTAATTGTATCATTTTTTTCTCCATAAGCAGTAATTTTTATATTATCTACATCAGCTTTTTCAATTTTCACATTAGATGATGAAACATCTACATTTATTATGTCTAATTGCTCTGGATCATATTCTTTTTCGAATATTTTCTCTGTATTATCTCCAAATCCCATGAATGATATTTTAACTTTAGAATCACTATCATTATTTATAATAACAAAAATCATAAAATTTATTAATACTATAGCTACAATAGCTAATATGATTATTAATGCTATTTTCATTCCTCTATTTTTCATTTTTTTCCCCTTTCATACTAAAAATTAGTTTTACAATAAGTTCTACTAAAGCAAATACTAGCCATAAAATCCATGTAATATGCCATGCCATTGTTAAAAAGCTCACAATTAAATATATAATTAAAAAAAACATTGCAATAATATCTATTATCAAATTTTCAGTTTTATTCTCTTCTTTCTCATCATCATCACTATCTTCTACACTATTTGCTTCACCTTTTACAATTTTAATATATCTCTTTTGTTTTTTATTGTTTGTATCTTCAGTCTTTTTAACTGGATATGCAACAAAGAAATATATAATAATTATAGTTGCAATAGTACATAATTTTGCCCATATCATAACTGCATGTGCATCTTCATATTTTAGTACCTCTAACATATATGGTAAACTAAAAGTTGCTACACAATATATGAAGATACTTATACTTAATACTATAGCTTTTCTCTTATTACGCTTTTTTGTATAATCATCTTGATCTGTATCTAATTCATCATTAGTCTTTTTTGTCTTTTCTCCTTTTATTAATTCTTCTGCAGTTATTCCAAAAGCCTCACATAATGGTTCTATTTTATCAAAATCTGGTGTGCTTTGATCTGTTTCCCATTTTGAAATTGTTTGTCTAGTTACACCTATTTTTTCTGCCAATTTTTCTTGGCTCATATTAATGCTATTTCTATATTGAAATAATCTTTCACCTAATGTCATTTTTATTTTCTCCTTTCAAATTTTCTTAATTAAATTATACTGTAAATTTTGGTTGCACACTACCAATTAGCCTTTGAACTTTGTCAACTGTACTTAACATTTAATTATCTTTCTTTATTATATCAAATAAAATTATGCTTTTCTATTTTAATAAATAAAAAAAGGTCAGTCATTTAAACTGATCCTATTTTGTTAAGTCTGTATAATATATAATCTCTTTATTTAGTGATTTAGCATATTCAATTTCGCTTTTTGTACTTTTTCCAATATAATCATTTACATTTACGACTAATATAGCATCTGATATTTTTATTTTTTCTTTGTGCATTTTATCAAACATTTCAGCTTCCTCTTCTGTATAAGCATCTTTACCATGTTTTGTAAGTTCTATAGGTGTCAGCATACAATTTCCTTCTAATGCCATTTTTTCTGTTATTTTCACCATTTCGTTTTTAAATTTATAACTTCCACATACAGTTATTATTTTCATTTTTACAACACCCCTTTATTTTTATTATTTATATTGATTATTTGTTTTTTCTATAATCCTTTTAGCATATGAACAGTCTGCAATTATCTTTTTATTAGATTTTTTAGCATTTTCAATAACACATTCTACTAATTTTCTAGCTATTCCCTGTCCTTGATATCCACTACTAACTTCAGTATGAACTATATTCCATGTGTTATCATTTTCTATAAAATCACACTCACCTATTTTCTTAGTTCCATCATATGCAACTGATTTATTTTGTTCAAAAATTATATTTACCATATTACACCTCACTTTATTTTATAACTTATATCACACCAAACATGTTTTTGCAAGTATTTTACAATATTTATTTAATATCTTTATCATAAAAAAGATAATTATTCTATATTTTTTAGTCATACAAAATAATTATCTTAATTTTATATTATATTGAATTTAGTTCAATATAGTTTTAATTATTTTAAATTATCTTTAAAGAATTATTGCACTAGGTGCATTACGTGCTGCACTTACCATGTTGTGCACCTGAGCATATGTATTCCATCCTGCCGTTAAACCATTAGCCAGAGTTTTGCGTTCCCAAAAATTCTTCAAGCTTTTAATCCAGATGAAAAATCCAGTTGGAATTATCGTGATAATACAGAAGATATAGATAAGATCTGATGCTAATTGTTCAAACATCATAATCGTATCCGGATCAACTTCCATAAGCTGAAGAATAAACGGTGCAATTAGCAAGAGAATATAGCCATACACCATTGTGAAACCTGCAATGGCCATAATGTATCCAACAATGATATAGATACGAAAACTTCCTCCCACTACTTTTGACTCAGACCAATACCGTCCAACATAGTTTGCATTTGCCCAAGAAATAATGAAATTTAGGGCAAGTACAAGTACCAATAGAAACATAGCCATAAAACATTCTCCTTTTCATTTTTTGTGTGTTTCAGCATTAATTGTTGCTGAATGTTAATAGTGACTCTTTTATTATATCATGTTTTTTCTTTTGTTTCAAATTAATAAGACCAAAGGGGTACTTATCCCTATGGTCCTATTTTCTTAATCTTAAACTATTTAATGTTACTGTTATACTACTTAATGTCATTGCAAGTGATGCAAACATAGGATTCATTGTAATACCAAATGAAGAAAATATTCCTATTGCTATTGGTATCATACAAATATTATAGAAAAATGCCCAGAATAAATTTTGTTTTATATTTCTTATTGTTCTTTTACTAATATCTATAAGATCGTTTATTCTATCTAAATTACCTTTCATAAG
This sequence comes from uncultured Clostridia bacterium, assembly GCA_944392455.1. Lineage (GTDB taxonomy): Bacteria > Bacillota > Clostridia > TANB77 > CAG-508 > CALXVA01. Next base: position 157,133 of record CALXWP010000001.1, read on the forward strand.
AACAACATCACTACTATCTATTGCAATATCTGTACCGTTTCCAACAGCTACTCCTATGTCAGCTGTAACTAAACTTACACTATCATTAATTCCATCTCCACACATCATTACTAATCCATCTTTTTTTAGTTCTTGTATTTTTTCTGCTTTTTGTTTTGGAAGTACATTTGCTATTACATCTGTTATACCAATTGATTTTGCTATTGATTTTGCTGTGTTCTCATTGTCTCCTGTAAGCATTACTACTTTCTTACCTTGTTCTTTTAGTTTTCTGGTTACTTCTTTTACATTTTCCCTAATAGTATCTTTAACACCAATTAGTGCAATTACTTTACTATTTTCTGATACAAATAAAATACTGTTACCATCTTTTTCTAATTCTTCTTCATCTTTTAATTTTTCTTCAATATCAATATTTTGTTCTTTCATTAATTTTGTATTTCCAATATAGTACTCATTTTCGTTAAGTTTTGCATAAATTCCGTATCCAGAAATATTTTTAAAATCTTTTGCTTCAAGTAATTCTATATTTTTATTTTTAGCATAATCTACTATTCCTCTTGCTATTGGATGTTCTGATTTGTTTTCTATACTTGCAACTATTTGTATAATCTCCTCATTTGATAAATTTGAATAATTATATATTTTATTAACACTTAATTTTCCATTTGTAAGTGTTCCTGTTTTATCAAATACAATAGTTTTAGCTTTATGTGCATTTTCTAAACTTTCACTATTTTTAATAAGTATTCCTTTTCTACTTGCAGTTCCTGAAGATACAACAATAGCAAGTGGTGTTGCTAAACCTAAGCTACAAGGACATGCTACTACTAAAACAGTTATAAATGTATTTATAATAAAAGAAATTTCTTTTCCAAGGATAGCCCAAACAATTGCTGAAATAATAGCAATGATTATAATTGCTGGAACAAAAACCCCACTAATTTTATCAGCTATTTTAGCAATTGGAGCTTTAGTATTTGTAGCTTCTACAACCATTCTAACAATTTCAGATACAGTTGATTCTCTTCCTATTTTTTCCGCTTTATATTCAATTGTACCTTCATAATTAATACTTCCTGCTATTACTTTACTACCAACTTCTTTTTTAGAAGGAACGCTTTCACCTGTTACAAACGATTCATCTATATGTGTTAATCCATTTATAACTTCACCATCTACTGCAATTTTCTCTCCAGGTCTACATTTAACAATATCTCCTTTATGAATCTCATCAAGTGTAACTTCCTTTTCTTTTCCATCTCTTATTATTGTAGCTTTATTTGGTGTAATCATCATTAAGTTTTGTATTGCTTCTTTAGTCTTATCTTTATTTCTAGCTTCAACATATCTACCAATATTTATAAAGAATAGAATTATAACAGTTGATTCATAATATAAATTTTCTACAAATTCTGTATTTCCTCTAAATATCATATATGTGCCATAAACACTATATATAAAGCTACTAAATACTCCAAGAGCTACTAATGTATCCATATTAGCAGTTTTATGAATTAAGTTTTTATATCCATTTTTTAATATATCTCTTCCTAAAAACATAGATATTAAACTTAATACTAATTGTGCAATTGTATAATTAATTGGATATGTATGCATATCTAAAAAAGGAATATTTGGAAGTCCTATCATATGTCCCATAGCAATATATAATGTTAAAATGCTAATTACAGTAAACCCAATTAATTTATATTTTTCTTTACCTTTTTTCTTTTTCTCTTTTTCAAAATTGTCTATTCCTAAACTTTCAAATCCAGCTTTTCTAACAAACTTTTCTAGATCTTCTAATTTTAATTTTTTATCATCATACTCAATACTAGCATTATTCATAACTAAATTAACACTAGCATTTATTACTCCATCTTGTTTATTTAAATATTTTTCTAGTCCGCTAGAACAAGCACTACAAGTCATACCATCTATTTTAAGTAAAACTTTTTTCATTAATATAATAATTCCTTTCTAAAAAAATTTAATTATATTTTTTATTTTTCTTCTGCTTCAAAACCTGCATCTTCTACAGCTTCTTTTAATTCATTTACACTAATTTGTGATTCATCATATTTAACAATTGCTTCTTTATCTTCTAAACTAACTTTAGCATCTTCTACTCCATCTTGATTATTTAATACTTTTTGTAGTCTTGTACTACATCCTTCACAATGCATTCCTGTTATATTTAACTTAATTTCTTTCATAATATAATCCTCCTAAATTTTTATTTTATATTTATTTTAAATTCATATATTTTTTTATTATCTAAGTTTTTTAAATAAATCCATTATTTCTTTTGAAACTTCTTCTGTATTTCCTTTTTCTATTTTAGTCTTTATGCAACTATTTAAATGCTTCTCAAGTATAATGTTTTCCAAGCTTTCTAATGCTTTATTTATTGCAAGCATTTGAGTAATTATATCCGAGCAATATCTATCGTCTAATATCATTTGCTTAATTCCTCTTACTTGCCCTTCAATAATATTTAGTCTTTTTATTAATTTTTCTTTCTCTTCTTCTGGTCTCTCTGTAAGTTTTTTTCTTTCTTCCAACTTTATCACCTCTTTTTATTAAAAATAAGTTATGAAAAAATATATATGAATATGTTTGTTCTTAAAAGATTATATACCCCTATAGGGTATATGTCAATATATAATAAATAAAAAATAAGATAAAAAAATTAACAAATTTTCTATCTTATTTTTATCTTTCATTTATTTTTAATTATATTCTCTTATCATTTTAATAGCTTCTGGTATACATTTTACAGTATCTCCTGCTACCATGCTAATATCAGTATATTTTGACTCTGCAATTTCTCCTGCCATTCCATTTAAATATGCTCCTGTAGCAACTGTTAAAATACCTGGAGTATTATATCCTAAAAGTCCCACAAGAATACCTGAAAGCACATCTCCGCTTCCTGCAGTAGCCATTCCAGGACATCCTCTTTTTACTAAATAAGCGGTATTTCCATCTGTAACTATTGTTGTTGGTCCTTTTAATAATAAAATAACATTGTATTTTTTAGCAAACTTAATTGCTATATTAATACTATCTTTTTTTATTGCTTCAATATCTATTTTACTCAATCTCTCAAATTCTTTTAGATGTGGTGTTAATATAATTTTACATTTTGTATTGTTTAATATTTCTAAATTTATATTAGATAAAGTATTTAATCCATCAGCATCTATAACAATTGGAATATTATAATTTAATAAAATATATTCTAATATTTTTTCATACTCTTTACTTCTATTCCATCCCATTCCAATAGCTAATGCTTTTATCTTATTTAAAGAATCTGCTATTTGTTTTTCATTAAACTTCATTCTAGAATCTTCATCGTCAATTGTAAATATAGTTTGTTCTAATAAATATGGCGTAATAGATGTAGCAATAGTTTTAGGTATAATTAATCTAACAACACCTGCTCCGCTTCTTAAGGCACAGCTACTCATGTTTGCAAGTTTAACAGCACCAGAATATTCTATTGATCCTCCCATTATTCCTACATATCCATAATCACCTTTATTAGTATCACTATCTCTATAATTAAATTTATCTTTTATATCAGTTAATTCTATTTCATAAACATTATCGTATATTTTCTTCATACCAAAACACTTCTTTACTTATTTTAAATCTCTAATATACTTGTATTACATCTTGTAGTAGACCCCATTGTTCCAGTCCCTATAAATGTTACTTTCATTCTTTACTCCTTGTTTTTAAATATTCTTCAAATTCATGTAATGGCAAGGGTTTTGAGTAGTAATAACCTTGTATTACATCACAATCTTTTTTTAATAGATAATCTCTTTGTTCTTTTGTTTCTACACCTTCAGCAATAGTCATTAACCCTAATTCTTTTGCTATTTTTATTATATAGTCAATCATATTTTTCTTTTTTTGTCCTATTCTATCTACAAACGATTTATCTATTTTTATAATGTCAATTGGCATATCTTGTATCATACTAAGAGATGAGTAACCAGTTCCAAAATCATCTATTGAAACTAAAAAGCCTAATTTTTTTATTCTATTCATTATTTCTATAATATCAATACCTTCTTCAAAAGCCGCACTTTCTGTTATTTCTAAGTCAATCTTATTAGGATTAATACCATATTTTGCAACTATCATATAATATTTCTCTAAAAAATGTTCATCCATAAAATGGTCTCTAGAAACATTTATAGATATAATAGGTTCTAAGCCTAATTCTTCCTTCCACAATCTCATATTTTTACAAACTTCTTCAAATATATATGTATCTAATTTTAATATAAATTTATTTTTTTCAAATAAAGGAATAAATTTTTCTGGAGATATAATTTTTCCCTTATGTTCCCATCTTGCTAAAGCTTCTGCCCCATACATTTTTTCATTATCAGTAAATATTTTAGGTTGGAAATATACTTTAAATTCTTTTGCCATTAAAGCATTGTACATTTTAGCTTCAATTCTTTCCTCTTCTTCAACTACTTTCTCTAGTTCTTCATCATATATATAGTATCTTTCGTAAACATTTCCTTTTGAAGCAGAATGAGCTATTATTGCTTTATCAATTACTTCAGAAATGTTGCTATCAGAATCTTTAATTTTATATATTCCCATATTTACAGTTAAATTATATGTAACATTATTAATTTTTAAATTTTCTATTTTATTAATTATTTTGCTTATTATTGTATATATATTATCTTCATAATCAAAAAGTATAGCAAAATAATCATTAGAATATCTGGCAATCAAACTTGTTTTTCCAAATATTTCTTCTAATTTATTACCAATATTTATTAAAATTTTATCACCCATTGCATATCCATATGCTTTGTTAATCATTTTAAATTTATTGATATCTAATATAATCATGTATTTATATTTCTTAGGTTCTTTATTTAATCTTTCCTGGCCATTTTTTCTAAAATAATATATGTTTCCCTTTTGTGTTACAGGATCTATGTATGCATACTCATATAATTTTCTTTGCCTTCTTATATCTGAAATAGCTATGTATATGAATACCCCTAAAATAAATAGTATTACACCAACTGATAAGAAAAAGGTAGTAAGTAACATTCCCATTACATTTGATGTTTGATTTCCTAATCCATTTAATATATATGACATATATATTACTACAAAAGCTATCATCCAAGCTAAAATAACTAAAATTTTGATGATTTGTTTTCTATATTCTCTTATTTTCATTTTATCTCCTTAGTTTCTCTTTTTTTTATTATTATGTAAATATTTTCTATTTAATATTTAAAACTTTATCTATCATTTTTTCCATATCTTCTGTTCCTTGTTCGTAAAGCTTCTTTAATTTTTCTTTATCTTTTTCAAGTCTTGATACTGTTACTGGTTTATCAGGTTCTATTACTATGATTTTTCCTTCTTTTTCTAATTGATTTATTTCTTCTTTTATTTTATTATATCTTTCTGGCATTGTACATAATTTTTCTACAAGTTTTGGATATTTTCCATATACATGCTTATATACCATTTTCATTTTGTTTGATATTTCTGGCTTTCTATAGTTTCTATCTCTTGTAAGGACTACCACAATATTTTTATAATTATTTTTTAACGCATAATCTACTGGTATAGGCATTGTAACTGCTCCATCTAAATAATGATTATTTCCTATCTTAACCATTTTTGAACATAATGGCATACTAGAAGATGCTTGTACAACTTTAAATATTTCTTTTATGTCTCCTTTACAATCACTTTTTCAACATATTCTGTTTTTCCTTCTTCACAATTCGTTACTACAGATATGAATTTTTGATCGGAATTTTTAAATGTTTCAAAATCAAAAGGATATTTATCCATAGATATATCATTAAATAAGTAATTATATCCAATTAATCCTCTTTCTTTTCTCAGAGCTTTTAAACCTATATATCTAGAATTATCACAGTTTTCTATATTAATCTTAGCTGTTCTTTTAGGCTGTTTAGATACATAGTTCATTCCTGTTAAAGCACCTGCTGAGACTCCCATAACACAATTTGCTTCTACTTTATATTTCATTAAAACATCTAATACTCCAGATGTGTATAAGCTTCTTAAAGCTCCTCCTTCTAATATTAATGTTATGTCTTGCATTTTAATATCACCTTCTACTTATTTTGAATAATAAAAAAAAGTTTGAATATACTATAGTAACTAAATTTTATTTTGTTGACAATTTTCAATAAATATTATATAATTTAGTTACAGATTAAATACTAGGCGATGTAGCACCGACTTTTGGTGTGTTGAATTGGTCAACCAGTTCCATCGCCTACTTATTTATTTTATAAACTCTTTTAATCCTACTCCATCCATTTTTCCATTATGATTTCTTATTGAAGATTTTATCATATTAATATATGTATCATTGCCATCTTCAAAATATTTAAAAATAGACCCAGCACAAAAATCAGCTATTTGTATTCCTGATGAATATTCTGAATCGATAAATACTAAGCTTTCTGAAAAGTTCGGAAACCCAATATACTTTGTTCCCATGTTTTTTGCTCTTCTATATGCAATTTGTAATTCTTTATCCAAGTTACTATTTCTATCATTTTTTCTGCTATCAGTAAATAATATAACTGGTATGCAAGTATCTCTGCCATTTCTATCGGTTATTTCCATACAAAATCTTTCCATAAGTAAATTTAAAGCAAATGCATATAAATCATTATGGTTATTAATATTATAATTTGATTTATAGCATTTTTCCTTATTCATTGCAATACCAACTACTGAATTTTTATATTCGGCAATCAAATTTAGAATTTCCTTTCTGTATCTAACATATGTTTCAAACTCTATTCCTAAGGCCTTATAACTAGAATTCCATTTAGCTTCAACCTCTTTGTTTAATCCATATTTTAATTTTATTAAATTCAATTTTTGTTGAATATTTAACAACTCATCACCATCAATCATAAAACCAGATAAAACAAAATATTTGCTTGATTTTTCATTAAATTCATGTGTTTCTGAATTATACCCTCCAGGTTGTCCTGACTCATCAATAAATACTATATACATTTAATCATCAGCCTTTCATTTAGTATTTTACTTAACAGTTATATTATACAATATATTTTGTGTGTTTCTAGTTGCATATGCAACGTCTGTTTTTCTTATAATCCATTTTTTTCCTACAAGTAACTAATATATATGTTTTATAATTCAATTTTCAAATTTTCTTTACTGATTAATATATAAATTGTATTATAATTTGATATAATCCATTTATTTACTTTAAAAGTCTATAAAAAACTAACTTTATATTATGTTTTTTTGAACTCTACATGGATTCCCATATGCTATTACATTTGACGGTATATTTTTAGTTACTATGCTTCCAGCTCCAATTGTAACATTATCACCTATTGTTACTCCTGGAAGAATTATAACATTTCCTCCGATCCATACATTATTTCCAATTGTTACTTCTTTAGCATATTCTAATCCTTTATTTCTTTCTTCAACATTTACTGGATGATATGCAGTATAAATATTACAATTAGGTGCAATAAATACATTATCTCCTATTTTTACTTTTGCTGCATCTAATATTACTAAATTATGATTTGAATAAAAGTTTTTTCCAAGTTCAATATTATATCCATAATCACACCAAAAATATGGTTCTATTCTTGTACCTTCTCCAAGTTTTCCAATAATTTTTTGTAAAAGTTTATTTCTTTTTTCAAGATCAGATGGTTTAGTATTATTATATTCAAAACATAAATCTTTTGTATTTACCATTTCTTTTAATAATTCTTCATCATAATTTGGATTATATATTAATCCTTTATCTCTTTTTTCTTTTTCAGTCATTTTATCTCCTTAATTTAAACTAATATAAATTTTACTTATCGTTTTTATTCTTTATTTTAATGTCCACGTATATCTAGTGATAAAATATCTAATTTATTACTTTCCCATGAATAAATGATATAACAGTTATCCAGACTACCTCTTGAACTAAAACTATATTCCCCATGATCTATAACATCAATATGTGTTGTATCTTGTTTCTTTATATTTAAACTCCATTCATTTTTTCTATAACTTTTATAATAATTTTCTAATTCTATTATGTCAAGATTACTTTTTATCAAAATTGCACCAAAATATTGCATTCCATTTCCATTACCTGTTAATTTTCCAGCTATAGATATAGAATCTATAATTTCAGTATCTTTTGGTAATGGAATATCTTTTATTTTACTCTCTACCCTAGCTGCAATTAAATTATTGATTATTGGAATACAAATAAAGAATAAAAGTAATAAAGTTATAAATATTATTAGCAATATTTTCTTTATCTTTTTCAAATTTCACCTCATTTTTAATAGTTTTATTTCTTATCATACATATCAATAATAGTTTTTATCATATTAAATTCATCATCAGAAAGTTGTGATTCTCCATCGTTTTTTTCTATGGTCTTTGTCTTTGTTTTCAACTTATATATAGTTCCGTCTTTAAACTCAAAGAAATATTGAAACGTTGAATTATCAGGTTCTAAATCATAATTGATATTTTCTAATAAAATTTGTATATCTAACGAATCTTCTACATTTAGCTTTATTTTATCTTCAGGTTCTTCAGCTTTTACAAGATAAATTGGATCAAAAACATAATTATTATATTCATCTTCGAAATCTTCATATTTCATAAACCATGAACCAATTTTTGTTTCTTTATATCCATTTAATTTATTAAATTTTATAACTTTATATCCTAAACCTATATATTCTTTTGTTCCTCCGTCCATAAGCGTCCCTGCAGGATTATTAATACAAAACATAGGTAGTTCTCCATTTTTAACTCTGTTTGAATCTATGCAGAAAAATATAATTCCTGTAATGATAATAACTAATAAAATAATGCCTATAACTAATAAAACTTTTTTCATAAAAGCACCTCGAATTTAATATATATCTTTTTAATATATATCTTTAATAAGTGTTAATATTATAAATCAATATCATAAAATTTGAATATATAATATCAAAATGAATTTAATTAATCAAGATATCTTAAAACAAAAAAAGAGAAATTAGTTTAAACCTAATTTCTCTTTCTTGTTTTATTTTGCATAATCAACAACTCTAGTTTCTCTTACTATATTTACCTTAATTTGTCCTGGATATTCCATTTCTTCTTCTACTTTCTTAGCTACATCTCTTGCCATTAGAACCATTTGATCATCTGATATTTTTTCTGGTTTTACTATGATTCTTATTTCTCTACCAGCTTGTATAGCAAATGATTTATCAACTCCATCAAATGAATCTGCAATATTCTCTAAGGCTTCTAGTCTCTTAATATATGATTCTAATGTTTCTCTTCTTGCACCAGGTCTTGATGCAGATATAGCGTCTGCTGCTTGGACAAGTACAGCTTCTATAGTTTGAGGTTCTACATCACCATGATGTGCTTGTACTGCATTTATTACTTTTTCATTTTCTTTGTATTTCTTTAATACTTCAACACCAATCTCAACATGAGTTCCTTCCATGTCGTGATCTAGAGCTTTTCCTATATCATGTAATAAACCAGCACGTCTTGCAAGTTTTGGATCTAAGCCTAATTCTTCTGCCATAATTCTAGCTAGGTTAGATACTTCTATAGAGTGATTTAATACATTTTGTCCATAACTTGTTCTATATTTTAACTTTCCTATTAGTTTAACTATATCTGGATGTAATCCTACTACACCAGTTTCTAATACTGCTCTTTCTCCTTCTTCTTTTATTGTATTTTCAACTTCTTCTTTTGCTTTTTCTACCATTTCTTCAATCTTTGCTGGATGTATTCTTCCATCTTCGATTAATTTTTCTAGAGCAATTTTAGCTACTTCCCTTCTAAGAGGATCAAATCCTGATATAACAACTGCTTCTGGAGTATCATCTATAATAAGGTCAATACCAGTTAAAGTCTCCAAAGCTTTAATATTTCTTCCTTCTCTACCTATAATTCTTCCTTTCATATCATCATTTGGAAGAGATACAATAGATACTGTTGTTTCTGATGTATGATCTGCTGCACATTTTTGTATAGCATATCCTACTACTTCTCTTGCATTTTTTACTGCTTCTTCTTTTGTCTTATTTTCAATATCTCTGATTAAAGCTGCTTTTTCAGCAGTCATTGTTTTTTCAAGTTCGGAAAGCAATCTTTGTTTTGCTTCTTCTGAAGATAAACCAGAAATTCTTTGTAATTCTTGCATTTGCTTTTCAGCAATTTCATCTAGTTCATTTTTCTTTTCTTCTAATAATTGATCTTTTTCAGATAAATCTTTTTCTTTTTTCTCAACTAATTCTAATTTCTTTTCTAAGTTTTCCTCTTTCTGGATTAGTCTTCTTTCTTGCCCTTGTACTTCGCCCCTTCTTTCTCTAATCTCATCATCTAAATCTTTTCTTGCGCTTAATATTTCTTCTTTAGCTTTGAAAATTTCTTCTTTTTTCTTATTTTCAGCTTCTACTTTAGCCATATCAAGTATTCTTTGTGCTTCATTTTCTGCACTTTTTAATTTAGATTCAGCAATTCTTTTTCTTATAAATACTCCTACAAAAGTAAATACAATTGCTGTGATTAGAAATATGGCGATATTGATTACTATATCCATAATCATTACACCTCTTTCTATATATTTAATTTTCAATGTACAATAAATATATCTTCATATTATATAATATATTTTTCCTACATATATATTTTATATTTATTATGGTCAACTGTCAAGTCATTTTTACATATTAAACCTGTAAAAAAAGAATTTTGCTAACAATAAATTTAATATATTTAATATTCATTATCTATATATACATAGTATCTTAACACAAAAAAAGACGAACTTTTCATAAAGTAAGTTCGCTTTTTATATATTAAGCTCTTGGATGTGTTCTTTTATATATATCTCTTATCCCACTATCTTGGAACTGCATATATACTTGTGTAGAAGAGATATCTGAATGTCCAAGCATTGTTTGTATTGCTTTTAAATCTGCTCCGTTTTGAAGTAAATGTGTTGCAAAAGAATGTCTTAATACATGTGGTGTAATATCTTTTGTAATATGTGCTTGTTCTTTATAGAATTTTACTATTTTCCAGAAACCTTGTCTTGTTAATCTTTTTCCATTTACATTAACAAAAAGAGCTTTTTCATTTTCATCTTTTATCATTATTGGTCTTGCATCATTTATATATTCTTTTAATGCTGCAATAGAAATAGAGCCAAGTGGTATATTTCTTTGTTTATTAGCAGATCTACATGTTATAAAACCTTCTTCTATATTAGCATCTTCTACATCTAATGAAATAATTTCTGTAACTCTCATTCCAGTTGCATATGCTACTTCTAGCATAGCTTTATCTCTAGTTCCTTTTAAATCTACATCTTTTGGTTGACTTAATAAGTTTTCAACTTCTTCTGATGTTAATACACTAGGAACTCTTTTCTCTACTTTTGGTGATTGAATATTTTCTGTTGGGTCATGTTTAATCTTTTTTACTCTAACTAGATATTGATAAAAAGATCTAATAGAAGCTAAGCTTCTTGATATTGTTGATGTCTTTTTTCCCATATCTTGCAAATATTTTAGATATTTGTTAATTTTTTGGCAATCTACTTTTGCATAATTTATTTTATTTTGACTTACGTAACTCTCATATTGGTGAATATCTCTACTATATGATTGTAGTGTATTGTTTGATACTCTTTTTTCGTTTTGTAAAAAATCCAAAAATTGTTTAATCTGTTTTTCCATTCTTGCCATTACCCCTTCTTCTTTTATAATATCTAATTGTTTTATAATTTACATAAACATCACCTATGTTATATCATAATTATTATTAAATTGCAAATGGATTTTCAATTTTTTTTATATTTTTTTCTAATCTTTAATATTTGTTTAAATAGTATTTATGGTTAACATAAGTATGTTTGTTGACACATACACTTCAATTAATGATGCAACCACCAAAAGAACAAACAATATAATTGATACAATTGTATGCCTTATTATTTCTATTTTTATATTCTCTCTTCTTTTGTCTTTCATAATTGATTTATATAACTTTATACAACTAATTGTCATAAATATAATTACAGGAATAAAGATTAAATTTTGTAAAAATATGGTTGACAATAAAAATATTATTCCTTTTTGGGTTCCCAGGACTGCTATAGCTGCAGAAATTGTATATCCGATACAAAAGCTTCTATATAATACTATTGCAAAAACTATTGGAATACCTATTACAGCTAAACCAAGAAACCACATACTTAAAATAAGTATTAAATTATCCCAAATAGACTTTTTTAATAATTCTATTTTATCAATATGATAATCTTGCTTAAGTGAATCAACAAATCCAGTTATGTATTCTTGTATCTCTGTTAGCTCTGATTCATTTGTATTATTTACAAATATTACTCCTAAAGTAATTCCTATTATAAATATAATTATGACAACTATATATGATTTTATATTTTTATAAAGATGATCTAATATTATTGTTTTTAAATCATTTTTTCTTCTTTTATGTTTTTCTCTCATTTTTTCTCCTAGACATTAAAAATTATTTATACATAATGTCTATTCAATAAAATGATTTTTAGAACTTGTTTTTTATATTATTTTAACTAGCTGTAAGTTTACCATAAACTCCACCGCCACCAGACTGAATTTTTACATTTCCTTCCCTTGCAGCTATAACTGTATCTGCTATTTTTTCTCCAACTACTGCTTCAATATCATCTTTTGATAATTTATGAAGTATTGTCATTTCTGTATGAAAATTATTTAATAATTTATCTATAGTTTTTGATCCAAGTCCTGGCATAAATGTAAGCGGTATTTGATATACATAAGGTGGTCTAAAATCTGGACTTTTTGTTTTTTCTTTATCTTTTATAATTTCTATTCTATCAAAAACTCCCATAGTTATTTTACTACTATCACAGTCAGGACATTTAGTCACAGGAGGTTTTCCCTCTATAGGTTTACCACATTTTTCACAAAATGTTCTATGATATTTGCCAAGTTTTGGATCTAGCCCATAATTTGCTAAGATCTTTCTTCCTTCTTCATTTTTTAATGCTTTTAAAACTTCTTTAAAGCTAATACCGTCTAATAACATCTTATTATATTCTCTTGCGATTTTAGGAAGAGAATGAGCATCTGAATTAGTAACAAATGTGCGAGTTTCAAGTTCAGATATTTCATCTGCTAAATATGTGTCTGAACTTAAACCAAGTTCAATTGCAAATATTTTATCAAATTTTTCTTTAAAAATTCTTGATAGTCTGCTTGTACAATTTCCATAAAAACTCTTATGTGGTGTAAATGCATGTGCTGGGATTAATATACCATTATATTTTTCCACTATATCTATTAAATCATATGCTGAAATATCAGCTCTTTGTGAGCTTAATGTTATATTATGTATATGATGTGACATTTCATTTGAAAAGCCCTTTATATCTTTTAAACTTGGAAAATAGCATAAATTGTGAGCACTTCCCGTTTTTCCTTCATCATTTACTTCTGCGGTTTCAATTTCACTCCCTAGTATTATACATACTTTATCTTTATATATAATTCCTCCATCTTCTATCTCATATGCTTCACCAGTTTTTAAAAAATTTTCTATATCTTCTATTACATATGGTGATGCACAGTCTATTATTCCAACTATATCTATTCCTTTTCTTTCTGCACATTCTTTTGCAATGTTTGCAAAATTAAGTGATCTTGCTGCTGTTATTTTTATTGGTTTTCCATTTTCACTTCTTCCTATATGTACATGTAAATCTGCAAATATTTCGTTCATTTGTATACCTCTTTTCTTACAAAAATCAAAACAAAAGACTGGCAACCTTTAAATTCTTTCCAATCTTTTGTTTAATAAAAAATATATATTATTATAATTCCATTTCATCTTGAATTTCTTTTGCTAATAATGTTGGATTTACCTCTTCTTCTCTAGGCTTATTTGCTTCTTCCGCTTCTTTAGCAAGTTCAGCTTCTTTAATTCTTTCGTGTACATTTCTAGCTGTTCTTATTCCTTTAATTGTATCCTTCACAGCAAGTTCATTAAATTCATTTGATGCTCCTGTAAGACTTCCTACTAAACCACTCATATCTTAATCTCCTCCATATTAACTACAAAGTTTTTGAATTCTTCCAAATATCTATTTTCTTTATCTTTTAAATTTCGATATTCTAATAAGACTAATGCCTCATCTGGTTTAAAAGCTATTCTTTCAGGTCTATCTAAAAGCATTCCTCCAAATTGGTCTGTAAGCTCTAATATATCACTTTCTTTTTCTCTTGGTTCTAATTCAGAATATCTATTGACACCTTCACAAATTTTACAAAACCTATCATCAAATCCAAGTTTTGATAAATATTCTGCTCCGTCTTTTGCAAATGCTTTGACTTTAGATAAGTCTTTAGGAAGTAAATCTTTTTTACAGCTCCATAATAAACTTGCAGTTATAACTATATTCTTGTCCACATCTAACTTTGCTCTATCAAGAAAAAGTTTTGTAAGCAAGGTCTTGAAAATAACTGAATTATCATAAAATATTCCAGTTTTCTTTTGTAAATAGAATACAATTTCCATTTTCTTTATCCAATCTTTTTCAGATAAGATATAATCTGCAAATGTTTCAGCTTTCATGTTTTCTCCCCCTTAAGCTTTTAAGGTTTATCCTTTTGTTAATTAGCTTTTTTCTATACATATTATATTCTAAGAATGTATCTTTTTCAATACCGTTATGTAAATGTAATATTCTTGTAATGTTTTTGTAATATTTTCGTAATATTATTGCTCACTATTATATATCTCTAAATACATTTGATAATTATTAAGTATTTTTCTAACATAATTACTTGTTTCCTTATATGGTATATTTTCTATATCTGATCCATCTTTTTTTATAATACCTTCTTTTATCCATTCTTCTACATTTCCAAGCCCTGCATTATATGCTGTAACTGCTAAAACAATATTTCCATCATACAGTTCTATTAAATATGCCAAATATGATGTACCTAATTTTATATTAGTTTCAGGATCATATAAATCATATGCTTCAACAGATTCATTTTCTATAATATTAGATCTTTCTACTGCTGTTTCTTCCATAAGTTGCATAAGTCCTCTTGCATCACTAGAAGATTTAACTTCTGGATCAAAATTACTTTCTGCTTTTATCATTGCATATACCAAATATTTATCTAATCCATTTTCTTCTGAATATTTTTCTACATATTCAGAATATTTTGTTGGATATATGTATTTAAGTATAATATCTTGAACTTTAAAAATTTTAAATAAACTAAATATAAGTAATAATATAATAATTATAACCATTAGAATTGTAATTGTCTTTTTAGCCATTCTTCTCTCCTTTGTTATTTAGCCTCATACCAGTTTTCAGCCTCCGAAATCTCGACTTTTAATGGTATTTTTAAGCTTACCCCATTCTCCATTTCATATTGTAAAATCCCCTTAACTTTTTCTACAATATCTTTTTTACATTCAATTATCAATTCATCATGTACTTGAAGTACTATTTTTGCATCTAATCCTTCTTTTTCTAATTTATTATATACATTAATCATTGCAATTTTCATTATATCTGCTGCTGTTCCTTGTATTGGTGTATTCATTGCTGCTCTAGATCCGAATTGTCTTACCATATAATTATTTGATGAAAGCTCTGGAATATATCTTCTTCTATGAAATAATGTCTCTACATATCCCTTTTCTTTTGCTGTAGCAACTATATTGTCCATAAAAGATTTTATTCCACTATATTTTTCTAGATATTGCTCAATATATTTTTTAGCCTGTTTTCTTGATATGTTTAATTGTTCTGCTAATCCAAAGTCACTTATACCATATACAATTCCAAAATTAACCGCTTTTGCAGATGTTCTTTGTTCTTTTGTAACTTCATCTATTGGAATATCAAATACCTTTGATGCAGCCTGTTTATGTATATCTTCATCATGCATAAATGCATTTATCATATTATGATCTCCAGAAATGTGAGCTAAAACTCTAAGCTCAATTTGAGAATAATCTGCATCAATAAATATATAACCTTCTTCTGGTTTAAATACTTTTCTTAAGGCTTTACCAAGTTCATATCTTGTTGGTATATTTTGTAAGTTTGGCTCTGTACTACTTATTCTGCCTGTTGCCGTTATTGTTTGATGAAAATATGAATGTATCCTTTTGGTTCTTTCATTTATATATGGAATTAATCCTTCAACATATGTTGAATTTAATTTCATTAAACTTCTATATTCTAATATTTTTTCAATAACAGGATGTTCATTTTTTAATTTTTCTAGTATATCAACATCTGTAGAATAACCTGTTTTTGTTTTCTTATATACTGGAAGTTCTAATTTTTCAAATAAAATAACTCCTAATTGTTGTGTTGAATTTATATTAAATTCTTCACCACATAACTCATAAATTTCATTTTTTAAATTCTCAATTCTTTCTTTTATTTTGTTTCCAAATTTAATAAGTTCTTCTTTGTCTACATACATACCATTTGTTTGCATTTCTCCTAATACTTTTACAAGTGGCATCTCTATATTATTAAATAAATCAATTGATTTGATCTTTTTTAATTCTTTTAATGTTTTTTCTGCTATCTTTTCAATTAAATATACTTTAAATCCATAAATGTATTTATTGTCTTCATTATTTTCTTGTTCATCACTAAATAAATTTAATTGTTTTGTTTTTGTTTCTTCTTTCTCATATTTTGCTAAATATTCACTAGTATCAATATTTAAATATTGATTTGCTTCGTTTTCAATTGAATATTTATTATTAGTTGGATTTAAATCATATGCTGCGATTTTTACATCATAATATATATTATTAGTTTTAATTCCTAATTCTCTTAAAATTACATAATCTTCAGACAAGTGGAAGCTATATTTTTTTATTTCTTCATCTTCAAATATTTCTTTAAAGATATTGATAAATTCGTTGTCAGCTATTTTTATATAATATGATGTATTTTCTTCTTTAATATATATTGCAATTGCCTTTATTTTCTTTTTTATAATGTTTGTACTATTATTTACATCTTCTTTGTTTAACAAATATATTAGTTCTTTTTCTTTTTTTACTTTTTCTATTATTTTAGATACTTCTTTTAAGTTTAATTCTTCTATATTTACTAAATCAGAAACTTCCTTTTCTTTTTGTTCTGATTGTAAGCTAAATCTTTCTATAAATCTATTAAAATTTAGTTCTTTAAATTTTTCAAATACCTTTTCAGTATCCCATTCTTTTACTTTTAAATCATCTATTTTTTCATCTAATGGAACTTCTCTATTTATTGCTCCTAAAGTTCTTGAAAGAAAAGCTAAATCCTTGTTTTCAATTAATTTTTCTCTTATTTTTCCTTTTACATGATCTGTTCCCTCTTCTAATTCTTTATATAAATTATCTATTGATTTATATGTTTTTATAAGATTTATAGCTGTTTTTTCTCCAACTCCTGGAACTCCTGGAATATTATCTGATGTATCGCCCATAAGCCCTTTTACTTCTATAAGTTGCTTTGGTGTAACTCCATATTTTTCCTTTATTCCAGTTCCATCATATGTATCAACTTCTGTTTTTCCTACTTTAGTATGTGGTATTCTTACAGAAATTCTTTTACTTGTTAATTGGAATGTATCTCTATCTCCTGATACAATAGTAACATCTAGACCTTTTTTTTCTCCTTTTTTAGATAATGTACCTAATATATCATCTGCTTCATATCCTTCTTTTTCTATAATAGTTATATTCATAAGCTCTAATATTTCTTTAATAATTGGCATTTGCTGTGCTAGTTCATCTGGCATTCCTTTTCTTGTTGCTTTATATCCTTCATATAGCTTATGTCTTGCAGTTGGAGCTTTTAGATCAAATGTCACAGCCATATATTCTGGTTTTAAATCATCTATTACTTTAAACATTATTGACAAAAATCCATATACAGCATTTGTATATGTACCATCCTGTGTTGTTAACATTTTGCTTCCTAATATTCCGTAAAATGCTCTATTCATTATACTATTACCATCTATTAAAACTAATCTAGACATTATTCAAATTTCTCCTTTATTTTTCTATGATTCTCTCTTTTATTAATTTTTCTTTTGTTTGTTATTAATTGCCATATTACAAGCATAGCTACTATACTTTCAACAAAGTATATGTCATAAATATAACTTTCTACTTTAAACATATATACACTATTTGCAAGTTCTGCTATTAAACTAATACCTACAATATTTCTTATCATATTTGATTTTTGCCACATCATACTTGCAAATATCCATATAATATACCATTGTTGGAAGGTTCCTAAAATTAATGAAAATAATATTAATACTGTATTATATTTTCTAATAACTTTATTCCATTTTATATTTTTATTAGTTAATAAATCTATGCAAAATTTAAAATAATATAAGAAAAATATTATATATAAAGAATACTTTAATGGCATTAGAAAATCTTGTTTTACTACATATATAGATGAATATATTGATTTTGCATATTTTTCTGTTTGTACAAGCATAGCTGATAATATACTAAAATCTCTAAAATATATTATATATTCAACCCCTAAAACTAATATAAATAATAACCCATATTGTATACATTTTGCAAACCTTTTTCCTAAATTTTCTTCTTTTCTATAATGATATATTATAAAGGCAGGAAGTAGAAGTACTGTAAAATACTTTACTCCAGTAGCAATACTTAAAAATATTACACTTGGAATTATTTTTTTCTTTTTTAATAAAAAGTATAATGATAATAATACAAAAAATACTACAATTATATCATTATGAACATTTCCTATAAATTCTATAAATATAAATGGGTTTAGTCCATATATCTTAGCAAATAGTTTTCTTTCAGTTAATTTATATACTAAATATGTATTTGCAATATGTATGGCCAAATTAATAAGCTTGTATATAACTATTGCAATATCTATATTTTTAAATGATAAGCTTGAACATATTTTAAATATTAGTTGAGCTATAGGCCCATATATAACTGTTGTGTCACTCCATCCATTTTCAGCACCTTTTTCTAATAATTCATCATCTATATTTTCTTTATTTTCATTATAATAATCTTTAATAGTTGTATAATATGGGTTTTGATTATATACTCCATCTAATTCTCCAACTCCCATATAATAAAATATATCTGATGATGTCCATGGCATCATAAACATAAATATTAATCCTGTTATTCCTACAAATACTAATAATTGTTTTATATTTTTAAATATATATTTTCGTTTTACTATTAATATATATACTATAAATATTGTCAAAAATAATAATAAAAAGACTATTGCTGGTACTATTTTATTTATACTATTATTTAAAAAGAAATTATAATATATTTTAAAATTCATTATTGTCTTATTTTGAATAATATATATTAGTGAAGGAATTACTAAACATATACTTAATAATATAAATGATATTTTCAAAATTATATTTGTTTTAGTTACTTTTTTTATACTCTCTTGTTCCATATAAAACTCCCATTTTATAAAACTAGTTTTCTATACATACTATATTTTTCTTTATTCATCATAATACTCGTAATAAATAGGCGTATATTGATCACGCTCTTCATCAAATGGATCATAACCACCCTCTCCATAATACTCATGAATCTTTTCTTTATTTCCTCTCATTAAAGGATTTATATAATCATAATAATATACATGTACATCTAAAAAAGATCTTACTTCAGCAACATACTTTTGCCCATCTTTTTCTACTACATGTTCTGGAACCGAAAAAATAAATAATCCTGCAAAAAATAAAACTGGTCCTAATAATATAAGAATAATAGCTATAAGAGTAATAAGACATACTATAAGTATTTTTGTACTTCTTTTTTTACTATTTCTTATAGTTTGTACAATCCCTATGATAAAAAATATAAAAGATATAGTTGCAATAAAAAAATATACCCATCTTCTAAATGTAACAGAAAACACTAAATTTAATAAAACAGTTAATAACACAAAAATTATCACAAATATAATTGTTGATATTAATATATGTTTTCTTATTTTATTTAATATATTTTTCATTAAACTTCCCCTTTTATTTAGTTATCATTTTTAATTTAATTAATATCTATTTTTTCTTTTTAAATATATCATACTTTATTTATTTTTTCTATTAATTAAAGAAATAATTAAGTATTTTTTTATAATAAAATATTAGAGTAAATAAAATAATAAATAAAAAAAATAAGAGATAAAAAATAAAAGATAATGAAAATATTAATCATTACCTTTTATTCTTTTATTGTTTTTCATAAAAACTTTATTTAGTTAAAGTACTAATTATATTATCAATTTCATTATTTTCTAAATGTATATCTTCATCTATCAATCCTATTTTTGGATGTATACCATCTTTATAATGAAAATCTGATCCAATTGTAGCAAGTAAATTATTTTCTTTTGCAAATTTGTTCCATTTTTCTGATTCGTTATATTTAACTTTATTTCTATCAAGAAATATATAATTTGCTTCTATTCCATCAGCTTTTATTTCTTTAATAATTTCTAAAATATCTCCATCATTCATATTGTCTTGATGAATATATGCAACTGGATGGGCAAGTACTACTTTTCCACCAGCTTTTCTAATAATTTTTGCTGCATCAGCTGGAGTTACTACTTTCTTTTCCACATATGCAGGACATCCTTCATTCATTATTGTTTCTATAAATTCTCCTTTACTTGGTACCAATTTAAATTGTTTTAATAATTTTTCTTTATTTTCAGGATTATTTATAATATCTAAGGCAATATGTGCTTTTGTTACAGCATCTATTTGATCTAACTTTCTAACATTTAATTTATATCCTAATTCTTGCAATTTTATACTAACATCATTTAAATACTTATGTCTAATATTTCTTAATTTAAATAAAATTTCTTTTAATTCATTACTATGTATATCAATGTTATATCCAAGAATATGTATACCTATTCCTTTAAATTTAGTAGAAATTTCAACACCTGTTATAATCTTTATGTTGTTACTTCTAGCATAATTAAATAATTCGTCTGTATATTCATCTATAGTATCATGATCTGCAATAGAAATAACTGATACTCCATTTAACTTTGCTTCATCAATCACTTCTTTAGGAGAAAATGTCCCATCAGATATTGTTGTATGTATATGTAAATCTATTATTTTACTCATGATCTATTTTCTCCTTTCATTTAAGTGATACTTATATTATATTATATTATTTTATTTAAATTAGTTTGTAATGTCAAATATTTTTTATTCATTAATTCTATTTATTATTTTTCTTCTTATTATTTCTATAAACTAATTTTCTTAAGATTACAAGTGATATTATCGCTACAGCAATTATTCCAATTACAATTATTGCTCCATTTAACTTAATTCCAGTCTCTTCTTCTCGCTCATAATTATATATGCTTTCTAATCCATTTTCCTTAATTTTTTCTGTTTCAGATACTGGCATTTCTTCTGATCCTTCTAATATTTCAGATTCACTATATACTTCATATTCTCCTGTCTTTCCATTGTATACTGTTATATAACTATCTGTATTAACACTTGAATTAGAACTATTAATATTTTCAATTGTATTACCTATATTTATGTTATTAATACTTGTATTAGTATTACCAATAAGATCATTCGCATTATCTTCTGCCTCATTTAATACTTCTTCTATTGGCATTTCTGAAAGTTTTGCTACTAATTCTTTACTTCTTAAATATTCTGATTGCTTACTTTCATAATCACTCCATATGCTATTTATACTTCCTGTTATATAATTTGCTAAATTAGAATCTGCTTGCTCAGAGCTTTCATAAATTATATTTCCATTTACATAGTTAAATACTATTACTTTTCCTGTGTTATATAACACCATCATCTCTGTATTATCGTGATGGCCGTTTTGTACTATTTGCTTTACATTTCTATTTAAGAAATTTGATGGATATTGTAACTGTTCTTTTAGGTCTACTATTTCTCCATTATTCGTTAATATTGTTTGATATTCTTTATCATTGTATTGATCTACTATGTAATTATCTATTTTCATTTCCAATGAATTAGATAGAGCTGATAATTTTCCGCTTCTTATATTGTATATTTGTTGTTTCATATTTCCATCAATCTTGCTATATGTTCCATATACTTCTATATTTTTTCCATTATATTCATATGTATATAATGGTTTAGCAGATTTTTCTAATGACGTTTCTACAATTTCGTCATTAATAACTTCTTTACTCAAAATATCTAAAACTTGACCATAACTGTTTAATGCATATCCAGAATATACATTTACATATTCGCCTGATTGTAACTCACCATTTATATATAAGTTATTTCCTATTAAATATGCATAATTGTCTCCAATTAAACTTATTTCACTTCTTATATCGGATGGATTTATTGTTATAGTTTCTTCATCAATTCCATTTGTTACAACTATTTCAAGTTGATCTTTAAAGTTATACTCAAATGTATATGTTTTTTCTGTTAGATTAATAGTTTCTATTTCTTCTTCATTTATATAATATGTAAAGCTTGTATTTTCTGGAATATTGCTAAAATCTATATTTATTTCATTTATTGATATTGGATATACTGTTACTTCTGGTAAAGCTTCTATATTTTGAGTTAATATATTATTTTCATCAGTAACTTCTGTAGTATTATCTTTTTCATTTTCATCATTACCTAATGAATTTATATCTACAATTTCGGGATCTATTGGTAGACTTATATATTCTATTTCTGAATTTTCTACATATATTGGCACTGGGTATTTGTTGTTTTGTAATGGTGTATACGTAAACTCCGTTTTCCAATCAAATTTATTTATATATGTTGTCTCTTCTTTTAATTCTTCTCCATATACATATTGTTCTTCTGTATATGTATCTATATTTTCATTCATATATTCACCATTAATTTGGCTATATTTATATATATATGTATTTGTTATTGCTTCGTTATTCTCTTTTGATCCCCCTATTCCCATTGAAATATTTTCACTATTCTCACTTTCTAAATAAGCATGCACATAGTTATTATAGAAATATTCTGGTTCTCTAATTAGATCTTTTGAAATATCGCCGATTAATCCTCCTACTTTTGTTGGTGCTGTTATAATTGAAGCTGTAACCCCATTATTATATATCTGTATTATATTTGCTGCTGATGTCATACTAGTATTATTCATGTATCCAACAACCCCACTAGCAGTATGAGAGGTCGCTATAACCTGTGCATTCACCATACAATTTATAATCGGTCCATCTCTAATCTCTCCTATAACACCTCCAACTTTACTATTTCCTTCTATTTTACTGTTATATACATAACAGTATCGAGGTCCATGCGCTCCATTATTTCCGACCCAACCAGAAATTCCTCCAACAATGTCTCCTTTGGATATAATTTTACAATTGTTTACAGCAACACCGTAAAAATTATAAACCTCCCTACCGGGATACTCCACCGACATAAAGACTACCTAAGCTTGTTCCATATATCTTAGAATTATTAACATTAGCATAATATTCATAACTAGTACTATGACCAGTTAAGCCACCTATATAACTACCTTCACCATATATTTCACAATCACTAACCGAATTATAATAACATTTCTCACTAGTTACATACTTATAACCTGTCATTCCCCCGATGAAGCTTTCTCCTTCTATAACAGAGCCATCCACACTGCTATTTGTTAATATAACTTCATAATTATAACCTGTTATTCCTCCTACATAATTATACCCTATAATATTTGAATTCGATATTTTAATATTAATGTGTCTAGGACTAATAGCATTGCTAGTATAACCAACAATTCCACCTATCATATCGCCTGTTCCTTTTATATCGACGTTATTTGCATTAATATTTGAGATTTCATAATCAAATCTACCAGACAAACCTCCCACATATGATGTTCCTATTATACTAACTGTATCTAAGGTAATATTTTTAACATTTCCTGATCCAATAAATCCTATTACTCCTACATAATTCATTTTTTCGGCATCTATTGTCACATTTTCAAATGTTAAATTTTCTACATCTCCATAACAAGTAGCTATTACTCCATTATAGTTTCCTCCACTCGCTATGTTCCTTATTGTTATATTTTCAAATCCGATATTTTTTATACTTGTTCTTATGCTTTTAATCAGTCCTGTATATGAATTTACAAATTCAAGTTCTATATTCTTTAATTTATATATATTATTTTCTGCTTCTATTCTGTTTACTGTTATATTATTTTTTACATTATCTCTTCCTGTAAAGTCTATATCTGCCATTAACCTATAATTCTGATATGTTCCTTCTTCTATTGCTTGCCAATCTTCATATGTATATATTTCTTTATAGAATTGTACTTCTATTTCAGCTTCTACTTCTTTTATTTGTTCTTCTTCTATATTTTCACTTTTATATCTAATTTCTGTTAATTTATAACTATCATAATATCTTTCTGGCGTACCTCTTACTGTAATGTCAGTTATTCCATTTTGCGTTACATTTTTTATTACTGTACTTGACATATCTTCTATAGCTATCCCTGTTATTTCTATTTCTTCTGGATTTTTTATTCTTATAGTTATTTCTGCTTCTGTTGTATTTGGTTTTTCCGTCTCTATACTTTCTACTTCCAGGTCTACAATTTCTCCATCGATACTATTATCTAGAAATATATCTTCTTGATTTGGTAATAATTCTTTACCATCAGTATTATATAATTTTGGTAGTATTCCTTCCTTTCCTTTATCATAATCGTAATAATCTCCCAAATATAAATTTAGTATTTCATTCTTAGTTAATAGTATTGCTCCCTTTTCTTCATTGTTTACAAACCCGTTTATTAACTGCTTTTTATAGGCATAGTTGTTACCCTGTTCTGAATTATTCCCAATTATTCTATTCAATTTACCTATTCCTTGCGTTGTATATAAATTACCTATACTTAAATTATTTGACAACAAATAATCATTGCTTAATGCATTTCCCAAAATACCTCCTATATTTAATCCCTGACTTGAAATGTTTATTATTGAATAGCAGTTTTCTACGACTATCCCAGCGGAAACCCCTGCTATTCCTCCTACATTTCCATTTTCAGTATAAATATTTCCCTGAACATAACAATTTTCTATGATACCATAACTTCCTCCGTATCCAATTATACCTCCAATATAATTATTAACAGTTTCTGATACCTCAATCTTTAAATTTTGAACATAACAATTTTCTATTGTAGCACTATTTCCCAAGCCCACAATTCCTCCTATATATTGGTTTTCCACATGTTCCTCAGTGTTTTCAATAATACTTAGATTTGTTACAGAACTATTTTTTATAGTAGATTTAGTTGCTAAGCTTACAATTCCTCCAATCCTATATGTTGTGTTCAAACTATTTCTTAATATTCTCATGTCTTGAATATGAATGTTATCCATACTACCGTTGTTTAAAGAATTAATTATTGAGGCTGTATAATTATTGTTTGTCTGATCAATTAATTCTATCTGTTTAATGTTTAAATTTTTTACTTCTCCATATACCTCAGATATTAATCCATAATTATTGGTTAATTTTATATTAGATATTTCGTGATTATTTCCATTTAAAATTCCATCCATTCTAGCTATTTGAATTGTATTTCCCTCATTTATAAAATCAAGATCAGTCATTAACATATAATTTTCTGTATTTGAATTTGCAATACTCTTCCAATCATTTATACTCCATACTTCATTATATAAATCAACATAAATTACCCTTTCTCCTTTTTCATATTTTCTTGTATATGAACTATTAAAAGCTCCTTTTGTGCTTATACTTAATACATTATAACTAGATACACAAATGGTCGGATTTTTAAGTTCTACTATTACAGCACTTTTTCCATCTTTATATTCTTGTGAAATAATTTCTACTTCTATATTTTCTATTTTTATATCACTTATTGTTTCTGCTGATGGATTGTTTACACTGAATTCTACTTTTACTGTGTTTGTTCCCTGCTCTATTATTTTAGTAGATAATATATCTGGTAAATCTCTATCAGCTACTTCTGGTAATTCTATATACTCTTGGTCTGGCATACAATCTGGCATGTCTAAATGAGGATAATATCCTTCATTTACAAGTTCGTCTACAATAAATCTACCTTCATTATTTATGATTTGATTTTGAAATTCTGAATCCCATAATGATAATTTATTTCCTTTTATTTCTAATTCACTTGTGAATATTTCATCCATAAAATAATAATTATTATATACCCTTTTTGAATTCTTAGCATATACATTTGGTCCATGTGAAAAAATAGTAGTATTTTCTCCAATTTCTACTGAATATACATTTTCCACTATTGCATTATCATTATTTTCATAAACAATATTCCCTACTAATTTTGTCAATTCATCTTCAGAAATGTCCGCACTAACCAAATTATATATATTTTTCACAATTCCATTTCTTCTGTTGCGGTTAACTACAATACCGACTGAATTTGAAGATCCAGGTATTATTTCTATATTTTTTCCATAAACATAACCATTTGCTACAGTTCCAAAATTCTCAGGTACAAATACTGATCCAACATTGTTACCATCTATATACAATGATTGTTTAAAATTAATAATAAAGTTTTCTATTTTTCCATAATTAGTATATCCCATCAGCATATAAAATCCATTTGCTACTTTTGTTTTTTGCGTTATATTTATTTGTATATTCCTAATTGTTCCATTGTTACTATATATGAGTGCTTGATATTGTTGAAAACCTATTTCATTATTAATTATTATATCTAAAACTAAATTCTCCACAATTCCGTTACTACCTATTACTCTGAAAATAGGAGATCTTGTACTTGAATCTTTTGTTACAATCTTTCCATTAAAATTAATTTTACCTTCAAATTCTATGTAACCATTGCCAAATCTATAATCATTTCCAGAAACACCTGAAAAGTCTAAATTTTCCAAAACAATGTATTCCCCGTATGGTTGTATTTTTAAAAAATCATTTAATGAAGTAATTCCTTTTATTTCTTTTAAACCTTGTGTTGTAAATTCCTGTGAATCTAATTCATAATATCTATCTTGTACTTTTACTAACAATTCGATCTCATATATTGCATCTGGATTTACTTCATATGATTTTATTATATTTTCTACTTTATTTTCATTACTAAGTTCTTCATATCTAAATTCTTGTATTTGCTCTCCATTTTTGTATATACGTATATAGTAATCATTTGTTGTTATTTCATTTCTTACATCATTTACTGATACTATTACATTTGTATTATATGTATATTTAAACTCCTCATAGCTTGTTTTAGTATTTCCTAATTCAATTTGTAAATCTTGTATTTCTACTGTCGCATTAGTATTTACATAAAAACCTATATAACCTGTTCTATTTAATTTTACGGTATAGTTGTACTCTTTCCATTCGTTATTTAAATTATTTATGTTGTAATAACTTAAATAATCTAAATTATTAAAATCCTCACTATATTTTTCTATAATATACATATTAGTTGTATCTGATGTTTTTGCTTTGAAACTTATTGTTACTTCTTGTCCTATATATTTACTTAAATCATAATAATTTAATCTATTATTACCGTATGTTTCACCTAATGTTAATATATTCGTATTTATATCATATTTTAATCCGTATCTATTTTCCGTTCCAAAGCATTTCTCATACCAATTTACTTTTGATGCTACATCTATTAAATTCTTTCCTGCTGGTGTTTTTTCTAGTGATAATAGATCTAGTTTTCCACTTATTCCTGCTTCTGTTAGGATCTCTATTTCTTTTAAAATATAATCAGCTTCATATGTCTTATCTGTACTTCCTATGTTATATTGTGGTGCATAGATTATGATTCTATATGTTGTTTCTGGCTCTAATCCTTCATATGTTTTTCTTTCATAATCTGAGTTTGTACTCATTTCACTTAAGTTTATTAATTTGTTTTCTTCATCTCTTACTTCTATTCTTACACTATTTGTTAAAACTGCATTATCTATGTCTTCTACTCTTATATCTAAATCGATCATATCTCCTATTACAAATTGATTTCTTATTTGTACTTCTGCTGGCATTTTTAATGTTATTACTTCACTCAAATTTTGTTTGTCTTCTACTACTTCTTCTACTGACCCTTGTTTTACTGTTGTGATAACATCTATTCTATATTTTGTATTTGAATTTAATTGGTCTAATTCTATTTCTACTTCTTCTGCTGTTTTTAATAGTTCTACTTCTTCTTTGCTTA
Organism: uncultured Clostridia bacterium; assembly: GCA_944392455.1. GTDB lineage: Bacteria > Bacillota > Clostridia > TANB77 > CAG-508 > CALXVA01. Next base: position 185,621 of record CALXWP010000001.1, read on the forward strand.
ATGTTATTCTTTTTATTTCATTATTTATTTGTTCTTCTGTATCGCTATTATCTTGATTTACATTCTTTCCTTCGTCATAGATAACAACTTCAACCTTATCTAATATTGCTATTAATCTTGCATCTGTCTGATTACTATCTATACTTATTCCTAAATTCATTGTGTTTTGCAAAACTTCTTTATCATCTATTCTTACTTGCATATATCCTAGTGATGCTATTGGTCTTGTTACAAAACTTCCTCTTCCTAATTCTTGATTTATTTGCTTTCCATCACCATTTTCTAGGTCATAATCACCATAGATAATTATTTGATAATATCCATTTGGATCTAAGTCTGTAAATACTAATGTTTCTGTATCTTTTGTCAGAGTTCCTTCTTTTACTTTATCTCCGCTTTGATTTGTTATTTCATATCTATAGTTTTCTAATAATACATTATCTTTATTGGTTAATGTTACTTCTAAATCTACTTCTGTTACATCTTGTTTTGTTGCTCTTATACTGCTACTTGGTGCTTGTTTTGATGTTATTGTTTCTCCTGTATTATTTATCTCTTTTAACTCATTTCCAAATTTATCAAATGCTGTTATTTCATATTTTATTGTACTATTTGATGTTAATGTCTCACTTGTCTGATATGTTATTTCTTCTCCTGCTTTTATGCGATTTACTTGATCATTTGATAATCTATATTCTATTCCTCCTATTTCTAGTTGCAACCTTGATATTCCTTTTATTACTTCTTCATTTATATCATTATTTATTTTTAAATGTATTAATTCTATTTTGTTTGGATAAACTGTTCCATTTTGGAAGCTAAAATCTATTGTACCTAATGTATCTATTGATTTTGTTGTTACTGTTCCTGTATAGAATTCTTCTTCTACTTCATTTCCATTTTCATCATTGTAGTAAACTATCCCTACTATTTCATAAGTTGTATCTGGCTGTAAGCCTGTTATTTCTAGCTCTCCTGTTTGTGTTGCTTGTACTCTTCTGTTAAGTCTTCCATCTAAACTTATTTCAAATATTACTCCTCTTGTTATAACTCCTGCTTTATCTTCCACACTTAGATTTGTTTTTATTGTATATACTTCTGCTTCAAAGTCTGTACAGCTTACTTCTGGTTTTGCCCACATTCCTTCTTGCCATTCTTCTGTTTCATTAGCATTATTGTTATTATTATTTTCTTCTTCTGTTGATGTTTCATTATCTATAGTACTATTTTCTTCTATTTCATTTACTTCTTCATCTTTGTTGTTATTTATATTTTGCTCATCTAATTGAATAACTCTTAATTTTTCTAAAAATGTTTTATATGTTAGAGTTTCTCCATTAATTGTTATTTCTGAATTATTATCTATATCTACTATTCTTTTATATTCCATATATCCATCTTGCATTTCATAGTAAGCTATTGCTTCTTCTGTAAAGTAAATATTACTATATTCTTTTATTTCATATTCATTTGTTGCTGTTTTAACCTTTATTTTATCTACATTTGTATAAATTTCATCTTCACTCTTTAGGAATATATACTTATTTCCATCTGCTCTTGTTAAATCTCCACCATTATACATTACTCCTCCTGTTAGCATAAATTCTGGATATCCTTCTACTTCTTCATAATTTACTGTTATTAATTTTGTATTTCTTGATATATTAAATATAGTACTTCCTTCATTTATGTACATTGGATAATTAATGTCTACTTCTTTTTTATCATCTTCTCCTATGTAATATGAATTTAATCTTTTATATAGTAGATCGTTTTCTTTTACTTCTATTAAGTTTAAATATTGCTCTATATTTGATATTTCACTACTCTTTAAATTCTCTGCCATTGTTTTTCCTTCTATAGCATATCCACTATATGTTATTATTTGTTCTGGCGAATATCTTAAAAACACATAGTATATTAATGCAATTATTATTATCATTGCTATCAATCCTATTAGTATAAACATTGGCATATTCTTTGTATTTGTTCTCTTTATCTTATTGTTTCTTAGTTTTTGTTTTTGCATATCTTTTATCAATCCTTTCTGCTTTTGCATATTTTTATCGTTTTATTTTCTTTTTTCTTTTCTATTTTTTTCTCGTTTTTTGCACACAAAAAGGACAGACTATATTCGCATAAATATCTTTCTTAAGATATCCATGTGATAGTCTATCCTTGTTTTATCTATATTCTCTTTATTATTTTCTATGTTTTTTTGTACGACAAATAATATGCTTCTGCAGAAGCATTCATTAATTAAAAGTACGCTCTCTCTCTCTCTCTCTCTCTAGAGCCCCAAGGGTTTGCTATTTTTATCATTTTCCTCAAATCTTCCTTTCTTTTTTCATTTGGTTTTTTCTTAGAAAATACTGGTTTTCCTAGTATTTTCATTTATGTGTTTTTCTTTTTTGTCTAATCACAAAATCATTATATCATAACTTATTTTATATTGTAACATTATTTTTTATTTTTTTATATACTTTTTTTCTAGAAATTTTTTCCATAGAAAAAATAATAAAGAATATCAAGCTATTTATCTAACTTGATATTCTTTTTAAATATAACAATATTTTATTTACTATTATTTTTTTGATTGTTTTTATACATTATTTTTCTTAATATTATTAATGAAATTATAGCGATTCCAATTATTGAAATAACTATTATTGCCCCATTTACTTTTGCTCCTGTCTCTTCTTCTTGCTCATAATTATATACACTCTCTAATCCATTTGCCTTAATCTTTTCTGTTTCCGATACAGGATTTTCTTCTGTCCCTTCTAATATTTCTTCTTCACTATATACTTCATACTCTCCTGTCTCTCCATTATATACGGTTATATAACTATCTTCATTAACATTCGTACTTGTACTAGTATCATTTGTATTACTTATATTTATACTTGTTTCTATATTAGAAGTACTTGAATTGTTTTCATTACTTTCTACTTCATTTAATACTTCTTCTATTGGCATTTCTGTTAGTTTTTCTATTAATTCTTTACTTCTTAAGTATTCAACTTGCTTATCTTCATAATCATTCCATATGCTATTTATACTTTCTGTTATATAGTTTGCTAAGCCTGAATCTGCTTGTTCAGAATTCTCATAAACAATATTTCCATTTACATAGTCAAATATTAGCACTTTGCCTGTGTTATATAAAACCATTATTTCTGTATTGTCTACACTACTATTTTGTATTATTTGCTTTATATTTCTATTTAAGAAGTTTGATGGATATTGTAACTGTTCTTTTAGATCTACTATTTCTCCATTATTCGTTAATATTGTTTGATATTCTTTATCATTGTATTGATCTACTATGTAATTATCTATTTTCATATCCAAGTCATTTGATAGTGCTGATAGCTTTCCGCTTCTTACATTATATATTTGTAATTTTACATTTTCATTAACCTTACTATATGTTCCATATACTTCTATAATGCTACCTTTATATTCATATGTTTGTAATGGCTTAGCAGATTCTTCTAATGATGTTTCTGCAATTTCATCATTAATAACTCCTTTACTCAAAACATCTAAAACTTGACCGCTACTACTTAATGCATAACCAGAATATACATTTACATATTCTCCTGATAAAGTTTCTCCATTTATATATAAGTTATTACCAATTAAATATGCATAACTATCTCCAACCAAGCTTATTTCACTTCTTATTTCAGCGGGATTTATTGTTATAGTTTTTTCATCAATTCCATTTGTTACAACTATTTCAAGTTGACCCTTAAAGTTATATTCAAAAGTGTATGTTTTTTCTGCTAGATTAATAGTTTCTATTTCACTACCATTTATATAATATGTAAAGCTTGTATTTTCTGAAATATTGCTAAAATCTATATTTATTTCATTTACTGATATTGGATATACTGTTACTTTTGGTAATTCTTCGATATTTTGTGTGTTTATATTATTTTCATTAATTAGTGGTTCATTATCACTAATCTCTTCACTATCTAATAAATTTAAACCTACTATTTCTGGATCTGTTGGCAAATCTATTCCTTCTACATTTTCTACTTCATTTGGTATTGGATACTTTTCACTTTGTAATGATTCATAAGTAAAAATAGAGCTCCAGCCAAATACACTTCTATATGTTGTTTCTTCTCTTAATTCTTCTCCATATACATACTGTTCTTCTGTATATGTATCTATATCTTCATTCATGTATTCACCATTTATTTGGCTATATTTATATATATGGGTATTTGATATTGCTTCATTATTATCTTTCGAACTTCCAACTCCCATTGAAATATTTTCACTATTTTCACTTTCCAAATAAGCCTGTACATAATTGTTATAATAATAATTCTGCTCAGTATTTAAATCTTTTTCTATGTATCCAATTATACCTCCTACATTTGAAGGTGCTTTAATCGTTGAACCTGCAACTCCATTATTAGATATTTTACTTTGATTAATAGCAGTTGTCATATTTTTATTTTCTAAATATCCAACAATTCCCCCGGCGCTATGAGATGTAGCTTTTATATCAGCATTTACAATACAACCAAACAAATCTCCATCTCTCATTCCTCCCACAATTCCTCCTACTTTGCTATTTCCTTCTATTTTGCTGTTATTAACATAGAAGCATTGAGGAGCGTGAGCTTCATTTTGTGCAATATATCCTGCAACTCCACCAACATAATTACTTTTCGACACAATCTCACAATTATCAATAATTCCATATTTAACCATTAATCCAGTATATCCGAGCTAATCCACCAACATAATCCGAATTTACTGTTGTTCCATATACATTGGTATTTGTAATACTTGGATATTCTTCATATACAGAACTACGTCCAGACAATCCTCCTATATATGAATCGCTTCCGTAAATATTACAATTATCTACTGTGTTATAATATGTATAATAATTTGCAGAAAGTAGATTGCTCCCACTCATACCTCCAACATAACTATTACCAGTAACAGAAGTGTTTTTTACTGAACTATTCGTCAGTTTAACTTGATAATTAAAGCCTGTAATTCCTCCTACATAATTTCCCTCTGAAATAATGGTAGAATCACTTATATTAATATATATATGCTCAGGATTTAAAGTATTACTTGAATACCCAACTACTCCTCCTATATTATTTCCTGAGGCTGTAATGTTAACTTTATTTGCATCAATATTTGATATTTCATAATCGCATCTTCCTACAAGTCCAGCCACATATTCTTTACCTGTAATATTTACTGTATTTAAAGAAATAATTTTTATATTTCCATTTCTAACAAATCCAATTATTCCTACTGTACTTATCTCTTTTGCTTCTATTAAAATATTTTTAAACTCTAAGTTTTCTATCGTTCCGCTAGAAGTTGCGATTACTCCACAATAGCTTCCAGAATTTGCAGTATTTATTATCGTAATATTTTCAAACCCTATGTTTTTTATGTTTGTTTTTATACTTTTTATAAGACCACAATTTGCTTCATTAAATTCCAAATTTATATTTTTTAATGTATATACATTATTTTCTGCTTCTAATCTATTCACTGTTATATTATTTTTTACATTTGTTTTTCCACTAAAGTCTATATCTGCCATTAATCTATAATTTTGATATGTTCCTTCCTCTATTGATTGCCAATCTTCATATGTATAGATTTCTTTATAAAATTGTACCTTTACTTTAGCCTCTACATCTTTTATTTGCTCATCTTCTGAGTTCTCTATTTCATATCTAATTTCTGTTAATTTATAACTATCATAAAATCTTTCAGGGGTACTTCTTACTGTTATACTTGTTATTCCATTTTCTGTTACAGTTCTTGTTACTGAACTTGTCATATCTTCTATTTCTATTCCCGTTATTTTTATTTCATCTGGATTATTAATCCTTATATTAATCTCTGCTTCTGTTGTGTTTGGTTTTGTAACTTCTATACTGTCAATCTTCAAATTAACATGATCTTTACTTGTACTATCGTCAATAAATATGTCCTCTTGATTTGGTAATATTGTTATTCCATTTATATTATACAATTTTGGTAAGATCTGGCTTTCTATATCTGTGTATTCAAAGCTATCTCCTAAATCTAAGCTTAGTACTTCTGTTTTATCTAATAATTTAGCACCTTTTTCTTCGCTATTTACATATCCATTAACTAATTGATTTTCATATGCAAAATTATTACTACTAGTTTCTTCATTACTTCCAACAATTCTATTCAAGCCGTTTTCACCTTGAGTAGAATATATATTACCGATGCTTAAATTGTTTTTTATATCATCTAAACTACTGCCCTGATACGTCCCAACAATTCCTCCTACATTATTGCTTGATGTAGAAATATATACTTTAGAATAACAATTTTGAACTATGCTTCCATTAGTTGTTAAATTTCCTGCAATTCCTCCAATATTACTATTTTCTGAATTTATTTTTCCCTCAACATAACAACTTTCTATTGTATTAACTTCAGATGCATATCCAGCTAAACCTCCTATTGCTGGAATAACTGTTTCACAATCACTTATATCCAGTCCTTTTACATAGCAATTTTGTATCAAAGAATTATTCACCTCACCAATCATACCACCTACATTTAAATAATCGTCCGCACCATATATAGTTATTTTTATATTAGTTACTGAACTATTTCTTATATTAATATAAGTACCAAATCCAACCAATCCACCAATCGCTCCGTCTGAACTTTTATTTATGTCAATATCTTTTAAATGAACATTATCAATCACAGATCCAGAATTAGCAGTGGTAATTAATCCTCCTTGAGCCGTTACTTCTTGGTTAAAATTATTAATATACAAATTTTCCAAAGTTCCATACAAACTCCCTATAAGGGATGTATTTCCAGTTAAATAAATATTAGAAATACTATAACCATTTCCATTTAAAATTCCATTAAGACTACCTATACGTACACTAGTACCTTCATTTATGAAGTTCAAATCACTCATTAGCATATAATTTTCCGTTGGTGAGTCATCTATATTCTTCCAATCCTCTACATTCCAAATCTCTCTATATAAATCTACATTTATTACTCTTTCTCCTTCTTCATAACTCCTCGTATAAGAGTTATTAAATGCACCTTTTGTACTTAAGCTCAGTACATTATAACTAGATACACATATTGTCGGATTTTTAAGTTCAGCTATTACTGCACTTTTTTCATTGCTATATTCTTGCGATAGTATTTCAACTTCTAAGTTTTCTATTTGTATATTGCTTATTGTTTCAGCTGATGGATTGTTTACACTAAATTCTACTTTTACTGTATTTGTTCCCTGTTCTAATATTTTCGTTGATAGTATATCTGGTAAATCTGCATCTTCTACTTCAGGTAATTCAATGTATTCTTGAACTGGCATACAGTCTGGCATAATTAACTGTGGATAAAATCCATCATTTACTAATTCATCTACCAAAAATGCTCCATCATTATTTATAATTTGATTTTGAAATTCCGCATCCCATAATGATAATTTATTTCCTTTTGTTTCTAGTTCACTTGTAAAAATTTCATCTGCGAAGTAATAATTGTTGTATATGTTTTTTGATGCTATACTACGTATATTAGGTCCATATGATAAATTATCTGTTGTATTCATTCCTACTCCCACTGAATAAACATTTTGTACCGTTGCAGTATCGTAATTAGCATATGCGATATTGCTATTTATCTGAAATGAATATATTGAATCCATGCTTACAAGTGTAAAAACATTCTCAATTACTCCATTTCTCTGGTTACTTATAACAATTCCCGAGCTCGTTGAATTATCAGTACTACTTAGAGAAACAATATTCTCACCATACATATACCCGTTTCTTATTATACCATTATTAGATTCTGTTATAATTGCCGCAAGGGTACTTGTGTATAAATGCTCCTCAAAATTAACAATAAAATTTTCTACGATTCCTGTATTAGTTTGACATAATAAAATAATTCTATTATTTAAATTTTCTGTAGATTCTAAAAGATTTATTTGTATATTTTTTATTGTGCCATAATTATATTGCATAAAACATGTAGCAGATGTAGCTAAATCATTATTCATTTTTATATCAAATACTAAATTTTCTATAATTCCTTCTGCTCCAAGGATATAAAATACTTGTCCTGGATTATTTTTTATGTCTTTTATTATTTTTCTTCCGTTAAAATCTATCCTTCCATTAAATTCTAAAATGCTATTTCCAAATCTATATGTAGCACTTTGTGCTCCGGATAGATCTAAGTCATTTAATACTATATACTCTCCATATGGTTGTATTTTTAAAAAATCATTTATATTAGATATTCCTTTTATTTCTTTTCCTGATTCAGTTGTAAATTCTTGTGAATCTAATTCATAGTATCTATCCCCAATTTTTACTAATAGTTCAATTTTATAACTTGCATCAATATCCACCTCATATAATTTTGATACATTTTCAACTTTATTTTCTTCTTCTAATTCTTCATATCTTATTTCTTCAACTTGTTCATTATTTCTATATATACGTACATAGTAATCATTTGTTGTTATTTCATCTCTTGTGTCATTTACAGTTATTCCTACATTTGCATTATATGTATACTTGAATTCTTCATAACTTGTTTTGGTATTTCCAAGTTCTATTTGCAAATCTTGTATTTCTACTACAGCATAAGCTACCGTTACATTAAATCCTATATAACCTGTTTTACTTAATGTTACTGTATAACTATATTCTTGCCACTCATGTGATAAATTTGATCTACTTATTGTTTGATATACTTCTCTATCTGTATCTAACATATCTAAATTACTTTTTTCTATTATACTTAAACTAGTACTATCTTCTGTTCTTGCTTTAAAGCTTATTGTTATCTCTTGCCCTAGGTAGTCTTCTAAATCATAATAATTTACTACACCATAACCTGTCGTTCCACCTAATGTTAATATACCACTATTTTCATCATAGTTTAGCCCATATGCATAATTTGGGTCAAAACATTTTACAAACCAATTTACTTTGGATGATACATCTATTAGATTTTTTCCTGATGGTGTTTTTTCTAATGATAATAAATTTAGTCTTCCACTTATTCCTGCTTCTGTATATATTTCTATCTCTTTTAATATATAATCAGCTTCATAAGTTTTGTCCGTACTTCCTTCGTTGTATTGTGGTGCATAGATTATTATTCTGTATGTTGTATTTTCCTCTAAATTTTCATATACTTTTCTTTTATAATCTCCATTTGTATCCATCTCACTTAAGTTTATTAGTTTATTTTCTTCATCTCTTACTTCTATTCTTACGTTATTGGTTAAGACTGCTCCGTCAATGTCTTCTACTCTTATATCTAAATCAATCATATCTCCTATTACAAATTGATTTCTTATTTGTACTTCTGCTGGCATTTTTAATGTTATTACTTCACTCAAATTTTGTTTGTCTTCTACTACTTCTTCTACTGACCCTTGTTTTACTGTTGTTATTACATCTATTTTATACTTTGTATTTGATGTTAGTTGCTCTAACTTTATTTCTACTTCTTCTGCTACTTTTAATTGTTCTACTTCTTCTTTTGTTAATGTTATTCTTTGTATCTCATTATCTACTTGCTCTTCTATATCTTTGTCATTATCTATGTTTTTGCCTTCATCATATATTACTATTTCTACTTTATCTAATATTGCTATTAATCTTGCATCTGTTTGATTTTCATCTATACTTATTCCTAGCTTTATTTCATTTTGCGTCACTTCTTTATCGTCTATTTTTACTTGCATATATCCAAGAGAGGCTATTGGTCTTGTTACAAAACTTCCTCTTCCTAGTTCTTGATTTGCTTGTTTTCCATCACCATTTTCTAGATCATAATCTCCATATATTATTATTTGATAATATCCATTTGGATCTAAATCTGTAAATACTAATGTTTCTGTGTCTTTCTCTAGTTGTCCTTCTTTTACTTTATCTCCGCTTTGATTTATTACTTCATATCTATAATTTTCTAATGTAACATTGTCTTTATTTGTTAATGTTACTTCTAGATTTACTTCTGTTACATCTTGTTTTGTTGCTTTTATTGATGCTGTTGGCATTTGTTTTGATGTTATTGTTTCTCCTGTATTATTTATTTCTTTTAACTCATTTCCAAATTTATCAAATGCTGTTATTTCATATCTTATTCTACTATTTGATGTTAATGTTTCACTTGTTTGATATGTTATTTCCTCTCCTGCTTTTATTTGTTTCACTTCGTCATTACTTAATCTATATGCTACATCTCCTATTTCTATTTGTATTCTTGATATTCCTTTTATTACTTCTTCATTTACATCATTATTTATTTTTAAATGTATTAATTCTATTTTATTTGAATAGATTTCTCCATTCTCAAAACTAAAATCTATTGTTCCTAATGTTTCTATTGATTTTGTTGTTACTGATCCTGTATAGAACTCTTCTTCTACTTCTACTCCTGATTCATCATTGTAATATACTATTCCTACTATTTCATATTCTGTATCTGGCTGTAATCCTGTTATTTCAAGTTCTCCTGCTTTAGTTGCTTGTACTCTTCTATTTAGTCTTCCATCTAAACTTATTTCGAATATCACTCCTCTTGTTATGACTCCTGCTCTATCTGTCACCGTTAGATTTGTTCTTATTGTATATACATCACTTTCAAAATCTGTACAGCTTACTTCTGGTCTTGCCCACATTCCTTCTTGCCATTCTTCTGTTTCATTAGCAATATTGTTTTTATTGTTTTCATCTTCTGTTGATGTTTCATTATCTACAGTACTATTTTCTACTATTTCATTTACTTCTTCATCTCTATTATTATTTTCATTTTGTTCATCACTTTGAATAATTCCTAGTCTTTCTAAGAATATTTTATATGTTAATATTTCTCCATTTACTTCTATCTCTGAATTGTTATCTATGTCTGCTATTCTTTTATATTCCATATATCCATCTTGCATTTCATAATATGTTATTGCTTCTTCTGTAAAATATATGTTGCTATACTCTTTTATTTCATATTCATTTGTAGCTGTTTTTATTTTTATTGCTTGTACATTTGTATATATCTCATCTTCACTTTTTAGGAATATGTACTTGTTTCCATCTGCTCTTGTTAAATCTACTCCATTGTACATTACTCCTCCTGTTAGCATAAATTCTGGATATCCTTCTACTTCTTCATAATTTACTGTTATTAGTTTTGTATTTTTTGATATATTAAATAAAGTGTCTCCATCATTTATGTACATTGGATAGTTTATATCTATCTCTTTTTTATCATTTTCACCTATATAATATGAATTTAATTTTTTATATAACAGATCATTTTCTTTTACTTCTATTAAATTTAAGTATTGGTCTATGTTTGATATTTCGCTACTCTTTAAGTTCTCTGCCATTGTTTTTCCTTCTATTGCATATCCACTATATGTTATTATTTGCTCTGGTGAATATCTTAAAAACACATAGTAAATTATAGCAATTATTACTATCATTGCTATTAATCCTATTAATATAAACATTGGCATGTTTTTTATTTTTCTTCCTTTTATCTTATTGTTTCTTAATTGTTGTTTTTGCATATTATTTACCTTTCCTTTCTGCTTTTGCATTTTTTTATTGCTTTTTAAAGATCTATTATTTTTTTATTGTATTTTCTTTTGTCTGCAATAATTTTGTATCTATTTCTTCTTAATTGTTTTTTCTATTGTATTTTTTGCACACAAAAAGGACGGGCTATATTAGCATAAATATGTTTTTTAACATATCTATGCTATAGTCCATCCTTGTTCTATCTATATCTTCTTTTTTATTTTCTATTTCTTTTGCGCTTTTTACTTGTGCTTTATTTTTTAATTCTTCTTCTTTTTCAGGTACGACAAATAATATGCTTTTTGCAAAGCATCTATTCTTTAAAAGTACTCTCTCTCTCTCTCTCTCTCTAGAGCCCCAAGGGTTTGCCATTTTTATCATTTTCCTCAAATCTTCCTTTCTTTTGCATTTGTTTTTTCTTAGAAAATACTGTGTTTTACGTTTTTTCTTTTATTTGTTTTTTTATTTTTTGTCTATTAACAAAATCATTATACCATACTTATTTTATATTGTAACATTATTTTTTATTTTTTTATATACTTTTTTATTAGAAATTTTTTCCTATTTTTTATTTACTAATTTTTTTATTTTATTAATTAATTTTTTAAAAATATTTTCTTTGTACTCTATTAACTCAATGTTATTTTTATTTTCATCAAAGTTATAATTGGATTTATTTCTATTTTCAAATAAATTATCTACATTATATTTTTTCTTCAACTCATTTTGAAATTTTAACTCATTTTCATCCCAAGCTCTTTCTATTTCTGCTTTTTCATCATCTGATGCAATATAGCTATAATAGATTAAGCCTATTAAATCCTTACTATCTTCAGATATAGATTGATTCTCTAATTTTTTATTTTTATCAATATTAACAACAATCTTAGAATCTTTAGCTAATTCTTGTAAATCTTTAAAAAAATGTTTTGGAATCTTATCTAAAAATTCTGGATTAAAATACTCTAAAATGGAAATAGTTTCTTTTGCAATATCATTAATCTCTGGTTGTCCTGTCATCAGAATCTCCTCCTCTATCTTTTGTATCAATTACATTTTCATCTTTTCTTAGTCCTCTTATAGCTTGTTTTAATCTAGTTTGTAACTTTAATAAACTTCCGCTTCTTCTTTTTAGAGCAACACCTTTTGCATCTTGACTACTAAAACTATATTCCCCTTGGTTATTTCCAATAGTTTGATCTTGAATATTTTCTAAAGACTCTGTAATGGCACTTCCTTCTATTTGTTCAGTATGGCCTGTAGTTATTCCATCTATTTCATTTGATTTCTGTTTAACAGCTTCTATAAATCCTTCAAATGTATATACTAAATTTGGATCAAAACCTGATTCAACTAACCAATTTTGAACATTAGGAATATTCTCAGGTGTAGTAAAAATTCCAAAAAGCTGCTCAGGATTTTGCCTAAAATCAACAGAATGTAATAAATCATGTCCATAATTTGCATCTTCTGCATCTTTAGGATACACTGCAAATATGCATCCTGCTGGTAATGATCTGTCATATGCAACCATATCAGAAAAAAAGTTAATTGTTCTTCCTAATGAATCAATATTAGATGCCGATATTTCTCCTTGTCTATCAGTACTACTAATATATCCATCATATCTATCTGCTGTAGATGTTATTCCACCACTTCTAATAATTTGTTCTGCTAAAAATATTGGTGTTCCATGAAATCTCAAATCCAAGCTTGGAGAAATAACTGATTGAAGTTTTGGGATAAATTCTTCACATTGCCTATTTCTATATTCAATATCTTGCTCAGAATTAGGTCTAACAAAATTTACCATTAACTTAGTTTTATCTAATTCATATTTCCATCTATCTATCTGATCTTTTGCATAATTATATTCTCTTGATCCTTCTGGATATTTTTGTTTAATAGATTCAAAATTTCTTTGTGCATCACTAATATATTTTGTAAATCTTATTATATCAGCCTGAACACTTTGTAAATGAGCTTTATATGACTCATATTCTTCTAATCGGCCTTCTTTTTTATATTTATTTTTTAATCTTAATTCATCAAACATTCCCATATTTTCTTTCCTTTTATTTAACTTTTGTTTTTTTCTTAAAATTTATATACTGATTTCTTTGTCTAATTTTCCTAATATAGTTTCTTCACTAATTTCATCATACATTTTAGTTTTATAATCAAACTCAAAATATTTTTTTATTCCATCTTCATCTAGTATTTTAAATAGAACTCTTCTTGGCGATTCTTTATTATCTTCATACACAAAACTAGACACTTCTAATTTTTTAGCAAATTCTATATCACTACTCTTTGAAAGTATCCATTTAATAATTTCAACATAGTCAGAATCTGTTGGTCTACCTATTGTCTTTAATTCTTTTATCCTATTTATAAAATTTATAGTTTTTTCAGTAATAGTCTTTCCATCTAAATTATCAGCAAGTTTTTCTAGGATATCATCAGTATAATTTCCTCCAAAATGTTCTAGATAACCTATGCTTTTATCTAATTCTTCCAGTTCACTTTCAGTTAGATCACAAAAATCATATTCATCTACTTCTGCTTCTTTTAAATCATGTGTTTTTCCAAAATTCTCTTTAGAAATAGCATAATTCCTAGTTTTTAATCCAAATTTAATTCTTGCTGAGTCAAATGTTGGATCTGTAAGATAATCTTTTTCATCAGAATCTGTTATTAATACATAATCATGATCATCTTCTGATAATACTCTACTGTCTAAGTCGCATTTATAGCATAAATAATCATAAATCCCAGCAAAAGAAGCACATATCCCCCAATTATTAGAAATTGCTGTAAATATATTTCTAGAATATTTTTCATGAATACCTGCATTTTCTGTATATGATAATATATTTAAATCATATGATAACATTTCTCCCGTTTTATTATATAAATACCTATACTTTTGTTTTTCATTCCAATTAGGATTTATACTTTGTATAATAGTATCAAATATTTTTTCTCCTTCAAAAAATTCTTTTGGACTAATTGGTACTATTTTACTTCCGTCCTGCTTTTTCTGTTTTAAATCTCACTTTAAATTCAGGAGCAATTTTTTCTATAATTTCCATCATACTTGAAGATGGTATATAACTGCTTGTCATAATAGGAGATATATATTGTTTAAAATGTGTAAGAATATATTCTAATTCTTTTTCGTTTAATGTATCTATATCTTCAAGTACAGAATTTCTAACTATTATTTTTCCATTCTTTTTTATATCTACTAATCCTTGAAAAATAGTTGGTTTAGGAATGTCTGTGTCTTGTATTTTATCTAAATCTATAAATAGTTTATTATTAATTTCTTACACCTCCTATTATTTATATATTTTTATTCATTATTGTTTTTATATTTCAATTTATTTAACTATATCATATTTATTAAAATTATACTATATTTCACTTTAATAAATTTATTTTTTTACTTAAAAAAATAAAGAACTAACTATTTCTAGTTAGCCCTTTACTCTTTCTCTATATATTAATTATTATTTACTTCTTTTGCCTTTTCTTTTTAAAGATATTACATTTATTGCAACAATTAATACAACCACACCAACTGCTATGTATATATAGTCACCTGTCTGTACAATATCTGAATCAACTTTAGTATCATCTTTTATTGTTGTATCATCTTCTATTTTAGTATCAACATAGCTGATTGCATAAGTTGAGAATTTATCTGTACTAAATTCCAATGAATTTTTATCATCTGATAATGTTGCATCTAATACTTCTACTTTTCCGTCATGAATTCTTATAATTTTATATGTTCTTTCATATCCTTCAGGAACATTCTTTAATTCTTCATCTAATGTTATTGTGAATTTTATACTTTCAGATAATTCAGTAATTTCATCTAATTTTGCATCATTTTGACTATTTTTTATTAATACACTAATATCAAAATATTTTGCAATTACTCCATCTTCTATGGCTTCTTCTACAGCTTTTTTCTCATCATCAGATGGTGTTATATCTTTAATATCTATAACTGTTTTTACATCTGTTCCATCATTTATATATTCTAATACTTTATCATTATTATTTAATACATCACTTGCTTTTTCATCAACATCTATTGCAATATCAGTATCATTGCTTACACTTACTTGTGCTATTTTCTCTAAATTATTATATGCTTCTGATAAATTTTTAACAGCATTATCTATATCTGTTTTTGTTGCATTTACATTATTTAATACATCTTTTGCACTAGATAAAACACTTTCAAAGTTTTTCCATGATTCAGAAGAGAAACCATCTTGTGTTAATGATGTATAATCATTAATCATTTCTTTTAATTCAGTATTATCTATTCTAGCTATATAAGAACCATTAGTTTGTTCTTCTAAAATTGTATTTTCTGCAAGTGTTACATTTTCTGCAACTTCTCCAATAAATGTACCACCAGAAATTTTTATTGTATCTTTATCTGATTTGTTTATAATTCCTATATCACCTGTAAATGTACCACTTAATATGTTTACATTAGCAATACCTACAGTATCCTCTTTACTATAAATTCTAACTGCTTTATTTCCTGCTGTAATATTTGTATTTTCAACTGTTACGTTTATATCTCCATAAGTATCATAATAATAGTTGTCAGTTGAAATTCCTTCATGTAAATTTACGATTTCACAGTTGTTAACTGTTACATCAGCATTATTGTATATTTCTATTCCTGATGTTGTCCATTCATCGTATCTTGATTCTGAGTTATAAATTTTTGTGCTTTCTACTTTTCCAGTAACCTTATTGCTTCCTATACCTGCTAATATTCCTTTTGTTAGAAGTCCTGATCCTTCAGTAGCACTATATGTATTTTCACAGTTTATTTCACTATTTGTAATTTCAAAACTTCCTGAACTAATATCAAAAGCACTTCTGATATAGTCACTTACAGTTATTCCTGATGCAATAACTTTAGTATCTGCACTTGCGCTGTCAGGTACTTTAAATACACCTACACGTGATTGAGTTGGTAATGCTCCTCCAAATTGGCTAATATTAGCATTTTTTATTGTAAAAGTACCACCAAGTATTTCAAAATACACTGTAGAGTCATCATTTTGTCCATAAATATTATGTCCGTTACCATCAATTGTTACTGTATTATTGATTGTAACTTTTTCTGTTAATGTAATGTCTTCGTTTAGTTTAAGAACTGCTCCTTCAGTATTTATGTTGTCTAATAGATCTTGTAATTCATTAACTACAATTTCATTTGTTTCTTCTGTTGCAAATGCTGTCATTGGTATAACAGAAACTACCAATATAATAGCTAGCAAAATAGAAAATAATCTTTTTTTCATTGCACTTATCTCCCTTTCTTTTTTAATTTTTTTCTTTTGCAATTTGTTTTTTGATCACAAATTTACCGATTACATTTTATCTCATCATTTAAATAATGTCAACAAAATATTCTGTCATTATTTTAATTTTTTTGTTTTTTATTCATATATTCTTTCTTTTATACATTTATTCTCAATTTTTCTTTATTTTTTATTTAAACTTGCATCATTTTTTCTAAAGATTGAATTCTTTAATAAACCCAACTACATCACCATTAACTTTTTGAATTCTTTCATCATTTAATAAATCATTATAAGAAAACCATTTGAATTTAATTCCATTAATCTCAAAATCATTATTATTTAGTTCTGTATCTAAATTAACATTATAAAAATAGTGTACATATTCTTTTTCTACTTTCTTCCTATACCTATCTTCTTCTGAGCTTTTCCTATTTAACTGTCAAAATTTGCGTACCCTGACATTACTCCTTAAAGTTCTTGTTATAACTGCATTTAGAGTCATTTTCGGTTTAAAAATTCAAGTTTTTAGCCTATTTTAAAATCTAAAATTTTCCTTTATATATAAAGGTTTGTCCGTTTTTGTGGTTATAATATATAACCTCTTATTGTTTATTTTCTCTTTTGTTTAATTTCTTGGTATTCAGCAAAAGTTCATCAAAATCCGATATATAAATTCTATCCTGTATTACTCTGTATTTTTCAAACTCTGTTTCAGCATGAATTTTTGCCATCTCTGCTGAAATTTTTCCATTGTCTTTTAAAATTTCATGATCCCATAATTTTAAAAATCCATTTAATCTTTCTTCCCAATCTGCCATTGTCATTGGGATATGTCTCATAGCTTGCATTTCTGCTAAATCTAAATATGCAGATACCATTCTTTCTAGTTGCTCTATTTCTTTTTCAGATAAATAGTTTTTGGCAACAATAACATCATATTTATGTATTTTGCTGTTAGGAGCTCCTTCCCAAGAAGTTAACCCCATGTGTTCTTTAGTACTATCTGCTCTATTATAAATTATTTCAGCAGCTGTATTTCCAGAAACTGCATAATGTAATTTATTTTGAACTGATGTAAAAAATCTAATTGTAGCTTTTGCTGTTTTATCATAATCAATTGAAGTTTCATAAATATCAGTAATTTTTTGATAAAATTTTCTTTCTGACATTCTTATTTCTCTTATACGTTCTAATTGCTCTTCAAAATATTTTTCTGTTAAAATTGAGCCACCGTTTTTTAGACGTTCGTCATCCATTACCCAACCTTTTATTGTATAATCTTTTACAATCTGATTTGCCCATTTTCTAAATTGTACCGCTCTTTCATTGTTCACTTTAAAACCAACAGCAATAATCATTTGTAAATTGTAATGTGCAACATTTCTTGAAACCTCTCTATTCCCTTCTTTTTGAACTATTAGGAAATTCCTAATAGTTGAATCTTTTTCTAGTTCATTATCTCTATATATATTTGCAATATGTTCATTAATTGTGGCAACATTTACATTATATAAGGTTGCCAACATTTTCTGTGTAAGCCATATATTTTCATCTTCATATCTAACTTCTACTGATTCTGGATTGTCTCCTACTGCTGCTACATAAGTTAAATACTCAGCTGCACTGGAACGAATTGTAATTTCATTTTTCTTTCTAGCCATTCAATATCACTCCATTTCCTTTAATTTTTATAATTTACTACTTTTACTTCATAATATGCCTCTAAACAATCTCCTTTTTTCTTTCCTTGTCCATCTCCTTCATCTACATACCAATATCATTCTTTAATTACTTTTAAAAACCAACTTGTATACGGAAATTATCAAATATAAATTCCATTTTCATAGATTTTATTTTCCTTTCATGACATATAAAACCCTACTGTTTTTTTATTTTTCATTGTAACATGTAATTTAACAGTTACTTAAATATTATTTTCAATAATATTTATTGTTTTTATAAATCGAATTACTTCATCTGCATCTTCATCAATTAGACCGTAATTCATAACTGCTATATTTTTATTTATATTATAAAACGAAATGTCAGACCAATTTTTATTTTCATCATAATAGCCTATAACGGCTTCTTTACCATTATTTAAAATAATATTTTTTGAAGTTCTACCTGTACCACAAACTCCGAATGGTTTATTGTAAAAATATAACATAGCATATTGATTTTCATTATTTTTATATAATTTTAAAGCATATTTATAAAAATCATTTTCTTCGTTTTGTAGAATTTCTTTGTAGTTCCATTCACTCGGAATATTTAATTCTAATTTAATATTATCTATTTCTTTATAATAATTTTTCTGATTATCTACTGTTTCAACAGGAGTAGAACTAATATCTTCAACTTTAAAATTAAAGTCTGCCCTATTTGTAACACTATTTTCAATTATTTTATAAGTAACCACTATACCTATAACTATAATCAAAGCAATTAAAATACCAATAATTATTTTCTTATTTTTGTTCATTTTAACCACCAGTTCAACCTTTCCTTGTATAAAATTTAATCATAAAGATAAATTTTTGCAGTATTATATCATAATCAAAAAAATTACTCTATATTTTCATATAAAGTAATTTTAGAAATTGTAATTTATTATGCTATAAAAACATTATAAATAACCACAACATATAAAAATACTGCTGTAATAACAGTTAGTATAAAACTACTATTTTCTCTACTTTTCTTATACTCAATACTTCTCAATACTAATAAAGTAGCTAATGCTAAAAACATTATTGGATTTGCAATATCAAAAGATATAACTTTTAATAATCCTAGTAATGCAAATAGCATTGTAACTATTGATAATATAATCTTTGCAATTTTCACTTTTACCTCCTCCATAAATTACTAGTTATTTTTTCTTTAACTCATTTGAATAATATATTAATTAAATCTCCATCCCTAATTTCTTCTTGTGGTAAAAATATATAACTTCCCTATAATTTTTTGTCATCCTTTGAATTTCTTGTCGCTGTAAGCATGTTTTTAATTTGCTTTTTATACCTATCTTCTTCTGAAAAAATGCAACCACAATATTTTTGCATATATAATCCTAGTTCTCTTGCTTTTGCTTGCCCTTCTCTAAAACCAACTCTAAAATCTCTATATAAAAATTGTAAATTATATTTCTCTGCTATTTCTTCACATATTCTTTTTAGTTCATCATGTTTTTGATATGGACTTACTAACAGTGTTGTAGTTATGGTATCATATCCATTTTCTTTAGCATATTTTGCGGTTTGTTCTAAACGTACTCTATAACAATAATTAACACATCTATTTTTTAAATCACATATTACATTTTTACAGAATTCATCTAATCCATAATCTTCTTCAAATATAGCTTTTATATTAATAGAAGCTGTATACTCTTTTAAGCAATCTCTTCTTTGTTTATATTCCATGTATGGGTGAATATTTGGATTATACCAGTATACAGTAGGTTCAATTCCTTCTTTTCTTAAAGAATCAATACAATAAACACTACAAGGTGCACAACAAGTATGCATTAATAATTTCATTTTCTTCATCTCTTTTCTTCTACCTAACTAATTTAATTTTTCCTTCTTTTGTTTTTTCTATTTTTACATTCATTCCTTTTATTATTAACATTCCTAGAATCATAATCGCTAAGTATGGTATTCCAAGTATTTGTGCTTCACTATGAAGCGCAAATGAGGCAAAATTTGCTATTTGACTTAAATAACATACTGCAAGTATTGTATCTTGAGATCTGCTTTTTAAGAAAAACATAGTTGGAATAAGCCACATAACATACCATGCATTAAAATTAGTAATAAGTACAAATGTAAATACTAATAAAAAAGTATTATATTTTCTAATTATTTGTAAAAAATTAATTTTCTTTTGTAATAACATTTTAATACAAACTATCACATAAACTATCGCAAAAGTTGCTAAAGCTATTGTTTGTATTGACATTACAGTATTTGTTCCAAAGAACTCATATATTACATACATTATAGATCTATTATATTTTGATTGTTGTATAAATAATCCTGCAAGAACTCCCCAATCTCTCATATATATTAAATAGAATAATGCTATTATTATAATGTATTCTACTCCACATAAAATACAATATATAATTCTTTTATTTACTTTTTTATTTCTTACATAATATATTACTATAAATGGAAGTATTAATATTGCTAAATACTTAATAGCTGTTGCCATTGCTATAAAAACAACTGCAATAAATAAGTTTTTCTTCCTTATAATAAAATATATCGCAAGCAATATAAATAATATTATAAATATATCATTATGAACATTTGATATTGCTTCAAACAATATAAATGGATTTAACCCATACATAATCATAAATAATTTTTTTCTAGTTATTTTATATACAAGAAAAGCATTTAATAAATGAACTAAAATATTTAATAACTTAAACAATACTAATGCTATATCTATATTCCCAAAAGACATATATGAAAGTCCAGTACATATTAAAGTCCAAAGCGGTCCATATACTACTGTTTCATATTTCCAACAGTTTGCTACTTTATTAAACATTGGTTCATTTTGCCCTGTTTTATCTGTTATTTCTCCTGTTGAAGTATAATACGGATTTTCTCCATAATGAGCTGCAGACCAACCATTAGCAATATATGAATATACATCTGTACTTGTATATGGAATAATTACTCCAAATATTATAGATGCTAGTATGACCATTATTGTTATTTGTTTTATATTTATTTTTTTATGTTTTTTTACTATCATTATATAAGCTAAAAATAATATAGTCATAATCAAAAAGAAAATTAATGCATTATTTAATCTATCTGTTTGAGTCTCTGGATATTTAAAAAAATATGTCCATACTTCTACCGAAAACCTACATATTGTTTTATTTTTTATTAAATATATTATTGATGGTATTGCAAAAACAATAGATGTAATAAAAAATATAATTATATGCAGACTTGCTCCTGATTTATCTTTCTTTAATTTCACAGTTTCTTCCATAATTTTAATCCTTTTGTTTTAGAATTTTATATTAAATAAAGGAAGATTAATTAATATATAATTATCTTCTTCCTTTCAATATATATAATTACTCACCTTCATATTGTACTCCAATATGTTCATATGCAGCAGGAAGTGCTACTCTTCCTCTAACTGTTCTTGATATAAATCCTATTTGTATTAAATATGGTTCATATACATCTTCTATAGTATCTACTTCTTCTCCTAAAGTAGTTGCTATAGTTTCAATTCCTACTGGTCTTCCTCTATATTTAATAATCAATGTTTCTAAAATTTTTCTATCTATTTCATCTAAACCTAAATCATCTATTTCTAACTTATTTAGTGCAATTTTTGTAATTTTTAATGTAATATTTCCATCACCTAAAACAGCTGCATAATCTCTTACTCTTTTTAATAACCTATTAGCAATTCTTGGTGTACCTCTTGATCTTCTTGCAATCTCTACTGCAGAATCATTATCAATATTTATTTCTAATATATTTGCAGATCTTTTAACTATTGTCGTTAAATCTTCTGTATTATATAACTCTAATCTATGTATAATTCCAAATCTATCACGAAGTGGTGTTGCGAGTGATCCTGCTTTTGTTGTAGCACCAATTAGTGTAAATTTAGGTAAGTCCAATCTTATTGATCTAGCACTTGGACCTTTTCCTATTATAATATCTAAAGTATAATCCTCTAGAGCTGGATAAAGGATTTCTTCTACACTTTTATTTAATCTATGAATTTCATCTATAAATAATATATCAAACTCTGATAAATTTGTAAGTAAAGCTGCTAAATCACCTGGTTTACTTATTGCAGGTCCTGATGTTATTTTTATATTTGAATTCATCTCATTTGAAATAATATTTGCAAGTGTAGTTTTACCTAAACCAGGAGGTCCATATAAAAGTACATGATCTAGAGCTTCTCCTCTTTTTTTAGCAGCTTCTATATATACTTTCATATTTTCCTTTACTTTGTCTTGTCCAATATATTCATTTAAAGTTTTAGGTCTTAATGAATTTTCTAATCTTTCCTCTGCTACATCTGTAAGTTCTGGACTAATTAGACGTTCTTCTTCCAACTTCTATACCTCCATTTATCCTTGTTTTCTTAAATGATCCTTATCTATTTTCTTTGTTTCAGTTTCTTCTTCACTCATTAATTTTGCAACATCTTTATATCCAATTGTAACAATTGCAATAATAAGTAGTGCAAATGAAAGTGCTTTCCAAATCCCACTTTCTAAGAGAATAACAGCAAACATACCCAAAGTTGCAGTTATTCCATACATTATAAGTACAGCCTGTTTTTGGCTATAACCTTTTGCTACTAATTTATGATGTAAATGTCCTTTGTCAGGTTTAAAAACAGCTTTTAATGATTTTCCTTTTATAATTCGTCTAATTATAGCAAATAAAGTATCAAATATTGGCATTGCTAAAATTATAATTGGAGCTATTAGTACAAGTGCTGTATATGTTTTGGCAACACCTAAAATTGATATTATTGCCAAAGAAAATCCCATAAAGTTTGAACCGGTATCACCTATAAATGTTTTTGCTGGGCTAAAATTAAATGGTAAAAATCCTACAATTGCTCCTGCTAGAGCTGTTATTAATACAATTGCAATTAATGGAGAGCCATTTAAAGCAAATACCATTAAAAGTGATAAACATGAAATTAATGTTACTCCTGAAGATAGCCCATCAAGCCCATCAATTAAATTAATTGCATTAGTTATACCAACTATCCAGCACACAGTAATTATATATGATGCTATACCTGATATAACAATTTTACCTTCTGTAAATGGTATGGAAATAAAATCTATTCTAATTCCACATGCTACAATTATAATTGCAGAAATAATTTGTGCTGCTAGTTTTACATAACTTGGAATACCTTTCACATCATCTATATAACATACTACCCCCAGTATTATAATTCCAACAACAAAACCGATCAAATTAATATAATAGTTTTCTTCTCCAAACAAGTCAATTTTTCCCTCTAATTGTGTAGTTATTAGTAAATATATTGTTGACACAAAAAAACCTGCAATTACTGCTAATCCACCAAGTCTTGGCATTGGTTTTTTATTTACTCTTCTATCATTTGGTATATCTATTGCTCCAACTTTTTTTGCCCATCTCATTGTGTGTGGTGTTATTACAAATGCTGTTAGAAACGCTAGTAAAAACGCTATTGCTATATCTCCCCACATAATAATATATCCTCACTTTTCTTGTTATTTTTTATTTTGTTCTTTATATTTTTCCTTGATTTTCTATATTTATTCTAATATTCTAAAATCTCTACATTATACCCTATGAATAGTCCACTTTCTATTACTCCAGGAATACATTTTATTTTCTTTTCTAAGTTTTCTTCAATATTTTCAAACTTAACGTCTAATATAATATTAGAATTTTCCGTAATAATTGGTCCATCTTTTCCTACAGCTTTTCTAAGTGTAATATCTTTACCACCCATTTTAATTAATTCTTCTTTTATATAATTTACATTTTCTAAAATACATTCAACTGGTATTTTAAATTTTTCTCCTAATTTAGATACTCTTTTAGTTTTGTCAATTAAAATATATGTTATAGGTGAATTTACAATATTTAATTTTTCTTTAAAACTAGCTCCACCTCTACCTTTTATAAGCCAGTTATTATTATCTACCTCATCTGCTCCGTCAAAACTCCAGTCAGGCTTACATTCTATTAAACTTGCTGTTTTTATTCCTAAATATGAACATAACATCTTTATTTCATATGATGTAGGTATTGCTGTAATATTTATTCCTTCATTTTTTAATTTTTCTGCAATTGAAAGTATTGCTATATATGATGTAGAACCAGATCCAAATCCAATTACTTGTCCATCTTTTACTTTATTTGCAATCATTTCTCCTAGTTTTTTCTTTTCTTCTATATTTGAAATATTTTCAAATTCAACATTAATTAAAATATCTTTATTCCAATTCATAATTAACCTCACTAAATATATACTTTACAAATTGTTATTATTTTACTTTTAGCATTATATCATTATATTTTTATATAGTAAACCTTATTTTTTTATAAATTCATAAAAAAAATCAAAAATAAGTGCAAAGAAAGAAGAGAGGAAATTCCTCTCCTCTCCGTATCTGCCAAATGATTGAAAACAAAATTAATTACCTAATTTTTAAACTCTTAACTTTCAATCCAATCAAGTATATCACAAAAGACTGCTTTTCTATCCTTCTCATGAAGAATATCATGTCTGTCTTTGCTATACAACTTAGATCTGATATTTTTTACTCCGGCCTTCTTAAATGCATTGCATGCTTTTTTTACGCCTTTTCCAAAATCTCCTACTGGATCATCTGCTCCAGATAAGAAAAGCACCGGTATATTTGTATTCATTTTCTGAATATTACTTACCTTAGACGTATAAAGCATACCGTTAAGAAGTTCTCTGAAAAGTCCAGCAGTAAAGTCTCCTCCTCTTTGAGGATCATTAATATAGCAATCAAGTTCCTCATTGTTTGCACAAAGCCAATCATAATCTGTCCTGTTTGGGCTAAACCTCTTGTTGTAAGTTCCAAAAGTAAGATCATGAATCTTTTGAGTGGAGTTAAAATCTCCTGCCTTCTTTGCCTCTGATTCTGCTAACATTTTAGCAATCTTGATGGCTACCGGAGACATCTGCCCTGTACCGATAAGAATAACTTTATCAACTTTTTCTTCAGGGTAATCGATAAGGAATGTTCTTACCAAGAAAGATCCTAAAGAGAATCCCAAAAGAATATATGGAATATTCGGGAATTCTTCTTTTGTCATTTCCATACAGGTTTTAAGATCTTTTACGGCATAGTTCCAGCTTCCTTCAGGTCCGAAGTACATTTTATGGTTTCCTTTGGCAACTGACAATCCATGACCAAGATGGTCATTTCCAACAACAACATATCCTTCTTTTGCCATTTGAAGAGCAAACCATTTATATCTCTCAATATATTCGGTTACTCCATGTGCAATCTGGATAATTCCTTTAGGCTCCATGTCTGGCTCCCATCTGCATCCATGAATAATAGTCTCATTGTCTGCAGATTTATAATGAAATTCTTCTCTGTACATATTTTCCTCCTTTTCATTTGGCACATACTAGATTTATTATCAACTAATATATTTAGATTTTTGTTGATAAATAAGATCTTATATTAATTTTACTGCATTTTAAGGAGTTTTTCAAGTTTTATGTCTACTATATCAACTAATTTACAGCAAAATTTATGCCTCTTGCTATTACATCTTTCATTTTTTCTATTAGCTCATCTATTTCTTTTGGTGTTACTATAAAATTATACTCTTCTGGTGACAATACTTCTTTTATTAAATTATATTTATCTTCTTCCTGTAATTTATTTAAGAAATCATTTGATTCTCCTTTATTTTGAACTTCCTCTATAAGTAATGTCAAACTATCTGCTGCAATTGTAGCAGCATCCACAACTGTTGGAATTCCTATTGCTATTACTGGTATTCCTAAAGTATTTTTACTAATCTCTTTTCTTGTATTATCTACTCCTGCACCTGGTACAATTCCAGTATCTGCAAGTTGTATAGAACTACTTATTCTTTCTATACTTCTTGATGCTAATGCATCAATTACAATTAATAGCTTTGGTTTTATATTCTCTACTATTCCTTTTAATATTTCTAGTGTTTCTATTCCTGTTGTTCCTAGCACTCCTGGAGATATTGCACTTATTTCTCTTGTGCCTTCTTCTAATACTTCTGGCATATATTGAAGTAAATGTCTTGTAATATCAATTTCATTTATCACTTTTGGTCCAAGTGCATCAGGTGTTACATATATATTTCCAAGCCCAACTACTAGTATAGAATCTTTTTCAGTTATTTGATTTTGAATTAATTTTTTTAACTCATTTGTTACTATTTCAGATGTTTTTTGTATTTCTTCTGTTGAAATATGTTTTAAGTTTTTAATATCAATTGTTATATAATTTCCTATAGGCTTATTTATAGCCTCTTCTCCTTTTTCACTTGTTATTTTTACTCTAGAAATATTAATTAAATCTTCTACCTTTTCTTCTTCTGTTTCAATTCCATCAATTTCTTGTTCAATATTATGTGCTTTTTTGTATAAATCTCTTCTTTCTAAAGCTAAATCAGTTCTAAAATTATACATAAAAATCTTCCTTTCTAAATATTTATATTATTTTTAGAAAAAAAGATTTTTTTATACTAGTTTTGGTAAATATTCATAATTTCATTTCTATTATCTTTTTAATTAAATTTAATAAATATCATTTGTATCTAATAAGATTTTACTTGGATTATATGTTGTAAGTTTGTCTAATTTTTCTTTTCCAATTAATTTTTCTAATTGTATTAAAATATTAGGTATCTGTTTATATATAGTATTTGTTCTATGATTATCTGATCCTAAAAAATAAATCTGATTTTTATTAAATAATTTTTCTACTGTTTCTTTTGCTTCATTACCATATATCCCTATTATACTTCCATAATTTGCTTGACATAGCACACCTTTTTCTATAAATTTAGTTACAATGTTCGGGTTTTCTTGCACAACTTTATATCTTTCTGGATGTGCTAGTACTGGTATTTTATCATCATTTAAAATCTCTGATATGATTTCATCCATACTTAAAGCATTTACATTCATAGGAAATTCAAACAATAAATATTTACTATTATTAAGTGTTACTGCTTTATTCTTTTTTATATTATCTATCATATGAGAACTAGCATAGATCTCATTTCCATGATATAGATTTATACCTAAATATTTACTTTCATTAATAATTTTTTCTATTTTATTCTTTATTTTTTTAGCAGGTACTCTAAAATATTCACTATAATGAGGTGTAAGTATGATATCTGTAAAACCTACAGTTTTTGCTTCTTTTAGCATTTCAATTGTATCATCTAAAGTTTTAGCTCCATCATCTACTCCATATACTAAATGACAATGTATATCAATCATATATTTATCTCTTTCTATTTATAATAATTTATAATAAATTTTAGCAAAGAAATTAACAAAAAGCAAGAATACAGAATATATAATTATTCTGTATTCTCTCTTCTTTCTTAATTAAATCTTTTATTTGTTTTTAGTCAAATTTAGTTACACTTGTTTAGTTCTTTCATCTTTTTATTGATGTACTTATCAAGTATTTGACTCTGTTTTAAAATTTTGTCGTAATTCTCTCCATTACTTATTAATATCTCTAGTTTTCTTTTGTGATAGTTAAGTAGTGTATCTAACATATGCTATCACCTCTACTGTGATTATAGCACATATCAAAAATAAATTTTGTCGAACTTTGTCAAAAATATAAATTTTTTTAATTTTTTTACATTTTTTGCATAAATAATCATTTATTATTCTGAATATCCTGTTCTTTCAATTATTCTATCACTAATTTCTTGTACCGCTTCTGAAGGTGTATAACTTTCTTCTCCAAAAGCTTCCATATGTAATTCTTTCACATTTGATTCTAATGTTACAGGTACACCATACCATAAATCTAATGTTATACCTTCTACATCATATGGCCAACCAATGCTTTCATTAATTTCATATTGCAAGATTGTTGGTGCAAGCATAATTATCTCATCTGGTCCTATATTAGTATAAATCTCTGGTAATATTTGATCTGCTAAATCATTGATTTCTCCTAAGCTTTTTGTTTTTAGCTTTTCAAACATTGCTTCAATAACAGTCCTCATTCTTTCAGTTCTTCTATAATCTCCTCCATCTGTATGTCTTATTCTTGCATAAGAAACAGCTTGTACACCATCTAATGTTTGAATTCCAGGTTCTGTTATGAAATCAGATGTCATTCCAGTATGTTTAGATGTATCTGAAATAACAGAATTTAAAGCTTCTACTTCATCACTTTCTATATTTATTTCAATTCCTCCTAATGCATTTACAGCATCTGCAACAGCATCAAAATTTACAGTTACGAATTCAGTTACATTTAAATCTAAATTTTCATTTAAGGTTTTTAGTGCAAGTTCTGGTCCTCCATAAGCATATGCATGTGTTATTTTGTCTAAACCATAACCATCTATATCAACATATGTATCTCTATATACAGAAATTAAATTTATTTCTTTTGTATCATTATTTATACTAGCAATAATAATACAATCACTTCTATTTCCTTCTCCTAAATCACTATCTCTACTGTCAACTCCATAAATTGCTATATTTCTATATCCTGATAAATTTTCTGCTACAGTTTGTGATACATTTAAATTGTTTTCATCAATATCAACTTGTTGCATTTTGCTTAATTTTCCTCTTATAAAGAAGTATCCTGATCCTACTGCTATTATTGCTAAGATAACTAGTATTAGTATAAGTATTCCTAATACTTTAAAGAATTTTTTCATTTTATATTCTCCTCTTAATACTTTTAATTTTACTTATATTTTTCTGTGTATTTCTATCATATGTTATAATTTTATTTACTTAATATTCTAGCAAGTTCTACACCTGAACATGATGCCATCATAAGACCTCTTGTCATACCTCCGCCATCGCCAATACAATAAAGGTTTTTCATACTTGTTTCAAAATTATTATCAATTTCTACTTTATTACTATAAAATTTAATTTCTGGTCCATAAAGTAAATTATCTGGATTTGCAAATCCTTCAATAACTTTATCTAAACTTCTAATAAATCTTAGAATATCTGTCATAGTTCTATATCCTAATGCAAAAGTAATATCTCCTGGTACAGCTGTTTTTAATGTTGGTACTACAGAATTTTCTTTTAATTCATTTTCCCATGTTCTTTTTCCTCTATATATGTCTCCTAATCTTTGAACTACAATATTACCCGCACCAAGTTCATTTAAGTTTTTAGCTACATTTCTACCATAATCTATTGGTTTATTAAATGGATATGTAAAATTATGTGATACTAAAATAGCTAAATTAGTATTTGTACTTTTTTTATCTTTATATGAATGTCCATTTACTAGAGTTAAATCATTATCATATACTTCATTTGCTACAAATCCACTAGGGTTTTGGCAAAATGTTCTTACTTTATCTCTAAAAGGTTCTGGTCTTCCTATAAATTTTCCTTCGTACATATAGTCATTTACTTTTTTCATAACACTATCTGGAAGTTCATATCTTATTCCAATATCAACAGTTCCAGGCTTTGTTTGTATATTATGTCTGTCACAAAGTTCTGTAAGCCAATTAGCTCCTTTTCTTCCAACAGCAATAACTACTTTATCACCATAGATCTCTTCTAATTCTACATTTTCATCTACTTTATCAGCTTTTTTTACTTTAACGCCAATAGCTTTATTATCCTCCACTATTATATCTTCTACAATAGTATTAAACATCATGTTAATTCCATTGTCTTCTAAATACTTCTCAATTTTCTTATATATTTCGTGACTTTTTTCTGTACCTAAATGTCTTATTGGAATATTAATTAAATTAATACCTTCTTTTTTTGCTTTATCATATATTTTCTTTATTTCTTCTTTATGTTCTGTTCCTTCAAGTTTTTTATCAGCACCAAATTTTAGATAAATATCATCTGCATAATCTATTAAGCCTTTTGTCTTTTCTACTCCTATGTATTCATGTAAATTTCCACCAACATAAATATCATCATCTTCTTCATTATATAAAGAAAGTTTACCATCAGAAAAAGCTCCAGCACCAGAAAATCCGCTAGTAATATTACAAAATGGTCTACAATGTATGCATTTTCCTGTTTTTTCTATTGGACAAAATCTATCTTCTACCCTTTTTCCTTCTTCTATAAGCAATACATTTTTTGCATTATTTTTTTGTATTAATTCATATGCTAAAAATATTGAACTAGGTCCCATTCCAATTACTATTAGATCAAAATTATATGCCATATTACTTATGCTCCTTTCTATGAACAATATCTACAAAGTATTGATTCTAAACCAATATTAATATCAATTAAACCAACTTTATAATTTGCATCTAAATTTATAAATTCATCCATAATCTTTTCTATTTCTTCCTTAGTAAAATATTTAGCTTGCATTTTATATTTATTTATTAAAAACATTTGATTAGGCTTTAATTTCATTGTAGACGCTAAATCTTTTCTATATTCTTCTGCTATTTTTACTATATATAGTTTTTTAAAGTGATTATATAAAGTAATTAAAATCTTTTGAATTGGTTCTTTTTCATATATTAAATTATTTAACACTTCAATTGCTTTTTTTGTATCTCTTTTACCTAAATTATCTGTTAAATCAAAAATTACACTATCTATTTGTTTTATTGTTAATAAATCTATTTCTTTATTTGTTATTGTACCATTTGCTCCAACATATTCTATTAGTTTTCTTATTTCATTTATTAAATCTTGCATATTTGTGCCAATACATTCTACAAAATATTTTGCTGATACATTATCTATTTTTACCTTATATGCCATACATATTTTTTGTATATTTTGCATAGCTTCAGGAAGTTTAAGTACACTAAATTCTTTTACCTCGCCTAATTTTTCAATAGTTTTATATAAAGTATTTTTTTCGGCACTTTCTTCCACAAATATAACTTCTACAGATTCATTTATTAGCTCTATATTTTCAGTTATGTACTCAGCTATTTTATTAGACAAATTAATTAATGCAAGTTCTGCCCCCTTTGCTGTCTTTTTTTCCTTATTAAATAATCCTGTATTTTTAGCAATTATTAATTTCTTTTCATACCCAAAAGCAGGAGTTTCAATATCAGATATTAATTCTTTTACATTTGTCTCATCTATTTGTATAAAATTAATACCTTTTATTAATTCTCCAAATTCTTTCTTTATTTTTTTTAATCTGGATTCTAATAAATATGTTTCTTCTCCATAAAGTAACCTAACAGCCATGTTTAATACCTTTCTTATTAGTATTTTATATTTTAATATTTTTTTGTACTTAGCAATGTATTTAAAGCTTAACAGAAAATTTAGATGAATGCGCATGGCATATTGCTGCTGCCATACTATCTGTAGTATCATCAAGCTTTGGTAATTTATCAACACCTAAAATAGTTTTTACCATTTTTTGTACTTGTATTTTATCTGCTCTACCATATCCTACTACAGCTTGTTTTATTTGAAGTGGAGTATACTCATATGTTGGAATATTTTTTCTACATCCTACAACAAGTATTACTCCTCTTGCTTGTGCAACATTTATTGCGGTTTTTGCATTATTATTGAAGAATAATTCTTCTACTGAGATTGCATCTGGTTTATATGTATCAATTATTTCCTCTAAATCATTATTTAATTTTAAAAGTCTTAAAGGAAATGACTCACCAGCCTGTGTTAATACTGCTCCAGATGTTATAAGTTTAAACTTATTTCCTATATAATCTATTACGCTATATCCTGTTATTGCAAAACCAGGATCTATTCCTAGTATTCTCATAAATTCAACCTTCTTTTTGTATTTTTCTTTTGACATATAAATTTATTTATATTAAGAATTTTTGCTAGTTTTTATACTTTTTACTGCTCTCGTTAGTTACTATTCTTAATACCTCTGCAACACTCCAAGCTTGTGCAATAGTACCTTGTGGCATATATTTTCTTTTTTCTATATCATATAATTCGCAAATACTACCAACAGACATACTATGAATCATTTCATCCATAAATGTTTTTTTAGTAGTTTCTCTAAAAGTTTCTAATTTATCTTCTAATTCTTTTTTTGCTTTTTTATTTTTTTCAGTATTTATCATATTTCTTAATGTATCATAATATAATCCTAAAAGCCATGGCCATATAACTCCTTGGTGATAACTCATATCTCTTTTCATCATATCCCCTTCATATCTATCTATATATCCTGGCTCTCCTTTAGCAAGTGTTTTTAACCCATAAGGTGTCAGTAGTTTTTTCTCTACTATAGATAGTATTTGTTTTGCTTCTTCACTATTAGGATCTATTACTTGGTATGATAAAGAAAGTGAAAATAACTGATTTGGCCTTATTTTAGAATCTCCTAATACATCATATAAACATTTTCTTCTCTTATTAAAGAATTTTTCATTAAAGCTTTTCTTACATTTCTTAGCAAGATCTGCATACTTTTTGCCTTTATCTTTACCTTTTATTAAAATTGTTAACTCTTCCATTACCTTAAGAGCATTATACCACATACTATTTATTTCAACATTTTTTCCATTTCTAGGAGTAACAACAAAATCTCCAATTTTAGCATCCATCCATGTATTTTGAATTTTTTCAGTACCTGATGATATTAAATAATCTGTATCTAAATATATATTATTTCCATCAATATCTATTCTATCTTGATATGCTGTTATAATTTTTAGAAGTGATGGATATATATTGTCCCTTACCCATTCATAATCTCCGGTATAATCTAAATATTTTTTAACTTGTTCAAATAATAAAAGGGAAGCATCTGCACTATTATATAAAGGTCTAGAATCAAATCCTGAATATCCATTTGGTACTAGTCCATATTTAATATCTCTTATACATGTAAGAAGTACTTCTTTTGCTTCTTTAAATCTTTTAGTTTTTAAAAGTAAACCTTCAAAAGATATTAAAGTATCTCTTCCCCAATCTAAAAACCAATGATATCCAGCAATTACTGTATATAACGCGAATGAAGGTCTATATACAATAAAATTATCTGTAGCAAGGATAAGGTCTTTTAAAAAGTTTGCATATTCTTTATCCTTTGCTTCTTTTTTATTTTCTTTTAATAATTCTGTTTTATCAACAATAGTACATAATCTTAATATTTCTTGATTTATTAGTTGTTTTCCATCTATTTCCTCAATATTTTGCTCTAGTGAACATATAAAAGTAAAACTTTTTTCTTCATTTGGTTCAATATCTACTTCATATACACCAGTAACAGCATGATTTTCTATAGGACCTTGTCCTCTTTTTTCCTCTTCAATATAATACATATCATAGAACATATCATTTTCATGTTCTATATATTTGCCTTCTTTTAAAAACATATATACAGGATATTGAGAATTTTTATCAATAACTAATTTTACTTTTCCATCTTCTATTTGTTGTTTTATATCAATTTTTTCTTCATTATTAGTTGTATGAAAACCTCTAAAATTTACTACAGGTGCTAATTTCATTTTTATTTTTTTGTCTATATTTTTTATATTATAATAGACTGCTACTGTATTTTTTCCATAATCCATACATATATACTTCTTTATAGTTATACCTTCAACATCATATGTGAATATTGGTATAAATTCTTTTTGAAATTCTACCAGTTTTTTATATCCATCAGAAATATAGTTTTTACATACATTAGTATACAAATTATATTCTTTTTCTCCAACAACAATGCTTTCATCCAATTTAGAAAGTATCACCTGTCTATTTCCTGGTGGCATTAGAGGCGCAATTAAAAGCCCATGATATTTACGTGTATTTGCTCCTATAATAGTAGAACTACTATAGCCACCAATACCATTTGTAATTATCCATTCTTTCTTTAATCCATTTTCTAAAGATAAATCTTCTCCACTATATTTCATTTGTTTCCTCCATACTTTTTTTAAGTTTTTATCTAATTTTGTTTTTTATTTATGCTTTTATCTTTTATTTTTGTTAGCTTGTTTCTTTTGCATTTTTTCTTTTTGTTTAAGTTTTATGTCAGATTCTTTTATTGATTCTATTCTATCACTATATTTAGAAAAGAATTTACTTTTTCTTTGTTTTTTCTTTTCTTCTCCTTTTTTTGCTTTTTTACGATTTTTTATTTTTTGTTCATTTGCTTTTACATTTTTCTTGATAGATTTTTTACTATCTTTTAATTTACTATTAAGCATCATATATTGAGCATTATTTTCCATGTTATTGAATTTTAAATCATCACAGATAAGTTGTATAACAGTTGCTGCTATAGCATCTGGATTATGACGAATATGTCCATTTTCTACATGAGATAATTTTCTTTGGATCATATAAATTCCTTCAACTTTAGCTCTAGATACATCTTGTTCTACAATTTCTCTTCCTTCCATATTATATTTTCTTATATATTCTGGAACAATTTCTCCTGTATCATATATACAATATTCTATAACGCCTTTTCCAACATGCTCATTAATTGCCTTAATATGTTCTGATAATGTATAATTATCTGTTTGACCAGGTTCAGTCATTAAATTACTTACATATATTTTAAATCCTTTACTCTCTTTTATTGCTTTAGACACGCCTTTTACTAAAAGATTTGGTATAACATTTGTATATAAAGAGCCTGGTCCTATTATTATAGCATCAGCTTCTTCAATTGCTTCTAATACTCCTGGTGATGGTTTACAATTTGAAGGATTTATAAATATTCTACTTATCTTAGATGTTGTTTCACTAGTTTTTTCTGGTATTTTATCTTTACTTTCTATAACTGTACCATCTTCAAGTTCTGCACATATCTTTATTTCTTCCATTGTAACAGGAAGTACTTTACCTGTCATATTAAATACATTTTCTGATTGTTTTACAGATTCTGCAAAATCTTTATATATATCTTGCATTGCTGTAAAATATATGTCACTAAAATATAATCTGTTTAGTTTTCCATACTTAAATTTATAATTCATAAGTCTTTTAACAGAATCTTCTTTAGCTGAAAGTGCTATAATACTATTTTTTATATCATCTAAAGGAAGCATTGAAAGTTCTTTACTAGATTCTGATTCCGGCTCCCCATAATCAGATACTGTAACAATTGCTGTTATATTATCTGTATAATTTTTAAGACCTCTTAAAACAGAATTTAATCCATTCCCTCCTCCGATCACAACAATCTTTGGTCCTTGGTTATATACTCTTTTATTAAATATTAATGATTTAACATCATCTTTTTTATCAGCTAATCTTCTATCAGTATCTTCAACTAATATTTCTAATGTTCTTTTTTGTATAGCTATAATACTATATACTATTAGCATAAATCCTATAACGAAAGCTGCTGCTATTTTTGCTAAATTTCCGAATTCAATTTGCCTGCTTGTTAAAATAGATGCCATTCCATAACAACATAAAATTATTCCAATAATTATAAGGATTATCCATCTTTTCATTTTTGTATTTGCTTTAAACCATCTAAAAAAACCTTTCACTTTTATTACTCCTACTCTCCTATAATTTCGATTTCTAAATTAATAACTTTTCCTTTTTTTTCTAGCACTTCATTTTTAACATAATTAATTAAATCAATTATATCTTGTGCAGTTGCTTCTCCTGTGTTTACTATAAATCCTGCGTGCTTTTCTGAAACCATAGCTCCACCTATTTTTTTACCTTTTAAACCACATTCATCTATTAGTTTTGCAGTTATGTAATTATCTCCTCTTTTAAAAGTGCTTCCTGCACTTGGAAAACTAGGTTGATTTTCTTTTCTTGATTTAGAGAATTCTTCTATTTTAAGTTTAATATCTTCCACATTTCCATATTCCAATTTTAATTTTGTTTCAAGTATCACATATCTTTTATTAAAAAATACACTTTCTCTATATGAAAATTCTTGCTTTTCATTTGTAAGTTCAACTATTTCTGGCTCATCAGATCTTTTTATAATTTCTTCTAGTTCAATATCATCTATGTATGTTTTTTCTGTTAGCATATTATATCTTTTTAGATCCAAACATTTTGTACTTACTACAATATCTTTCATTTCACTTCCATAGGCTCCTGCATTCATTTTTACCGCTCCACCTATAGTTCCAGGAATTCCTGATGCAAATTCAAATCCAGAAATACCTCTTTTTAGTAATTCTTGGGAAAGCAGTGCTAAGCTAATGCCTGCACCAACAGTAACAAAAACTTCACCATTTTCTCCATCTTCAAATTTAATATTTTCAAAATCTATATTTACAACAATTCCTCTAATTCCTTTATCTTTAACTAAAACATTACTTCCATTACCAATAATAGTTATACGGTTATTTGTTTTTTTAGCAATTTTTATAACATGTTTTAGCTCATCTATATTTTTTGTTTTTACAAATATATCAGCATTTCCACCAACTTTAAAACTTGTATGTTTGTTCATTGGTTCATTCATATATATTTGTCCTGCTGGAATTTCTTCTGATAATTTTTGACATACATCTATAATTTTCAAAACCTATTTCCTCCTATTCAAAATCCACATAAATTTTATCATTTTTAGCAAAATATTACAATACCAAAAAGTATTTAATTATTAGTTTTCTTCCTCTCTTATTAAGTTAAAATTTTACCTTTTGTACTTTTTATGATATAATATTATATGTTTGTATTACTAATATATTTTTTACAGGAGGTTTTTATGAAAAATGTTTTTTATCCTGGAAGTTTTGATCCTTTTACAAATGGACATTTACATGTAGTCAAAACTGCTTCTGAAATATTTGAAAATGTAATAATTGGAATAGGGTATAATATTCAAAAAAAGAGAAGATTTTCAAATACTCTTATGAAAGAGGCAATTGAAAATACTTTGAAAGACGAAAATATATCTAATGCTGAAGTTATAGTATATGATGGACTATCTGTGGACTGTGCTAAAAAATACGATTGTAGTTATTTAATACGTGGAATAAGACATGATATGGATTATCAATTTGAAGAGAATTTAGCTCAAATAAATGAAGAACTTTCTGGTTTAGATACAATATATATTAGGTCTGGAGCTTTAAGTTTTATAAGTTCTAGTACTATCATGGAATTAATACAAAATAATAAAGATGTAGGTAAATATCTTCCTAAAAGTATATATAAAGCAATAAAGAATGATAAATAGAAATTTTTATAAATAGTTTTACATTTTATGGTAACTATGATATAATTATTATGTATCTTTTCAACTCATACATCGCCTAATTTAGGCAAGGAGGTAGCACATGGGGTTTTATATTACACAATCGTATGTCACTAATGATTTGATTACATGTCCAGATTCTCCTGAATCTGAATTTTCTGGAATTGTTAACATTATCTTTAAGGATGATGTAAGTTCCAGAAGCTGGAAACAAGTCATTGGAGCAAAAGACTGCTTTTACGCAGTAAAGGCTAATCGGTTCACTGAAAACTGGTTCTTTATCGTAACCGTCCGGATCGGTAATTGCGATTTTGCAAAACTTGCAACAAAGATAACTCTTCTGAAACATGGGAATCTCTGGATTCACCAAAATGAGAACTCAGGTATTCCTGATGCAATCTTCAGAGGAGAACGTAAGGTCGTATCACTCCGGGAATACGTGTCTGTATAAAGAAAAGCCTGATCCCGTGAGGCAAAAGCATTAAAAAGGAAAAGGGCAGGAACTTGCGATTTAGGTTCCCGCCTTTTTCCTTTTATCTTTTATCATATTTATTTCTATATTTTATATATTTCTTCATCAAATACCTCTTCTTTATCATTAAATATAAAATGAGGAGTCTTGTTTAAAAATTTAGCAAATCTCTTTATTTCTTTTACAGGTTTTGGCCAATCCTCAAAAAACAAACATATATCTTTAAAATGTCCATCTTCTATATTAAATATATAATTAACAGAACTATCAGTTATTTCTAATCTAACATCATTAATATATACTAAATTTTTATTTATATCACTAAAATATGCTTTTGGCATCATTCTAGATTTATCAATATCTATTTTATCAGAAGCAACTATTATTTGTTGCATTAAATCATTCGAGTCTTTTGCTGTAGAATGTTTTCTAATAGCATTTAAAATCTCTTGTTTTTCTTCTGCATTTATATCTTTTTTATCTAAATATTCTTTAGCTATTTCATAACTATATTCAGCATGATTTTTTCTTTGAACAGTCATTCCTACATCATGTAGAAGTGCTGCTATTTTCACATTATTAATAAATTTATCATCACAATTAAGTTGTTTTGCAATATTCTCTGCATTTTCAACAACTTTAAAAATATGTCTTTTAGAATGATTTAATTTATATTCATCAGACTTTATACTTTCTATTAATGAAATTATTTCTTTATCATTTAATACATCTTCATATTTTAGCATTTTAACTTTTCTCCTAACTCATTTTTTAATTAATTTTATTCCAATATACTATTTCGTCTAAGGAATTTCTTTTATCATGCATTGGACTTGGAGTTGCATCTTCAGAAGGGTAACCAATTGGTAATAGAGCTACTATCTCTAAATTCTCTGGTATAGAATATATTTCTCTTACTTTAGATGGATCAAATGATCCGATCCAAGTTGTTCCTAATCCTAAATCCTGTGCCTCAAGCATCATATGTGTTGTAACTATACTTGCATCAATAATACCTTCGTCTTTTCCATCATATTTTCTTTTCCATGAAATATTTTTATCATAACATACAACTAATATTACTGGTGCATTCCATCCAAATTTAGTACATTCACTTAATTTATAAAGTCTTTCTTTATCATCTAATACTAATATTCTTTGTGGTTGGAAATTAACAGCTGTTGGAGCTATTCTTGCTGCTTCTAATATTTTATCTATCTTTTCTTTTTCTACTTTTTTATCTAAAAATGATCTGCATGAATATCTTTGTTTTGCTAAACTTAAAAAATCCATATTTAACCTCCAGAATAATATTTAAAATAAAATTAGATATATTTAGATATAAGAATAGTATCATAAAAATTTATTATTTACCACTTTCCACAAGGTTTTATTATTTTTTTATTACTCCTTCAAAATTTGCTAAAGATTCAATATTAATTAATATATTATTATCAAAAATTAATTTTGTAATACTAGGTTCTTTTATTTCTATAATTTTATCTTTATATACTAATTGTAAATCTTTATTTAATTCACACCAATTTGATAAAAGAAAAGTAATTAAAGCTCCATGGCTAACTAATGCTATTCTTTTTCCTTTATATTCTTCTAAAATTTTTTGTATAAAATTAGAAATTCTATTTGTTGCTTCTTCACAACTTTCACCATCTCTTGCTTTCCACTTTTTATCTAATAAATATGCTTGTACTACACCACATTTTTTATTTTTCATCCACTCAGCTAAATCATCTAAATTTCCTAATTTTCTTTCATTTAAATTTGAATCAATATTAATTTCAATATTATTTACATATGCTATATATTTAGCTGTACCTTTTGCTCTTGCATAACTACTAGACCATAAAATATCAATATTTTTAAGTTCTAAATTTTCACTTAATTTTTTTGCTTGTTCTTCACCTTTTACTGATAAAATATATTTTTCATTTATCATTTGACTAGATTCATAAGTATTTCTAATTCCATTTTCTTTAAGATCTTCTGCATGTTTTATTAAATAAATTGTAGTTTTCATAGAATTCTCCTTATAAGCAATTGGGGACTGTCCCCAATTGCTTTCTTTTTTCTTCTTTTATATCATACAACTTTATATCATAGAATTGCTATAAATACAATTATTTTATATGTTTTATAATTTACTTATATCCAATTTTACTATGTATCTCCTTATGGCAATTAGAACAAACTAAAATGCATTTTAAAGCTTCTTGCTTATATTCTTTCCATGACATAGTATTACCAGATCCAAGTTTAAATTCTTTTATGTCAGGATTTTCATGATGAAATTCAAGAGCATCAATACATCTATCATAACCACAAATCGAGCATTTTCCACCTAACAATTTAATTGCTTGTAATTTCATACTTCTTCTTAATACCGTCTTTTGGTGCTTTCTAGTTGTATAATCATTTCTTGTAGATTCACCACTGCATTTATAACAATATATTCTTGTAGAAGATTTAGTTTCAAATTTGCTATTACAAATCTCACATATTCTAATCATTTTAGCTCCTTCCAATATTAGTAATTATATAATATATATGATGAAATTACTAGTAAACGCAAAAAAATAACAGATAATTTCTTATCTGTTATTCTATATGGCTCGTTTGACGCTTCCGTTTACGAATAATACGAGCTTGTATTTATAATTATATTTCATAGTTTGATTCTATGATTATAATTTAACATAACTTTAGTGATTTTG
>CALXWP010000002.1 GCA_944392455.1 uncultured Clostridia bacterium
AAAAACATTTTATCATATTTTTTGGTATTTCCTATTTATTTTTATTTCTTTTGTGACATATCTATTTTAAACCTATAGTTTGTTCTCTTGCATATGTTTCATATTCCTTACGTAATATTTAACTACTTTTATTTAAATGTTTTTTTAAAAAAAGTGAACCCTATTTATTAAACTTTTTTGTCTAATAATTGGATTCACTTTATTTTTTGTTCTATAATAACTGTTTTTTATTATTTTATTAAATCATTTACTTATATACTCTATTTAGCAAATGTATCTATTTCTTCTACTACTTTTGCTATAAATTCATCTATATCCATAGCACCAACATCTCCATCTTTTCTAGAACGAACTCCAACTGTTCCAGCTTCTTTTTCTTTATCTCCTAAAACTAACATATATGGTATTTTTTGAAGTTGTGCTTCTCTTATCTTATATCCTATTTTTTCATTTCTATCATCTAATTCTACTCTTATTCCAACATCTTCTAGTTTTGCTTTTACTTCATTTGCATAATCTACATGGCTATCTGCTATTGGAAGTAGTTTTACTTGTACTGGTGCAAGCCATGTTGGGAATGCTCCTGCATAATTTTCAATAAGTACTCCAATAAATCTTTCTATACTACCAAATATAACTCTGTGAAGCATAACTGGTCTATGTTTTTCTCCATCTTCACCAATATATGTTAAGTCAAATCTTTCTGGCATTTGGAAATCTAATTGTATTGTACCACATTGCCATTCACGTCCTAAAGAATCTTTAATATGGAAATCTATCTTTGGTCCATAGAATGCTCCATCACCTTCATTTAATTCATATGGCATATTTAAATC
This sequence comes from uncultured Clostridia bacterium, assembly GCA_944392455.1. Taxonomy (GTDB): domain Bacteria; phylum Bacillota; class Clostridia; order TANB77; family CAG-508; genus CALXVA01. The sequence continues at coordinate 837 of CALXWP010000002.1, forward strand.
TTTAAGAACCTTCTTTAATGCACCTTCTGCCATTTCCCATTGCTCATCAGATCCCATTGAATCTTCTGGTCTTGTAGATAATTCTAAAGTATATTCAAATCCAAATATACTATATACCTCATCTACAAGTTTTATAATATTTGATATTTCTTCTTCTATTTGTCCTGGTAAACAGAATATATGTGCATCATCTTGTGTAAAGCATCTTACTCTAAACAAACCATTAAGCTCACCAGATTTTTCATGTCTATGAACTAATCCTAATTCTCCTGCTCTTATTGGTAAGTCTTTATATGAATGCATTTTACTTTTATATACAAGCATTCCTCCTGGACAGTTCATAGGTTTTATCCCATAATCTACACCATCAATTTTTGTTGTATACATATTTTCTTTATAGTGATCCCAATGTCCTGATCTATGCCATAATTCTTCATTTAATATCATTGGAGTTTTTATTTCAACATATCCATTTTTTTTATGAATATCTCTCCAAAAATCTTCTAGAACATTTCTTAATACCATTCCTTTTGGCAAGAAAAATGGGAATCCAGGTCCTTCTGGTGCAATCATAAATAACTCCAATTCTTTTCCTAGTTTTTTATGATCACGTTTTTTAGCCTCTTCTAACATATTTAGATATTCTTCAAGCTGGCTTGCTTTAGGATATGATATTCCATAAAATCTTTGAAGCATTTTATTATGTTCATCACCTCTCCAATAAGCACCTGAAGAAGAAAGTATTTTTACAGCTTTTACTTTTCCTGTACTCATTAAATGTGGTCCAGCACAAAGATCTGTAAATTCACCTTGTTTATAGAATGAGATCTCTTCTCCTTCTGGAAGTTCTTCTATTAATTCTACTTTATATTCTTCATTCTTTTCTTTCATAAATTTAATAGCTTCATCTCTTGGAAGTGAAAATCTTTCTATTGGTAAATCTTCTTTTATTATTTTTTTCATTTCAGTTTCTATTTTTTCAAAATCATCTGAAGATATATTTTCTTTTACATCAAAATCATAATAGAAACCTTTATCAATTGCAGGTCCTATTGTTAATTTTACATCATCTCCATATATTCTTTTAATAGCTTGTGCCATTATATGAGCTGTTGTATGCCAATATGCCTTTTTACCATCTTCACTATTTTCAAAAGTACAGATCTCAACATCTGAATCTTCATTAATTTCATATCTTAAATCTCTTACTTTTCCATTAACTTTTGCACAAGTAGCCATTCTTGCTAATCCTTCACTTATTTCTTTTGCTAATTCTAAAACTGTAATTCCTTGTTTTACCTCTTTAACAGATCCGTCTTTTAAAGTAATTTTCATTTTAATCACATTCCTTTCTAAAAAATATATATAATAAATTAATGGAATATATAAAAAGCACCCCTCTATAGCTTAGTACTATAGAGGGGTGTATATATTTTACACGGTTCCACCCTTTATTTATCTTAATTAACTTTTAACGCAAGCAGACGTCTAGCTTTACTAGAAACAATGAGGTAGTTTTTCAAATACGTTTATTTAGAATAGCTTTCAGCTTATAACTATTCCTCTCTGTAAACAACCTTTATTTTACTTTGTCTCATTTATGTTTTTATTTATTTAATACAGTACATATTATACACCAGAAGATAATATTATGTCAATAGCTTATTAAATTATAATAATGAAAGTGCTGATGACATATTTACAAAGAAATATAATGTCATTACTACAAACTCTACTGCACCAACAGCAAGGCCCGTAACTCCCATCCATTTATATTGTTGTGTGTCTGGTTTAAATGTTGTTAATCCAACTATTCCAAGTATTGTTGCTGCTAATCCCATAAACATTCCAAAACATAAAATTCCAACCATTGAGAATATAAAGCTTAACAAACAAGATACATTAACTTTCTTTTCATTATTAACATTAGCTGTATTTTCTGTACTTGCTGCAGCTGATGTATTTGTAGTATTTTGATCAGTTACATTCTCTACATTTTGGTTTGCATTTGTTTCTCCAATAACTTCATTAGTAGTAGTTTTTACTTCATTTTCCTCCATATAAATTTCCTCCTTAAATCTTATAATTTATAATAAATAAAATTTGAAACCTTTATATCTAGCTTTTTATTTGTAAATCAATTATTTATCTATATTTCTATGTCTAATAAATGTATATCCCCCTATTCCTAATAATATGATTATAGCTATCCCTATTGAAATAACACCAGCTTGTGGAATTATTCCTGTAGCAACAGTATTATCGACATCTGCAGAATTATTATTAGCACTGTTATGATTATTTCCTTCTATATTTATAACATCATCAATTGAACCTATTTGTTCATTATTATTATATACATTTATTACTGTATCTTCTGTTTGTTCAATTTCATCAACCACAACTTGTTCTATTGTTTCATCTGATGCATTTGCTTCTTCTTTTATGTATATATATAATCTATCTGTATCTTGTAACTGGCTATAATTAGGTATATCTTTACTATTTACATTAAATGATAATGTTTTTACTCCATCATTTCCTTTAGTTATTACTGGACTTTCTATCTTAGTCCAGTTTTCAATATTTTCTTCAGAATCTGTTGTCGAGAAATAGTAATAATATGTATAATTTGTTTCATCACTACCACTTGCTATATTAGATATTTCTAATTTCATATCTAAATATGCTTCTTCATCAGAATTAGTAAATAAATAAACTGATACTTCATTAACCGATGTATTCATATTAGAAAAATCTGAAAGCACAGGTTTTACTTTATTTACAACTTCAATTTCAAAGGTTAATTCTCTATTCATATATGTAATAACTATTGTCTGTTTTCCTAATTTTGTATTATCAAAGCCAGAAACAGTCACATAACTAGATCTCATATCAATTTGAGCTTTATTTCCGTCACTATACGTTACTTCAAGCATTCCTCCTGTTAGATCTAACTCATCTACATTTTGTATATATTCTAGCTTATTTGGTAATTTACTAATCTTTACATCAGTTACATTTACATCTCCAGACACATCTTTTTGATTTACTTGTATATTTTGTGTTGTTGTCTTTGAAATTCCGTCTTCAGTATATTTAATTGTTACATAGCTTTGGCCATAATATAGATTATCTCCATCTATAATTTCATAATTTGTTACTTCTTTAGAATTTGAATCACTATATACTGCTGATATCTTCATTCCAGTTTTGTCAAATGACTCTCCTTCTGTATATTCTGTTTTATTTGGTTTTGTTGTTACTTCTATTCTTTCTAATGTAGGAACTACTTCTTCTGTCTCTTCATTTTGTGTATACGCTTTTATTGATACATTTCCTCTTACCTCTTCATCATCATAAGTTCCTAAATCTACCCATTGATTCACATTAAAAGCTGCTCTTGATGTAAAGAAGCTTTCATTTGCATTAATTTCAGCATTCTCATCTGTATCTCTAGTTTCAGCCATAAAGTATACTTCACCATCACTTGAACAAAGTTCTAAGGCTACAGAAAAAGAGTTTCCTGTCAATTCAATTGGTTCAGCTAATTCTAAAATATGATAACCAGGCTGTACAACAACATCATTTCCATTTTTTAAATTTACTTTTTTTAACTTTGAATTACTCAAATCACTATCACTTGAATTTACATATACATTACATGTAACTTCTTGTATTGTATAAAATCCTATTTTATCTAAAGTTTCAGTTTCATTAGTATCTCTATTAAATTTATTTGCAATAAATACTTCATTTGATGAAATAGTTATTGGTATATCAGCTAATGTTTTATCATTTTGATATAAATTATCATAATCCTTTTCATTTGTTGCTTTTTTTACAGCATATAAATTGTCATATATATTTGCATCTTCATAAGAAATATACATATATCCTTCATTACCAACTTCAACAACAATATTTTCTCCATCAATTGAAACTTTATCTTCTCCATAACCTAGTTCTATATATAATTGTCGTATAATCTCATCTGGTATTTCTTCTGCAGAATTCCATCCGTTTTCATTACATTCTTCTGTAAGTTCTTCATATAAATATTGTTTTTCTTCTAATAAATTTGCAGTTAATTCACTTCCCCATGAATTTTTTACTATCCATGCACCATTGTTTTCGGGTTTATTAGTTTCATTAAAATTATCTTTACTATAATTATCGTCCCAACCTATTATTACAACAGCATGATTCATTGGATATGTAATTTCATTATTACAATAGATTGCTCCTGTTGAATTATTATATGCATCAGACAATATTTGAGCACCATGTACTCCTGCAAATATTCCTCCATAATTAGTTATAGTTTGTTTCATTTTTGACATAAGCTCAGTTTGTCCAATAGCATCTATATCCTCAAATTCAATTGTATCATATAATGTTGTTACAACATCTTTATTTTGAATTTCAGAAATATCTATATAGTCATCATTATTTACAAATGGCATATCAGATTCTTCTACAGCTCCCATTCCATTAGTTAAATATGTTTGCACTTCTCTAAAATTTCCACCTGTAACGTTTGTAGAATATCCATATTCATTATACTTGCTATCATTAAAGAAATTTCTTTTTGCTCCATAAAACATATGTCTTTCAGATAAGTCATATACTTTTTCAGTATTTCCAGCTTTATAATCTAGCATAGCTAAATTACTTTCAAGCATTCCAATTCCGGAAAAAGCCCAACATGAATCTGTTTGCATTTGATTTTTTACAACTACATTATTAGGAATTATATTTCTTAAATCATAAGAAGATTGTAAAGAATCTTCTAGTAAAGTATTAATTTTTAGAACATTATTTAAACTTTTTAAATACTCAGAATTAGACCCTGGTGATATAACATTATATTTTTTTGGTTCTAATACTTTTTGTTTTTCCTCATCACTTAATTCTATATACCACTTATATTCTTCTGTTGGTTCTATAGTTTTTAATTCTAATCCATCTATAGCATACACTTTATTTGAAAATAATATTAATAATAAAATTACTGCTATAAACATAGCTGTTCTTATTCTTCTCATTTTATTCTTCATAATTTTTCCTCTTTTATCTTCGTTTATTTTTCATTAGATTTATTTTTCTTCATAACCTGGTTTTCCTAATAATTTAAACATATTAGTTTTATATTTTTCTACTCCTGGTTGATTAAATGGGTTTATTCCTAAAATTGATCCAGACATAGCGCATGCTAGTTCAAAGAAATATATTAATTGTCCCATATTATTTGCATCTAATTTGTCTATATTTACTACAATATTTGGAACATCTCCTTCAACATGTGCTGCAATTGTTCCTTGCATAGCTTTTTTATTTACATAGTCCAATGTTCTACCTGATAAATAATTTAAGTTATCCATATCGTCTTCTTCTTTTTTTAATGTAATATCATTTTCTGGATTTTCAATATTTATTACTGTTTCAAATAAATTTCTTCTACCTTCTTGAATATATTGTCCAAGTGAATGTAAATCTGTAGTAAATTCTGCTCCTGATGGATATATTCCTTTTTCTTCTTTACCCTCACTTTCTCCAAATAGTTGCTTCCACCATTCAATAAAATAATGCATCTTTGGTTCATATGTAACTAATATTTCTATATTTTTATCTTCTTCATATAATACATTTCTTAAAGCTGCATATTTATAGCATTCATTATATTTCAAATTTTCATCTGAATATCTATCTTGTGCTGTTCTTGCACCTTCCATTAATTCATCTATATTTATTCCAGATGCGGCTATTGGAAGTAATCCTACTGCTGTTAATACTGAATATCTTCCACCTACATTATCTGGTATCACAAATGTTTCATATTTTTCTTTTTCAGCAAGTTCCTTTAATGCACCTTTTTTACTATCTGTTGTTACATATATTCTTGATCTTGCTTCTTTTAAACTATATTTGTTTTCCATAATCTCTCTAAATATTCTAAATGCTATTGCAGGTTCTGTAGTAGTTCCTGACTTAGATATAACATTTATAGAAATATCTTTATCTCCAATATAATTAACTAAGTCAGTTAAGTAATTAGGACTTAATGAATTTCCTACATATAATATTTGAGGAGTTTTTCTTTGCTCTTTATCTTGCATATTATAAAATGTATTATTTAGAGATTCTATTACTGCTCTTGCTCCTAAATATGAACCTCCAATTCCAATAACTAATAATATATCTGAATCTGCTTGTATCTTTTTTGCAGCTTTTTTTATTCTTGTAAATTCTTCTTTATCATATTCTGTTGGTAAATTAATCCATCCACAGAATTCTTTTTCATCATTTGCTTTTTCATGTAATTTTTTATGTATCTCAGCTACTTGTTTTGAATATTTCATAACTTTTTTTTCAAATATTTTAGCATTATCAAAGTTTACTTTTATATTTTCCATATTATTTTCCTCCTTTGTAAAATATATTAAACTTCACTTATATCATATTATACATATAATTTTTTTTTGGGTCAATAGGGACGGTGTTATTTGACCCAAAAGTAAATATAATATAAAAAAAGAAAAAAGATAAAAAAGTACATTTTAAAATGTAATCTATTAGTTTATATTCTATATGTACCTTTAATAGCTTTTTTCTTTTTTATTTTTTTATTTTTGTTTTTTGTTTTTTCGTAAGTTTTTGGGTCAAATAACACCGTCCCTATTGACCCATTGCTATTCAATCTCAATTGCTCCAGTATATAATCCATAATACATACCTTTTTTAGCCATTAATTCTTCATGATTTCCTCTTTCGATTATTCTACCTTGATCAAGTACCATAATCAAATCAGAGTTTCTAATTGTTGAAAGTCTATGTGCTATAACAAAAACTGTCCTTCCATTCATAAGTTTATCCATACCATCTTGAACTATTTTTTCTGTACGAGTATCAATACTTGATGTTGCTTCATCTAATATTAATACTGGTGCATTATCTAATGCAGCTCTTGCAATTGATAGTAATTGTCTTTGTCCTTGTGATAATCCTTCACCATTTCCAGTTATAACTGTGTCATACCCCTGTGGTAAATGTTTTATAAATGTATCAGCATTTGCAAGTTTTGCAGCTTCATACACTTCTTCATCAGATGCCTCTGGTCTTGAATATCTAATATTATCTTTTATAGTTCCTGTAAACAAACTTGTATCTTGTAAAACCATACCAAGTGATCTTCTTAAATCTGCTTTTTTTATTTTTTGTATGTTTATTCCATCATATCTAATTTTACCACTTTGTATATCATAGAAACGATTTATTAAGTTTGTAATAGTTGTTTTACCAGCACCTGTTGCACCAACAAAAGATACCTTTTGACCTTCTTTAGCTTCTAATGAAATGTTATGCAATACAACTTTTTTATCTGTATATCCAAATACAACATCATCAAATGTAACGCGTCCTCTTAGTCTTGCATAAGTAATTCTGCCATCTTGATGAGGATGTTTCCATGCCCACAATCCTGTTCTCTCTTCAGTTTCCACAATTTTACCATTTTCCATTTTAGCATTTACAAGTGTTACATATCCATCATCTTCTTCTGGTTTTTCATCAATTAATTTGAATATTCTTTCAGCACCAGCTAGTGCCATAACTATAAAATTCATTTGTTGTGAAACTTGACCAAGTGGATTTGTAAAAGCTTTTACATATTGTAAAAATGCAGCAATATTACCTATTGTTAATATTCCATTTACAGAAAGAATACCTCCTATAACTGCAACTAGAACATATCCTAAGTTACCAATATTTAATATACATGGCATTAATATATTCGCATATGTATTAGCTTTAGCACCACTATCACATAAGTTTTCATTTAATTCGTCAAATTTCTTTTTTGTTTCTTCTTCATGACAAAAAACTTTTACAACTTTTTGTCCTTCCATCATTTCTTCTATATATCCATTTACTTTACCTAAATCTTCTTGTTGTTTTACGAAATATCTAGAGCTATTTCCACCTAAATATTTAGATACAAATGTCATTATTATGACCATAGCGATAACAACTAAAGTTAAATATACATTAGTTGTAAACATTGAAATTAAAACTGTTACCATTGTTACAACTGCAGAAAATACTTGAGGAATACTTTGACTTAAAGCTTGTCTTAATGTATCAACATCATTTGTATATGTACTCATTACTTCTCCATGTGAATGACTGTCAAAATATCCAATTGGTAAAGTTTGCATATGTTCAAACATTTCTGTACGTATTTTATTTAATATTCCTTGTGAAATATTAATCATTAATCTGTTATAAATATATGTTGCTATAACACCTATTAAATATATTGCTCCCATAGATGCAATAGCTTGAAGTAAAGATGAAAAATCTGGATTTTCATTACCAATTAATGGTACTATATAATTATCTATTAAGCTTTGAATAAATTGAATTCCCATAACATTAGCAAGTGAACTAATTATAATTGCAACAAATACAATAAAAAATTGTAATTTATATATTGTAAATACATATTTTAAAAGTCTAAATACTGTTTTTGATTTTTTAGTTTTCTTTTCCATCTTTTTCATCATCTCCTTTCATTTGAGATTCATATACTTCTCTATATATTTTATTTGTTTTTAATAATTCTTCTGATGTTCCAACTCCATCAATTCTACCTTCATTTAATACAACTATTTTATCTGCATCCTCAATAGATGTAATTCTTTGTGCAATAATTATTTTTGTTGTATTAGGAATTTCCTCTCTAAACGCTTTTCTAATAAAAGCATCTGTTTTTGTATCAACAGCACTTGTTGAATCATCTAAAATTAATATTTTTGGTTTTTTAAGAAGTGCTCTTGCAATACAAATTCTTTGTTTTTGTCCTCCTGATACATTAGTTCCACCTTGATCTAATACCGTTTCATATTTAGCAGGAAATTGTTTTATAAAGTCATCCGCTTGAGCAAGTTTACATACTCTTTCTAATTCTTCATCATCTGCTTCTTTATTTCCCCATCTTAGGTTTTCACTAATAGTACCTGAGAAAAGTACATTTTTCTGTAAAACCATAGAAACACTATCTCTTAAAGTTTCTAAATCATAATCTCTAACATCTACTCCTCCAACTTTAACTCTTCCCTTTGTTGCCTCATATAGCCTTGGAATTAATTGTACTAATGTAGATTTAGAACTACCTGTTCCACCAATGATTCCTACTGTTTCTCCAGGTTTAATTTCTAAATTAATATTTCTTAAAGCAAATTTAGTTCTATCTTTTTCATCACTGTAGCAGAAACTTACATTATCAAATACAATTCCTCCATCTTTTACTTCTTTTACTGTTCTTTCTTTATTCTTAATTGCTGGTTCCTCTTCTAATACTTCTACAATTCTTTCAGCTGAAGATTGAGCAATGATAACCATTACAAATACCATAGAAAGCATCATTAAACTCATAAGTATTTGATATGCATATGTAATTAAACTAGATAATTGTCCTGTTTGCATTTCTCCACCAACAATTAACTGTGCACCAAACCATGATATTAATAAAATACATGTATATACTGTAAATTGCATTACTGGTGAGTTAAATGCAACAATTTTTTCTGCTTTTTTAAAGAATGTATATACTTCGTTATTTACATCTCTAAATTTTTCTTTTTCTAGATCTTCTTTAGCATAAGCTTTTACAACTCTTATACCAGATAAGTCTTCTTGAACAACTCTATTCAATTTATCATATTTTTTAAACACTTTCTCGAAATTTGGATGTGCTTTTTTTGCTATAAATATTAAAAGGAATCCTAGGACAGGTATTGCTACTAAAAATATACAAGCAAGTTTTGCACTAATTGTGAAAGTCATTGCAAGAGCAAATATTAACATTATAGGTGCTCTGACTAATATTCTTATAATCATTTGAAAGGCGTTTTGTACATTAGTTACATCTGTTGTAAGTCTTGTTATTAAACTTGATGTTGAAAATTTATCAATATTTTCAAATGCATATGTTTGTATTTTATCAAACATAGCTTTTCTTAAATTTTTAGCATATCCTGCAGATGCTTTTGCTGCAAATCTTCCAGATAACATACCAAAAGCAAGTGATAATATTGCAGATACAATTAAAAATATACCTATTTCTAGGATATATTTGACATCACTATTTTGAATACCAACATCTATTATTTTTGCCATTAAGTACGGAATCATAACTTCCATAATAACCTCAAAAATAACAAATATAGGTGTTAAAATTGTATCTTTTTTACAGTCTTTTACATATTTTGCTAATTTTTTTATCATTTCTACCTCCTATATTTATTTAAATTAATTTTTATTATAATTATTTTATTTGTTCTTCTTCATTTTTATTATTCTAAATTCTCAGACATTTTCTTTAAAGTTTTCATAAATTGATTAACTTCTTCTTCAGTTAATCCTTTTTTTAAATTATCTTCTACTTTATTTACTTCTTTTTTTATGCTATTTTTTATTTCTAATGATTTTTCTGTTAATATTATTTGTTTTAATCTACCATCTCCATCATTTGCTTTTCTTTCTATTAAGCCGTTTTTTTCCATTAAGCTAAGTATTTCGGCAATGGTAGCTCTTCTCATATTAAACTTTTTTTCTATGTCTTTAGCATAAACATTTCCTTTTTTTCCTGCATGACTTATATATTCTATAAGTCCACATTGAACTGATGTAACATCATATTTAACTACCGCTTCATCGATTTTTCTTTTAACTTGCCTTGATAATATGTGAATACTTCTTCCTATATCCATCTTTTCTATCTCACATCACCTCCGTTATATTGTTCGGTTTCTAACAATATTTTATTATACTTTTTTTTCCATTAATTGTCAAGCATAATATTTAATAAATTAATGAATTTTTTTACAAAATAAAAGATGTTAAATTTTACTTTAACACCTCATTTAATACTTTTGATAAGTATTTCATACTATTTAAGCATTGTTCCATTGTATTTCCTGTAGCTCCTACTTCAATTATACTTGCTCCAACAGCTAATTGCTGATTATATCTACTATCTCTTAATATTATTGGTTTAAAGAGTCCCGGATACATTTCATTTGCTTTTTCTTGTATTTTTATTGCTAATTTTAAATTTTGATTCCAATTATCATGCTCACTTCCTCCACCATTACTTCCAATAACAAACATCATTTGAGCCGCTTCTTCTTCTCCTATTTTTACAGTTGGTGCATAAGTACTATCTCCAATAGCATCTCTATGTATATCAAATAATATGTCTGTATCTTCATTTTCTTCTAAAAGTTTAGCAACACCTTTTAAAGATCTATCATATGATTCACTATATGATGGATAATCATATAAAGTGGTATCATGTATAACATTATATCCATAATATTCTAAATATTTAGTAAGTTCTGTTCCAACTCTAGCAACAGAATAATTTATATCAGTTGTTCTAAAATTTCCAGAAGATTTATAATTGTATTTCTTTGTTTTTGTATAACTTTCACAGGTATGAGTATGATATATAAGTATATTTTTAGTATTTACATTTACTTCTGATTTTAACATTTCTTCTGTAAGTTTAATATTATCAGTTTCATTCCTTATTTTTACTCCATTATACTCTGTGGTATATTTTTCTGGTACATTACTCTCTAATACTTCTGTTTTTACTCCTGTTTCAGCTTCTTTAATTTCTTCATCTGTAGACTCTTCTGTTTTAGATGCCTCTTCTTCTTTATCTTGTACTATTTCTTCATTTTTTTCTACAGCATCTATCACACTTAGTTCTGTTGCTAATGCCATCTTTAATGGTTTTATTTCTGCTTTATCTACATTATCAACCTCTTTTTCGTTTTTATTTATATCTCCTATGCTTGGTATTACTACATCTAAACAAGAAAGAAATGAATTTTTCTCTATGTTTATTTTAGTTTTAAAACTTGAAAAGAATTTAGTAAGCCCTACAATAATTAATATTAGAAATGTTATTTTAATTAGATATTTTATAACATCTTTCAATTCAATTACAGCTAAATTAATCATATTTTCCATCCTTTTTGTACAAGTTTCCTATATATAAATATATTCATAGAAAACAAAAAATATAACCTATATATCTAATTTTTTATATTAGAATTTAGATTATATTTTTTATATCATATTTATTAATTGTTTTATTTTGAATATTAATTATCTAATTAATATCTACTCTTTATCTAATCTTTGAATATATTAATTAATTCATCTATACTAACTTCTTTTTGATCTCCTGTTTCCATATTTTTTAAACTTACTGTTCCATTCTTTTCTTCTTCTTCACCAATTACTGCGACATATGGAACATTCAATCTATTTGCATATTTAAATTTAGCTTTTATCTTTTTATTTTCTAAATATACATCTGTATTTATATTATTCTTTCTAAGAATTGCACCTACTTCTAAAGCCCTATCATTATTATCTAACATAGATATAACTAAAACCTTAGAAATTGATTTTTGATTATTTCCTATAATATCAAGCTCTTTTAATTTTGAATACAATCTTGTAAGTCCTATAGAAACACCTACACCTGGCATTTTCTTATCTGTATAAAACTCTGCCAAATTATCATATCTTCCACCAGAACAAATACTTCCAAGTTCTCTGTAATTATTTAAAAATGTTTCATATACTGTTCCTGTATAATAATCTAAACCTCTTGCAATTGTAAGATCTACATTAAAGTTTTCCTCTGGAACACCAAATAATCTTATATTTTTAACAACTTCTGAAAGTTCAGATAGTCCTTGTACAAATAGTTCATTTGTAAATCCTAATTTACTTAGCTTTTCTAATTTAGAATCAGTATCTCCATCTATTTCTAAGAATTCCATTATTTTATCTATTTTTTCTTTTTCTATTTTTAGATCTTCTAAACATTTTACCACATTATCTTTCCCTATTTTTTCTAGCTTATCTATAATTCTCATTATATCTACAGATTCTTTTTCTAAATTAAGCTCTGCAAATAGTCCATTTAATATTTTTCTATTATTTATTCTGATTGTAAAATCATCAAATCCTAATTCTTTTATTGTAGTATATATAACACTTGGAATTTCAGCATCATTAATTAAACTAAGCTCTCCATCTCCAATTATATCTATATCACATTGGTAAAACTCTCTATATCTACCTTTTTGAGGTCTTTCTCCTCTATATACTTTACCTATCTGATATCTTTTAAATGGAAAACTCAAATCATTGTAATACTGGCATACATATTTAGCAAGTGGAACTGTTAGGTCAAAACGCAATGCTAAATTATTTTCACCTTTATTAAAACGATATATTTGTTTTTCTGTTTCCCCTCCAGCTTTTGCTAAAAGTACATCTGCCATTTCTATAACTGGTGTATCTAATGGAAGAAATCCAAATCTTTCATATGATTTTCTTATTTTATCCATCATAGAATTAAATTGTATTTGATCATTTGGTAAAAGTTCCATAAAACCTGGCAAAGTTTTTGGTTCTACTTTCATAAAATTTGCTCCTCCTATTATTTTATATCTTTTTTATTATTCATCTCCAGGCATTAGATTATAGTATATTGGTTCTTCTTCTTTAATCTTAGTAGATGTTCCATGACCTGGATATACTATAGTATCATCTGGTAAAACTAATAACTTATTACTTATTGACTGTATAATATCTGGAAAACTTCCTGTTGGAAGATCTGTTCTTCCCCACATTGTTTTAAACATTGTATCTCCAGAAAACAACATATTTTCTTTGTCACAATATAGGCTACTACCACCTTTTGTATGACCTGGAGTATGTATAACTTTAAACTCCAAATCTCCAACATGTATAATATCTCCATCATTAACTCTAGAATCAGCTTCTACACTTTTTTCATTTTCTGATACTACACCTGTAAGATTAATTTCAGGATTTTTTAATCCTTCATAATCATCTGAATGAATAAGTATTTTTCCGCCTTCTTTATTTTTTATTTCTTCTACTGCTCCTATATGGTCTCCATGGCAATGAGTCAAATATATATATTTAACTTTAGAGCCTAATATTTCTAATAGTTCTATTATTTTTTCTGGCTCTCCGCCTGGATCAATTACCATAGTTTCTTTTGTTTTTTCATCTTCAATTATATAGCAATTAGTAATAATGTTCTCAAATTCAGATTGTACTCTCAATTCCTTTAATATCATTTCTATCTCCTGTTTTTATTTAATTTTTTTCTTTCCAAACAAGCAGAATAAATCTGTCTCTATTTACTTGTTTCTATTGTTTCTTTCTTTTTACTTCATATACACTATCAATTTTTCTTAATTTTTTCAATACCTGATTTAGTTGCTCTATATTTTCTACTTCAACAGTTACTTCAGTAATTGCAATTTTTTCTTTATTTGCTTTTGATGTAACGGCTTGTAAATTACATTTAGCATTACCTAAAACATTTATAATATCTGCAAGAAGTCCTGATCTGTCATTTGCATATATCTCAATATCAACACTATATGTTGTTTTTTGATTACTCCAATAAACATCTATAATTCTGTTTCCTTCTGCTAATAAATTTTTAGTATTAACACAATCAGTTCTATGAACAGATACTCCTCTTCCTCTTGTAATATATCCTATAATTTCATCTCCAGGTACTGGATTACAACATTTAGATAGTTTTACTAAACAATTATCAATTCCTTTTACTATAATACCATTTGATGATGGTTTTTCTTTATGCGTTTTTTCTTTTGATAATTCTTCTAGAGTTTTTTCTATATCATCTTCTTTATGAACTTTTCTATACTCTTCAAGCATTCTAGTAATAATTTTTCCTGCAGATATAGAACCAAATCCAACACCAGCATACATATCTTCAATACTATTAAATTTATATCTATTTAATGCTGGCTGTAAAAATTCATTTTTAAATAAGTCATCATGTTTTACGCCAATCTTTTTAAGCTCTCTTTCAATAGTATCTTTACCTTTTTCAATATTTTCTTCTCTTTGATTTTTCTTAAACCATCCTAGAATTTTATTTCTTGCTCTTGAACTTTTTACAAATTTAAGCCAATCTCTACTTGGTCCTTTTGATTGATCTGATGTTATTATCTCAACTATATCACCATTTTTTAATTTAGTTGTAATTGGCATCATTTTACTATTTATCTTACATCCAACCATTTTATGACCAATTTGCTCATGTATTTGATATGCAAAATCTATTGGTGTTGAACCTTTTGGAAGTACTTTTATTGCTCCTTTTGGAGTGAATATATATACTTCATCTTCAAATAGTTCTTTCTTTAATGTAGACATAAACTCATCAGGATCTTGCATCTCACTTTGCCATTCCAAAGTTTCTCTTACCCATGCAAGTTTATCATCTTCTACTTTTACATTTGCTTTCTTTCCTTTTGCAAAACTAGACTCTTTATATGCCCAGTGTGCAGCAATACCGTATTCAGCAACTCTATGCATGTCCCATGTACGGATTTGAACTTCAAAAGGTGTTCCTTTTGGTCCAATTAATGTTGTATGTAATGATTGATACATATTAGGCTTTGGAACTGCAATATAGTCTTTAAATCTACCCGGCATTGGATTATATAAATCATGCACTACACCGAAGTGCAGCATAACAATCTTTAACTGAATTTACTATTATTCTTAATGCAAATAAATCATATATTTGATCTAGAGTAGAATTATCTCTTTTCATTTTCCTATATATACTATATAAATGTTTTGCCCTTCCTGTTACTTCTGCATCAATCTTTTGATTTTTTAATTCTTCTCTTATTTGATCCATTATTAATTCTATGAATTTTAATCTTTCTTCTCTCTTCTTGTTTATTCCCTCTACCAATTCTCTATACTCTTCTGGATATAGATATTTAAATGATAAGTCTTCTAGTTCCCATTTTAAAGAATATACACCAAGTCTATTAGCAAGTGGTGCATATAACTCCATAGTTTCTTTTGCATTTGCTATTTGTCTATCTCTAGATAAATATTTTAATGTTCTCATATTATGAAGTCTATCAGCAAGTTTTATTAGGATTACACGTATGTCTTTACCCATTGCCAAGAACATTTTTCTGTAATTCTCAACTTGTTGTTCCTCTACACTTGCATATTGAAGTTTACTAAGTTTTGTAACACCATCAACCATATATGCAATTTCTGAGTTAAACTCTTTTTCTAGATCTTGGTATGTAGTATCAGTATCTTCTAATACATCATGTAAAAGTGCAGCACAAATAGTATTATCATCCATACCCAAATCAGCAAGTGTATATGCAACTTGTACAGGATGTATTATATATGGTTCTCCAGATTTTCTTTTTTGGTCCCCGTGTTTTGACTTGGCATAATCATATGCACGTTGTATTAATTTAATGTCACGTCTTCCTTTTTTCTTTTTTACCACTGATATTACATCTTCTATTCCTACATCTTTATATTCTGACATACGTTTCCCTCCTTTAGTATGATTTTCTAATATCTTTTAGTATTATTTGTACATTTTCATTTCCATTAAATACATTTATATCTAAGTTTCCAACAATATCTACTTTATCATCTAGTAAATATTCTTCTGATAAATTTCCCATATTAAAACCAATAGCATCAATCATAAAATTATCATCTTTTAATGTTAGTTTTAGGTGTTTTCCTTCTGATAATGCTCTTATTGAATTTATCTTTAAATTTTTAAATAAGAACATTGGCATTTTATTTGCTTCACCATATGGCTCTAATACATTCAAACTCTTCACATTTTCTATATTAATATTTTTTAAAGATAGTTCACTATCTATATTTACTACTGGAACAATTTTATCTATCTCACTTTTTTTCGCATATTCTTCTAATTCTTGTTTAAATCCATCAAAATTATCTTTTTTTACAGTAACTCCAACTGCCATAGCATGTCCACCAAATTTATCTAATTTATCTGAACATTTCATTAAAGCTTCATGTAAATCAAATCCAGGTATACTTCTTCCTGATCCTTTTCCAACACCATCTTCAAAGCAAACTAATATTGATGGTTTGAAATACATGTCAGTTACTTTAGATGCAACAATACCTATAATTCCATGGTGCCACCCTTCACTTCCTATTATTATACAAGTACTATCTTTTTCTTTTTTCTCTATTTTTTCTACTGCTTCATCAAATATCTTTTTTTCAATTGATTGTCTTTCCACATTATATTCATTTAGCTTTATTGCTAATTCTTTTGCTAAATTTTTATCTTTACAAAGAAATAAATCTAATGCTAACTGTTCATTTCCCATTCTTCCACAAGCATTAATTCTAGGAGCTATTCCAAAAGATACTGTACTAGAATCAATATTCTTAAACCCGATTATATCTAATAAAGCTTTTAAGCCAATATTTTTTGTCTGAGCTACTAACTTTAATCCTAATTTTGCAATAACTCTATTTTCATTAACTAATGGAACTATATCTGAAATTGTTCCAATACACACAATATCTAAATATTTTAAATATTCTTTTTCTTCTAATTTAAGTTTAGTTGATATAGCTTGAATAAGTTTAAAAACTACACCAACCCCTGCTAACTGATTAAATGGATACTCATTATCTTTTCTTTTTGCATCTACTACAGCAATTGCTTTTGGAATTTCTTCTGCAGGTTCGTGATGATCTGTTACAATTGTTTCTATTCCTAAAGAATTTGCATAATCTATCTCATCTATTCCAGTTATTCCACAGTCAACTGTAATCATTAATCTGTATCCATCATCATATATTTTTTCTATTGCTTCTTTATTTAATCCATATCCCTCATTTAATCTATTTGGTATATATGATGCTACATCTAATCCTCTTTCCTCTAAAAAACTTTTTAAAACTGTTATACTAGTTATTCCGTCTGCATCATAATCCCCATAAATCATTATTCTTTCTTTATTCTCAATAGCCTTTAAAATTCTTTCTACTGCAATTTCCATATCAGGCATCATAAAAGGATCATGAAAATCATTTCTAGTAGGATTTATAAATAGGTCTATTTCTTCTTTACTTGTAATATTTTTATTAACTAATATTTTAGCTAATATTTCATTTATATTATATTTATCAATTAATTCTTTAACTTTGATTTCGTCTACTTCATAACATTCCCATTTTTTATTCATCTAAAACTCCTTAAAACACAATATACCATATATTTTACTACAAAATATACTTTTTTTAAAGTATATTTAAACAATTTAAAAAAAATTTGACCAGTTTTGGTCAAATTAATGCTATTATACATAAAATTATTATTTTTACTAAACTAAGAGTTATTAAATAAAAGTTGGCAAAAGGAATACCTATTCTATTTATTTCTTCAAAGCCTTTCACAAGTTTATCTATCTCTTCATGTGTTATATCACTATTCTTATATTCTTCCATATATTCTTTTGCAACAAAAATGGCTTTACTCATAGCTTCATTTTCTAAATATGTTCTTATTCCAATATATATTAATGTTAATAAGAAGTATATTTGTATATATATATTAAAATATTGTTCTCCAATATTAAAGAATATTAATATTAATGAAACAACAAAATACATAATATATATGTTTGAGAAAATAAAATTAAAAAGTAAGACTTTTCTGTTCTGCACAGAATGTAGGCATTCGTGAGCTATTGTTTGTATTCTAGTAAAAGTATCTTTTATATTAGCTATAATTATTTTATTTGTAGCTACTATGTATAAACTTGCCTTTGACTCGCTATTTTCTTCTATTTTTACAGTTTTATTATTTAACTTTTCCACAATTTTTTCACATATTTCCTTGTTTTCTGGAAATTTATTAGCTATATTATTTAAATCTTTGTTATATCCTAATTCTTTTATCTTTTTTATATCTTTTAATTTTATATTAAATCCAAATTTTAATACAATTATAGTAATAATACAAAATATTATTGTTACATAAAAATATTCCATATATAACTCCTTTTGATATTTTTATATAAGAAAAGTGGCTTCGCCACATGTGCGTTTTGCTTCGCAAATACGCACAACCAAGGTAACTTAACCTTGTTGCTCCGGAAATTTCTTGCGAAATTTCCTATGCAATAAAAAGCTTTTGATATGTGTAAAATACATACCAAAAGCCCTTAACAACTTATGTCATATATATAAAATTTAAAATCGACCAACATTAAAATCTTCTTTAAAGTACATCTCTTATTGCCTCTGCTATTATCTTATTAACATCTGCTATCATTACATTGAATTTGACTTCTAAATCAAAATATTCTTTTATTTGTTTATCTTCAACTAACATTCTATACATTTCTTCTAGCTTTTTAGATTTTTCTTCATCTTTACTTTCTCCTGTATATTGCATTAGTTGCACATCATATCTTAACTTTTCAAATTCTTCAATTTTATTTTTTGTTTCATTATTTGACATTACACTGTCTTTTAGTTTTTTATACTCTTTATATTCTTCTGATTCTTGAATTTCATATGCTAATCTATTTGCTGTATCATACACATTCATTTCTATATCTACCCTTTCTTAAAACATTAAGCCGTTTTTGTTTTATGCATAAGCATGTTTCTTCTTGAAGCTTAATAAATTTGTAATCTCTTTTTCTGTATTTTTTGCTTTAGTTGCTTTTTTAGCTTTTTCTTGTGCAATTTGTTCAGCTTGTCTTTCTGCCATTGTTTTGCATATAGCTTTTTCATAAATATAGTGTGTATCTTGCGCTATTTTATTCCAATTAAACTCTTCTTTTACTTTCATTTTTGCTTTTTTAGACACATTTGCTGCAAGTTGTGGATCATATAATAAGCTTAGAACTGAATCAGCTATAGAATTTGGATTTCCTGCATAGCTCTTCATTCCATCAACTCTATGATCTACTATTTCATTTAATCCTCCTATATCAGAAACCACAGTTGGAACACCTGCAAGCATTGCTTCTAATGCAACAATACCAAATGGTTCATATGTACTTGGAAATACAGCTACATCAGCACATTTATACATTTTTTGAACTTGTTTTCCACTTAAATATCCTGTAAAATATACTTTATTTGCAAGTCCCATGTGTTCAGCTTGAGCCTTTAATTCATCTAGCATTCCGCCTTTTCCAGCTATTATTAATTTAGCATCATGATAATTTGCTAAGATTTTAGGCATTGCTGAAATTAAATGTTGTACACCTTTTTCATATACTAATCTACCTAAATAAAGTATTATTTTTTCATTATCCATTGCATATTGTCTTCTGAAATCATAATCTCTATCTATACCATTGAAATTATTTAAGTTAATTCCATTTGGTACTACATTAATCTTATCAAAAGGAAGTCCAAATAATCCTTGTACATGTCCTTTCATATAATTACTATTAACTATAACTTCAGTAGATTCATATGTTAAAAGCCATTCTGTATCATTAATATATCTTTGTGTTTCATCATGTATTCCAGAATTTCTTCCTGACTCTGTTGCATGTATTGTTGAAACAACTGGTATATCAAATGCATTTTTTATTGTTTTTGCTGCATTTGCAACTAACCAATCATGTGCATGTATAACATCGAATTTTCCATTTTTATTAATTATTTCTGATGCTTTAGCTGCTAAATTAAAATTAAGTTGTAATATCCAATCTATAAAATTATTAGGATGGATCATATAGTTATCTACTCTATATACATCAACACCCTTATCATTTTCATAATATGGTACATTACCATCTTTATATGTTACTACTGTAACTTCGTGACCATCTTTTATCAATCTTTTTGATAAATCGTGCACAACTCTTGCTATTCCGCCAACAATTCTTGGTGGATATTCCCATGTTAACATTAATATTTTCATCGGTAATAGCCCCTTTCACTTTTTCTTTTGATTCTCTCTTAAAATTTACTAGATATATTGTATACAAAAAAAATACAAAAGTAAACATCTTTTGATAATTTTTTGTAATATTTTTCTATTTTTTTCTAAGACTTTTATATTATTTAATTTATTATATAAATTTCTAATTTTTTTACTAAATCTAAATTATTTTTTCACTTTAATTTTTTTCATTTAAAATCTAGGATAAAAATAAGCGCCTTAGCCTTTTTAGGCCTGGCGCATACACAATTTAGGCATTATGAAATCCTCTTCAAGTAAATAATTCCTGTGTCAGTCTTATGATCCAGCTTAACTCCAAGTCTTTTCATCACATTCTGTGACTTCTTGTTTTCTTTTGCCACATAGAAGTGCATGAATTTCATATTTGATTTTTCCTTTAAATATGATTCAAAAAGGCTTACAGCCTCAGTACAATATCCATTTTTCCGGTAGTCTTCACCGATAAAATATGATATATCGATTTTTCCTCTGCCAATCTTATCACCTAAAATGCCACCAACAAAATTGCCTTCTCTATCAACTATTTTAAAGCTGATATAATTGGTATTGTCTTGTAGCATATCAAGGATCATTCGTGCCTCTTCCATATCTTCTGGATAAAAAACTTTTACAAATTTCTTAACACCCTTATTTCTTGCAATCCGGTAAAACTCATCCAGATCACTTTCCTGAAACTCTTTCAGGATAACATTTGTTTTTCCTAATTCTTCCATTTACTTACCTCCATCAATTGATCTATTATATTTTATCATATTTTTATGTTAACATCAACTTATATTTATTTTCTATTTTTTTGTCTAATATTTCCGAGCATAATTTCTTGTAATTTCATATAATTTATAGTATAATAATTAATGTACTATTTATGGGGATGTATTTGGTTTCGACAGTAACCCTGAAGTATGAATAGCGAGTAGTGGATGGTCGCTTTGGCCACTATAAAAAAGCGAAATTTAAATATAAACGCTGATAATAAAGAATTAGCTTACGCTGCTTAAGATATAGCAGCTCGTTTTACTTTAGCTCCCCACGGCTTTAGATAAAACGTCATAAAAGTGGGAAACGAATTTATTTCCGTGTCATAGGAATAAAGGGTATTCATTTGACTACCTAAAAATATAATTTGTTTGTTAATTAGTTTTTAGGGAATTTTATTAACAAACTGCACTCGGAGAAGTTCATGTGGACGGATTATTGGACAGGAGTTCGACTCTCCTCATCTCCACCAAAAAAGACACAAAATTAACTTTTGTGTTTTTTATTTTTTTGTAAATTTATTTAATCAATCTTTATCATATTTCTCTACATTTTACAATTAATCTTTGTGTTCCGTAATTAGTACATGTAATCAGTGTTATTTCTCTAAAATTTAACATTCTGCCATCATTTCCTTTTTGACTAGTACAACTTCTATTACTTGGATCTACAACATATTTATTATAAACTTTATACTTTATAGTTCTGCCTGTTAAATCCTGTAATTCTACAATATCACCATATTCTAGCTCCTTTAACTTTCCAAACATCTTACCATTTCTATAATTATGTCCCACTATACAATAGTTTCCTACTTCATTTGGTCCTGGTCCCCAATATTTATTTACTGATACTTCTAGTAATTCATCTGATGTTTCAGATAATACAGGATAACTAATTCCTATTTTAGGTATTGTAATAAATGCTTCTGTAGAATATGTTACACCATCTATTGTAGTGTTTATCTTTATATTTTGATTTATTTGATCATCAATTATTTTATTGTTTGCTTCTGCCTCACTTAAAACAATAATAATTGGATCATTTCCAGATGATTTTGTTGTATCATCTTGTCTTACTTGGGTTAAAATTTCTTGAGAAACTTCTTCTGTATTATTTCTGTCATGTTCTGCATATATGTAATAAGATGAAAAAAGGCATACCAAAAGAACAGATAAAAAGAATTCTATCTTATATAATTTCTTTTTTTTCTTTAATTCTGGTGTTACATAAACTTTTTGAGTAACTAGAATTTGGTTCAATTTTATACCTCCTAAAAACTAATGATTTTTTTACTTAAATTTATAAAATATTATTCACTAATTTTTTTACTTTTTTTCTCCGCAAAATATATAATTGAAGTTAAAACTACTCCTAGACTTGCTGTAATTAATTGAGTTAATCCCATTGACGTTTGAAGAGTCTCTATCATTTTCTCTGGGAATATATTAAATCCATTAAGTACATTAAACACAGTAAATATAACTAATACTTTTAAAATTATTCCAACTATTCCTGCTAAAAAATAATTTTTATTTTTATCAAGCATTATTAATTTAAATGAATATACTAAAATAAAGTTTCCAATCCATATAGCAGGTATCATATATACCATAAATACAGAAGATGTACCAAAAACATATCCTCCAAGAATTGTAGCTATACTTGGCATTGTTACAACACCTAATATTTTTCCCCATCCTTTTAAATTAATTGCCGTCATAACTAAAGCCATATTTACTATTGTTCCAATTATTATTTGTGAATTAGTTGCTACAACACTTGTCTGTCCAAATACTTTATTTAATATTTGTCCTAAAAAAGTAGGTACTAATAAAGCAAGTAAAAATATTATTATAGTTTGAATAATATCTACTCCTTTAGAATATTCTCTTATTCTTTTATTTATTACCTTCTCGTTTTCCATATCTTCCTCCTTCTATATTTTTAATTTATTCAATCACATTATATCATAAGAATTATCAAATTTTTAATTTTATCATAATTTATTTAAATTTAATATGCAAAACAAAAGGTCAGGAATCGCCTTTACAGCTCCTCCCGACCTTTTGCCTGATTTTTATCTCACTTTTAGATAGTAATCGCAAGACTCAGACTGTGCCTCATAAAACTCGCTTTTGAAGTCTCCTACTTTATTCATGAGATCTACCTCTTGTTCAATTCCCCATACATCAGTAAACCACCTACCACATTTTTTTGTGTACATTGCTGCACCAAAAACATTATAGTAGCTGTCTGCACCTTGTTGAAAGTATATTCTTTTGTATACTCTCATAATAACATTTGCCTTCTTTTGAGGAACTTCTTCTGTTCTGTATCCCAGTTGTTTCATTTTTAACTTCATCTGGTCCTTAATTTTTTCAAGAGAAATCAAATCCTCATGATTCTTTGTCCTCTTTACTCTTGTAAAAGAGTAATTTTCGACTGATAAGCTTCGTATCTTCATTTTTTTAGTCCGATTCAGCACTTTTTTGTTCTCTCCTTTCAAATTATCTAATGGATCAAAACTTATATAGGAACATCCTATAAATGTATATTTTATCATAAAATCATAAATTTTTCAACCAATATTTTTGCCATTTGCTATTTTATGTAAATTATGATATAATTTATATATGCTCTAAGTGAGCATTTAGAAGCTATAGGCCATTAATATTTAAAGGAGGATTACAACATGGCTAAGTACGAAGATCTGGGCTTTTGCCCCCACAACAGCTTTACTCATTACATGATGGAACACGAAGGTTCTGCCAACGCCAACCGGGCGCTGAGCATCCTGGGTCCGCGCATCGCTTTTATGGTGTATGACAAAGGCGTTTGTACCTACAATGGTGACCCCTACGTTGTTGACGCTATCTGCGGTGCCACCGACACTACAGGAATTGAGATTGCTACGGCGATCAAGATTCTTGACCCAATTTGCAAGTATCCTGATAAAGGTCTGAAGCTCTCGTGCTATGACACGATTAGCCCGTACCAGATTCCTGGTATTCGCAGCAATGGTGACAAGTGGACTCTTCCTGCTGATGATGACAACTCGTTCCTCTTTGAGGACGAGCGGTATCTCACCGTCATCGTGAAAGATGAGGAAGAAATCCTGCTCTATTTCTGGAAGAAGTAATATTTTCCAAAAAGAGCTGGCCTAACTTAATCCGGAGGCTCCCATGCACAAGCTGGGACCTCTGGTTTTTATTTTTATATTCTTATATTGTTCATTAATTTCTAAGAGTTTTTTATTTTTTTCTGTTTCCTCTTGCATTAATTTATTTTTTGTGCTAAGATAATAAAGTAATTTCATAGGGGTATAGTGTCAATGGTTAGCACGATGGTCTCCAAAACCACAAGTCTGAGTTCGAGTCTTAGTACCCCTGCCAAACTATTGATGCACAATTAAGATTAATTGTGCATTTTATTTTAAATAATATAGATCAATAATCAAAAAGGAATTTTTATGGAAGAGATAAATAATAATAGTTTTGAAAACAATGAAAATAATAAATTAACAGAACACAAAAAAGAAAGTAAAAATTTTATAAACTTTATAAAAAGATTCTTATCAAAAGAAGTTATTTTATATGTTGTTTTTGGTGGTTTAACAACTTTAGTTAATATCGGTTCATTTTATATAATGACAACATTCTTTGGAGTAAATAATACATCTGCTAATAATATTGCTATAGTTCTTGCAGTGTTAGTTGCATACTTCACAAATAAAGATTTAGTTTTTCATTCACAAGCTAACGGTTTTGGTGAAAAATTTATAGAATTCTCAAAATTCATTTTAGGAAGACTTCTTACAATGTTTATTGAATCAATTGGAGGATCTCTACTTTTCACTTATGTAACAGCAATTCCAACTATTGTTAGTAAATGTTTAATAACTATTATTGTTATTATTTTAAATTTCTTTATAAGTAAATTCTTTGCATTTAAATCAAATAAGATTGAAGAAAAATGATTTATAATTGCAATTAATATATATATAATAATCTTCGGGGGCTATTAGATTAAATAGGAGGTTTTAATGTCTAATAGCTTTTTTATGTCTTTTAAATCTTTAATTATCCTTATAATTTTCATTATTTTATTTATTTCTATATTCTTCATACCATTTTTGTCAGATTCTTCTTTAGCATATACTGATTCATCTAATATAATAATAGATATTAGTAGTTCAGGATATGCTTGGCCATCACCAGGCTATACCACTATAAATTCATATTTTGGATATAGAACATCTCCTACTGCTCGGTGCCTCTAGTTACCATTCTGGTTTAGACATAGGTGCTCCAGAAGGAAGTAAATTAATTGCGGTTACTTCAGGTACAATTACTTTTACAGGATTTTTAGGTGGAGGTGGTTATACAATTACTCTTTCTCAAGGAAATATGAAATTTACATATTGCCATGTTTCTCCTACGTATATAGTAAAAAAAGGTGACATTGTTTCTCAAGGAGACGTTATTGGTTATGTTGGACCTAAAAACGTATATGGAGTTAAAGGAAATCAGTACTATGATGAAAATGGAAATCCCACAAATGGAGCAACTACTGGTCCACATCTTCATTTTGGAGTTAGAGTAAATAATAATTATATAGATCCTTTAACCTTATTTAAATAAAGTTGTATAGTCAAAAATTGTTTAAATCACTGAACGTCAACTAAAAAGTCGATTTTTTCTATACAATAAAAAAGAACAATATTAATTTTTTATTAATATCATCCTTTTACTTTATTATTTTACTATTTAATATTTATTATTTATTTTATGTTACATATCCTCATCTTCATTTTTATCTTCTTTATTTTTATATTTTTCGTCATCTTCTGCAACTTCTTCTCCATGACAGTGTGAACAATTTCCTGAGCAAGAATATTCTTCATCACTATTCCAGTCTAATTCTATTATATTATTACATTGAGGACATTTTATTTCATCTTTTTCTTCATCTGTTATATCAGTGGTAAATTCATAATTACAATAAGGACAAACAATTTCAAATTCATATCCTTCTTCATCCTCATCATAAATGTCTTCTTCTATACCATCTACGATTGATTGTACATTATTTATTCTGTTATTTATTTCTATTTGCTTTTCTTCTATGTCTTTAATTCTTTCATCTGTTAAATATGTTAATCTATCAACTATATCCATGAAAACCACAGTAAGTTCCATAAATTTTTCTTTGGCTATAGCTAAATCCTCTTTATCTTTTATATTAGATTCAAGATCTTCTAATATTTTTTTGTATTTACCCTTAATATCAGACATAAATAATAAATTCCTCCTTATACTCTTTCCATATATTCGCCAGTTCTTGTATCTATTCTAACGACATCTCCAATATTTACAAATAGAGGTACTGTAAGTTTATATCCATTTTCAAGTGTTGCGGGTTTTCCTGATGTAGTTGTTGTATTTCCAGCAAATCCTGGCTCTGTATATGTAACTTCTAATTCAACAAACATTGGTGGTTCTACTGAAAATACATTTCCTTTAAAAGATAGAATTTTTACATTCATATTTTCTTTTAAGAATTTTAGTCCATCACCTATTTGTTCTTCGTTTAGAGGCATTTGCTCATATGTCTCATTATCCATAAAATAATATAATCCTCCATCATTATATAAGTATTGCATATCTCTTTTTTCGATTTCTGCTCCTGGGAATTTTTCTGATGGGTTAAATGTTTTTTCTAATACTGCACCTGTTATAACATTTTTTAGTTTTGTTCTAACAAAAGCTGCTCCTTTTCCTGGTTTTACATGTTGAAATTCTACTACTTTAAATACATTTCCATCCATTTCAAATGTTGTTCCGTTTCTAAAATCTCCTGCCATATATACTTCTGCCATATATATTTCTCCTTTCAAATTAACATAAATTTAAATCCTATTTATTTTACCACATGTTTTACCTTAAATCAAGTCTTAGAGCCTTTATTTATCCACTATAATATAATTTTTATCAGATTTTGTTAAACTTATACATCCAGATTTTGTAATTAATACTGTATCTTCTATTCTAACTCCAAAACTTCCTGGTATATATATTCCTGGCTCATTTGTAACAACCATATTTGCTTTTAAGCTATTATCATTCTTTCCATTTATAAATGGCATTTCATGAATATCTAAACCAACTCCATGTCCTAAGCTATGAACAAAATCATATCCATTTAGTTTAAAATCATTTTCTACCATTTTACTTACTAATCTAATGCTTACTCCATCTTTATATTCTTTTAAAGTTTGAAGTTCATTTTTTAAAACTAAATCATATATTTTTTGTATTTGTACTGGCACATATCCTGCAAATATTGTCCTTGTCATATCAGAGCAATAACCATTGTATTTACATCCCATATCAATTGTTATTGCATCTCCTGCTTCTATTTTTTTATCTGTAGGTTTTGCATGAGGTTTTGATGAATTACAACCTGATGCAACAATTGTATCAAATGCTAATCCATCTGCTCCATTATCTTTGAAAAATTTTTCTATTTCAAATGCAATCTCTTTTTCTGTCATTCCAATTTTTATATATTCACATAAATGAGAAAAACATTGATCAGTAATATAGCATGCTTTTTCTATAAAACCTATTTCTTCTTCATCTTTAATCATTCTTTGTTTTTCTATTAGATTTTCTGTTTCTTCAAAATTATTAATTTTATATCTTTCTATATATTTTTTATATGTAGCATAAGTTATATAATTTTCTTCAAATCCAACATTTTCACAAAACAAAAAGAAATTTTCATAATCATCTCTTGAGATACTTGCAATATCATTTACAATTATTCCATCATCTATAGTTAAAGTAGTTCTTACTTCTTCTAAATATCTACCATCTGTTATAAAAAAGTTTTCTTTTCTTGTAATAAGTAGTATTCCTTCTGCCTGTATTCCTGTGAGATAACGTATATTAACTGGATTTGAAATTATCATTCCCTGCATATTCTCCATATTTATTTTATCTCTTAACCATTTAATCTTTGGATTCATAAAATCCCCCCTTATTACTACATATATTATTGCTTATATTTTTATCATTTTATTACTATATCCATTTTTATCAATTTTATAACTTTTAGTATGTACCTAATGAAAATATTTCTAATAATACCATTAATATATCTGAAGTAGAAATATATATAGGAATTAAACTTGCAACCACAATGAATGGTCCAAAAGGAATATATTCACTAGATTTTTTCTTTCTACTAATTAAAATAACTATACTAACAACTGCTGCAAATAAGAATGACATTACTGATATAAGAATTATATTCATCCAGCCAAAGAATAATCCTAGGGCAGCCATTAATTTTACATCGCCAAATCCCATTGCTTCTTTTCCAGCTATAGCTCCTCCTATTAATGTTATTAATAAGAAAATTCCTCCTCCTATAACCATTCCCAGCATATTATCTATAAATATATTAATTCCTAAATTTGTATTTTGTAGTGTTTCTATAAAAGTAAACACTAATCCTGTTTCAAACACTGTAAGAGTTAATCTATTTGGTATTATTTGTGATTTAAAATCTATTATAAATGCACTTAATATCATTGGAATTAAGAAAATAAATTTTAGTGTTTCAATTGTTAGTCCTTTAAAATATACTAAAGCTATATATGAAATAGCTACAATAATCATAAGTAAATATTTTGGTTTAGTATTTTTTAAATATTCTTTAAAAAAGTCTCTTGAGAATATTTTTTTATGATCTCTCATTCTCAAATTACACCAGTCCATAAACTGTCCTACTATTAAGCCTATTATTCCTACTATAACATATGTTAATATATGTAACTCATTGATATACATTTTTCTCCTCCGTTTTTATGTATTACATTTTTGTTCTATTTTAAACTTCTTTTTCTTTTATTTTTCTCATAATTCTTAATTATTAATTTTTCTATAGGTCTTTTCATTCTTGTTATTAAATAATCTTTTTCTTCTATAGGTTTTACTAATATAGAAAACATATTACATCTATTTGCTCCTATTATATCAGTAAAAATTTGATCTCCAACTACTGCAATATTTTCATTATCTAACTTAAGAATATCTTTTGCACGTAAAAAACCTGATTTTAAAGGCTTCTTTCCAAAAAATATATATGGTACATTTAATATTTTAGCAACAGCTCCTACTTTATCTATTTTATTACTGTTTGATAAAATACAAATTTTTATCCCATTATTTTTTAGGTTTTTAGCCCAATCAGAAACTCCCTCAGGCATTTTTCGATCTAAATTTATTAGTGTATTATCTACATCTAAAATTAATCCTTTTATATTATATTTATTCAATAATTCTAAACTTATATCTTTTACACTGCTTAAATATTCTTTTGGATATAACACGTTTTCCTCCATTTCTACACCAATAATATTACCAATATGTACTGCATTTGTCAAGAGTTTTCGCCGTTTCTATACAAAGACAAACCAAAAAATTTAAACAAAAATTAAACGTATCTATTTTGCAGATATGTATTTAATATACTATCAATTTACTAAATAAATACGTCTTAATTTTTTATTTAATTATCTATTGCATCCACAATTACAAAATAGAATTAAAAATATTAATATAAAAAATAACATACTATTATCTTGGCATCCACATCCGCCAAATAAATTTCCTAAAAATCCGCCATTATTACATCCACATCCACAATTTCTTACTTCTTCTTGCATATATAAAACTCCTTTCTTTTTATTTCTATATATTATTCTTAATACTTACTCTTTGTTACTATTGTTTTACAATTATTATGTTTGATTTTTTTTATTCTATATAATATAATTTACTTATAGAATTATGGAAATTGTATGAGTCTAAATTTTGTTTTTTAGCTTCTAATTTCCAATATTTAATTTTAATAATTAAGGGGTTTTCAAGATGAAATATGATGTTGAACTTTTATCTCCTGTTGGCGATTTTGAATGTTTAAAAGCAGCTGTTCAAAATGGTGCTAATAGTGTGTATTTTGGTGGAAGTTTATTTAATGCAAGAGCTAGTGCTACAAATTTTAATTTTACAGAACTTGAAAATGTTATAAATTATTGTGCTTTAAGAAATGTAAAAACTCATCTTACTTTAAATATTCTTATAAAAGATAAAGAATTTAAAGATGCTGTACTAATGGCAAGAAAAGCTTATGAATTAGGTATAGATGCGCTAATTGTTCAAGATATTGGACTTGCTAGTTTTTTAAGAAAACTTTTCCCTGATTTACCTATACATGCAAGTACACAGATGACAATTCATAATCTAGAAGGTGTTCAAGAATTAGAAAAATTAGGCTATTCTAGAGCTGTGCTTTCAAGAGAATTATCTCTTCCAGAAATTGAATTTATCGCACAAAACTCTAATATTGAAATAGAAACATTTATCCATGGCGCCCTTTGTATCTCTTATTCTGGTCAATGTTTATTCTCAAGTATGGTTGGTGGTAGATCTGGAAATAGAGGAAAATGTGCTCAGCCTTGTAGATTACCATATGAATTAATAGAAGAAAAGTCAAATAGTAAAAAAACTTCTGAACAATCAATAGATAAAGGTTATTTAATAAGTCCCAAAGATTTATGTTCATTAGAATATATTCCTAATCTTATTCAAGCTGGAGTAAAATGTTTTAAAATAGAAGGAAGATTAAAATCACCAGAATATGTTGCCACAGTTACTAGAATCTATAGAAAATATATAGATATGTTTTTAAATGGGTCTGATTATATTATTGATGAAAATGATGTACATGAATTAAAACAAATATTTAACAGAGGAGGTTTTTCATCAGGTCATTTAAGTAGTCATGCTAATCATGATCTAATATGTAAAGAAAAACCTAATAATATGGGTATATATATTGGTAATGTTTCAAATTATAATAAATTAAAGGGACATATAAAGATATTATTAAATGACGATCTTTCTATTGGAGATACTTTAAATTTTGAAAATGAAAATACTAGATATACAGTATCTGAACTCATGAATAATAATGATAATCTTATTTCAGCTAAAAAGCGGTGATAAAGTTATTATAGGAAGAATGAAAGGAAAAATTCGTCCTGGTGATAAAATATTTAAACTATCTAGTAAAAATCAATTAGAAGAAGCCAAACTGTCATATAATTCTGAAAATATAAAATTACCACTTGGTTGTAATATTATTGCTAAAAAGGGTAAAAAAATCACAGCTAGTGTATATGTATGCAATCATTTAAAAAATAGCCTATATAATAATATTTCTGTAAATTATGAAAGTAATATTATTCCAGTAGAAGCAATAAAAACTCCAACTACAAAAAATAGAATTATATCTCAATTAACCAAAACAACTGATACTCCATTTACTTTTGAAAAAATAAATATAGAAATGGATAATAATATATTTATTCCAAGTATTAAAGAAATAAATGAAATGAGAAGAACGTTATTATCTCAAGTAGAGAATATAGTTATTAGTAGAATAAAAAGAAATAATAATGATCTGTCAGAACTTAATATAGATAATTTATTAAAAAATGAATATTCAAGTTCTTTAAAAAACGTGAATTCATCAATAAAAACTATTAATACTACTAAAAATATATCAGTATATTTAAATGAAATTCATTCTGGATTTGATTATACTAAGCTATCTAAAGAATATATTTCTAGTATATATATACCATTAAGACATTTTATGAACAAAAATTATTTGTCCGAGTTAAAACAAATAACTTCAAATTTTAAAACATATATTTATATACCTGCTATAGTCAAAACTAATTATAAAAATATATTAAAACATAGCTTAGACAATTTAATTGCTAATTATAATATTACTGGTTTTATCATTTCAAGCCTTGGTGATTTTGTACTTTTAGATAAATATATAAAAGATTTTGAGTTTATAGGAAACTTTTCACTTAATGTCTTTAATCAGTTAAGTATAAACACTTTAACATCATTAGGATTGTCTAAAATTACTCTTTCACCAGAGTTAAATATAGATGATATTAATAATATCATAGAAACCAAAAAAAATAATATTCCTTTAGAATTAATAGTATATGGAAATACTCCTGTAATGAAGATGAACTATTGTGTATTAGGTAATAGTAATAAATGTTATCCCGAATGTAAAATGAGATGTAGATCTAATAATAAATATTATTTAAAAGATAGACTTGGATTTAATTTTAGAATATTACCAGATAATCTTCAAACAGTTACAACAATTTTTAACAGTAAAATAACTTGCATAACAGATATAAAGTCTAATATTAATTCACTTAGAATAGATTTTATAGATGAAAACATAGATGAAATAAATACTATTGCTAAAGCTACTTTTTTTGGTAATAAACTTGAAGGTAAACAATATACAAAAGGAAATTTATATAGAGATGTTTAATTATAATCTTTAATAAAATAAAAAAAGTGGTTTTGCGAATATTCACAACTTAATGAAACTTAATCTTGTTGCTCCAGAAATTTTCTTGCGAAATTTTCGGAGCAATTAAAATAGGACGGATTTTTTAAGTTTATCCGTCCTATTTTAGTTTTATATTTGTTTACTACTTAATTCTATTATTAAATCCATATTATCATCTTTTGCAGCTTTATTTTTTCTAATAGCTCCACATTTTTTACATCTATATATGATAACATATCCCTTCTTACTATCTATTTCTAAAGATACTGGTTCTAAATCTCCATGGCATTCTTCCATTCTATCTCCAGGATTGATATCTACATGTTTTGAATGTAAACAAACTGGGCAATGGTCTCTACAAGAATATCCTAATTTTGTAACTTTAGACCCACAATTATCACATATAAATTCTTCATCTATTTCAGTAAATTTTCTTCCCATATTTACTCCTATTTTTTTACTTAAGACTTTTATATTTTATATTAATATTACACATTAAATATACTACCACCAATAAATTCTCTTAATAATGAATTCTTTGGTACAAATTCATCTTCAATATCATCAAAATATTTTAAAAGTTCATATAAACTTTGTGCTTCTGAATACTCTGGGTGAGTATTATCTATGGCTTTTAATAATGGCATGGCATATTTCTTAAGTACTGATATTTCATATATTAACGATGTATTAAACATACTATCAGCATCTTCTTGATAAGGGAATATATAATTTTCTTCTCCTTTATTAACCATGTCCCAATTTTGTAATGTGTGAAGAGCATTATATCCTCTAAAATTATTATCTCTAACTAATCTACGTATTAATCTGGTATCAGTTGTAGAAATTCTATTATAGTAGTCAATATTAAGTACTGTTAAAGCACTAATATATATTTTATATTTTTGCTCTTTTGGAATAGAAGCTGTTAATTTATCATTTAAACAATGAATTCCCTCTATTACAAGTATTTCATTATTTCTCATCCTCATTTTCTCACCATTATATACTTTGTGCCCTGTTTTAAAATCAAATGTAGGTAATTCTATTTCTTCTCCATTTAATAATTTAGTTAGATGCTCATTAAATAATTCTAAATCAATTGCTTCTAATCTTTCAAAATCATATTGTCCATTTTCATCTTTTGGTGTATCTTCTCTTTCTACAAAGTAATTATCAACAGATATCGTAAGAGGTTTAATTCCATTTAATTTTAGTTGTATTCCTAATCTTTGAGCAAATGTTGTTTTTCCTGATGAGGAAGGTCCCGCAATTAGTATAATTTTTACACCTTTTCTTTTTACAATTTTATCTGCAATATCGGATATTTTCTTTTCATGTAAAGCTTCTGCAAGTAATATTAATTCTTTTGATTTTCCTTCTTCTATTTTTTTATTTAATTTGTATATAGTGTTTACATTTAAAACCTCATGTATATCTTCATATTCTTCTAATGTTTGTAATAATTTTTTTGTTTCTATGTATTTATCAATCTTATATGGTGTTTTTTTATCTGGATATCTTAATAAAAATCCATCATGATATTTAATGATATCAAATAATTTTATGTATCCTGTACTAATTGGCATAACACCATAAAAATAGTTATAATAATCTTCACAGAAATATAAAGAAACTTCGTCTTTATATTTATTATCTAATTGTAATCTTCCTCTTAAAGTCTTTTCTTTTTGATAAAATTTTTCCGCTTCATCTTTAGTCATTTCTATTTTTTTAATAGGTAAATCACTTCTTACAATATCTATCATTTCTCTTTTTATATTATCAATCATTTCATTTGTAACTTTCATATTATCTACATCACAAAATATAGAATTTGAAAGTTGACAATTAACTGTAAGTAATGCTTTTGGATATACTCTATTAAAAGCCATTCCCATTACATATAGTATTCCTCTTTGATATACTCTTCTACCATCTCTTGTTGTAAGATCTATTGGTACTACATCATCTAAATTTTCTACCTCTGTATTTAATGGTTTTATCTCATTCTTATATTTACAAGCAAGAACATTCTTCTCCTTGTCATCTTTAAATTTTTCTATTGCTAACATATTAAATTCCTCCTCTTGCAATAAATTCTTTAAATCTTAATTAGGATTTAAGAAAACAAAACTCTATATATTTTTATTCTTCATTTATAAATTATTATCTATTAGATGAATAATTATATTTATTAAGACGACATTTTTTCCTTTATTTTTACTAATGTATTTAGTGCTTCTATAGGTGTTAATTCATTAACATCCACTTTATCTAATTCATGTGCTAGTTCTGCAAGTTTATAATTGTACATTGTAAGTTGTCCATCTGCTACATTTTTATTTTCTTTTTCTATCTTTTTATTATTAAGTACATTTTTTCTTTCAATTGATTTTAATATTTCGTTTGCTCTTTTAGTCACAACTCCTGGAACACCTGCCAAACGTGCTACATGAACACCATAACTTTCATCTGTTCCACCTTTAACTATTTTTCTTAAGAATATTACATCTTCACCTTTTTCTTTTACTGCTATTGAATAGTTTTTTACGCCTTCCAATTTATTTTCTAAATCTGTTAATTCATGATAATGTGTTGCAAATAAAGTTTTAGCCCCACATTTTTCTTTATCAGATATATATTCTGCAACTGCCCATGCAATTGATAATCCATCATATGTAGAAGTACCTCTTCCGATTTCATCTAATATTACTAAACTATTAGATGTTGCTTCTTTTAATATTTGGGCTACTTCCATCATTTCAACCATAAATGTACTTTGACCCATACTTAAATCATCTGATGCTCCAACTCTAGTAAATATTTTATCAACTACTCCAATATTTGCACTAGAAGCTGGTACAAAACATCCAACTTGAGCCATAAGAACTATTAGAGCAACTTGTCTCATATATGTTGATTTTCCTGCCATATTAGGTCCTGTTATTATTGCTAATCTATTATCATTTTTATCTAAGTATGTATCATTTTGAACAAAACTTCCACTTGGTAATATTTTTTCTATTACAGGATGACGTCCATCTTTAATATCTATAACTCCACTATTATCTACATTAGGTCTTACATAATTTTGATCTTCAGCCACCGTAGCAAAAGCTGAAAGTGCATCAAGTGTTGCTATAATTTCTGCTGTTTTTTGTATTCTTTCTATCTGTGATTCTATTTTATCTCTTAATTTAATGAATATATCATATTCAAGATTAACAACTTTTTCTTCTGCACCAAGAATTTGATTTTCTAAATTTTTTAATTCTTCTGTAATATATCTTTCACCATTTGTTAATGTTTGTTTTCTTATATATCTATCAGGTACTAATGAGATATTTGATTTTGTAACTTCTATATAGTATCCAAATACCTTATTAAAACCAACTTTTAATCCTTTAATTCCTGTTTTCTCTCGTTCTTCTGCTTCTAACTGTATAATCCAGTTCTTACCATCAGTTGTAGCTGTTTTTAGTTTATCAACTTCTTCATCAAATCCTTTTTTTATTAATCCGCCTTCTTTAATAGTAATTGGTGGTTCATCAACTATTGTTTTATCTATTAATTCATATATATCATCTAATGTATCTAAATTATTATATAAATCAACAAGAAGTTCTGATTTACAATTAGCCATTACTTTTTTTACTTCTGGAAGTTGTTTTGCAGAAGTTTTTAGTGAAATTAAATCTCTTCCATTAGCACTACCATATGATATTTTTCCTGCTAATCTTTCTATATCATAAACTTTCTTAAGACAATCTATTATATCTCCTCTTAATATAATATTATTTTTTAATTCTCCAACAGCATCTAATCTTTGATTGATTTTTTTTGTGCTTATTAGAGGATTATTAAGCCATCTTCTAATAAGTCTTCCTCCCATTGAAGTAGATGATTTGTCTAATATCCAAAGTAATGTTCCTTTTTTAGTTTTATCTCTTAGTTTTTCTGTTATTTCTAGATTTCTTCTAGCATTTATATCTAAAGCCATATATCTAGTAGTATTATATATAACTAATTTATTTATATGATCTAAACTATTTTTTTGAGTATCTAATAAATATGCCAAAAGCGCATTTGTAGCAGGAATAGACAAATTATATGAATCTAAATTTTCTATTTTATTATTTTCATCATCTATAATCTTATATTTTTCTGATAATTTTTCTGCATCATTTACAAATTTATCTTCATCTAGTCTTGTTACATATACTTCAAATCTTTCTTTTATTTTTGAAATTTCTTCTTTACAATCAAACATCATTGGATTTACAACAAGTTCTGCAGGTGAATATTTTGATAATTCATCCATTAGGCCAACAAAATTATTTGTTTCTCTTATTTCTGTTGTTCTAAAATCTCCTGTTGTTACATCACATACTGTTATACCAAAATATATACCATTTTTATATATACACATAATATAATTATTTTTTCTATCATCTAGTAAATTAGCTTCAATAACAGTTCCAGGTGTTACAACTCTAATAACATCTCTTTTTACCATACCTTTAGCTTTTTTAGGATCTTCTAATTGCTCACAAATAGCAACTTTATATCCTTTAGAAATAAGTCTTGAAATATATGTTTCTGCTGCATGATATGGAATTCCGCACATAGGAGCTCTTTCTTCCATACCACATTCTTTACCAGTTAATGTTAATTCTAGTTCTCTTGAAACATTAATTGCATCATCAAAAAACATTTCATAAAAATCGCCTAATCTATAAAATAATATACAGTCTTTATATTGATTTTTTGTATCCAAATAATGTTGCATCATTGGTGAATACTCTGCCATATTTAGTCGTCCCTTCCTTTTCCTACTTTACTGCTTTCTTCTGCTTTTTCGTTTCCTACTGGTCTATTTTCTTCTCTTCTTTCTCCTTGATTTTTTTCATTTGTTCTACTATTATCTGCATTTTTATGTACTCTCATTTTTTCTCTATATGCTTTAGCTTCATCTTTTCTTTCTTCAGCTTGCTTTTTTTGCATTGCTAAAGTAAGTTCCATTTTCTTTTTGTCTTGATACATCATCCAAATTGTAGCATTAGTAGAATATCCTAATTTTTTAGCTGCATCTCTATACGTCATTCCACTATCTACTAAAGTTTCAAATTTTGCTATTATCTCTTTTACTTCTTTTAGTCTATCTTCAACAGATTCTCTTACTGGAATTGTTCCATATCCTAGTTTTTCTGCTTCACTATCTACTGCTACCATAAACGCTGCTTTTTCTGCTTTATTCATTTTATTTCTTCTTTTTCTATATAGCTCATATAATGTCTGATTAGTTGTTTTTAATTTATTAACAGTCCTATTTATAGTTCTAATTGAAATACCTACATCTTGCGCTACATCTCTTCTTCCATATTTTATAACTTCTATTGCAAGAGCTGCTGGATCAACATTTGTATCTCTTGGAACATATGGATCTTTTTCTAATAATTCCATATATAATTCTTGATTTGTTGTTGCTAACTCATCAATCATATAATTTACTTTCTTTATAGTTGTTTCTAATTTTTTTGCAATAGCAGTTTTCGTTGTTTTTTCATTTATCAGCTCTCTTATATAGCCTTCAAATTCTTCCTGGCTTATTTGTTTCATAAATTAAATAATCTCTCCTTTTAAATACCACTTGTGATCTGATATTATTTTTATATTGACTACTTTTCCGATTATATCTTCTTTGCCTTCAAATATAACTACCTTATTAGTATCTGTTCTTCCTGTTAAATATTCGTTATTTGTTTTACTATATCCTTCTACAAGCATTTCAAATGATTTACCAATATATTCTTTATTATTTTCTTCTACTAAATTTTCATAAAGATTTTTTAATCTATCAAATCTCCTATGTTTAATTTCTTCTGGTATTTGATTTTCCATTTTATCGGCAGGTGTTCCTCTTCTTCTTGAATATATAAACATAAAGATTTGTTCATATTTTACCTTTTTTACGACATCTAACGTATCCTCAAAATCTTCTTCTGTCTCTCCTGGAAATCCTACAATTATATCTGTAGAAAATTTAACATCAGGTATCATTTTTTTCATTTTATCTACTAAACTTAAATATTGCTCTTTTGTATATACTCTATTCATTACTTTTAATACATTAGTACTTCCTGATTGTAATGGTAAATGAATAAATTTAGAAACTTTTTTGCAGTCTCTTATAGCTTCTATAACATCGTCTGTAAAATCCTTTGGATGTGGTGAAGTAAATCTTATTTTTTCTATTCCTTTAATTTCATTCACTGCTCTTAATAGTTTAGCAAATGAATTTATTTCTGATATTTCTTCTCCTTTTTCTCTTTCAACTCTCATATATGAATTAACATTTTGTCCAAGTAATGTTACTTCTTTATATCCTTCTTTTGCCAATTTTTTTATTTCTAATAATATATCTTCTGGGTTTCTACTTCTTTCTCTCCCTCTCACATATGGAACAATACAATATGTACAAAAATTATTACATCCATTCATTATAGTTACTGATGCTCTTATATTATCATCTCTTTTTATTGGAAGCCCTTCTATTATTTCTCCATCAATGTCTAATATATCTGTTATTTTTTTATTTTCTATTATTGCATCATATAAGTCTTTAGGAAATTTATATAATGTATGTGTACCAAATATAACATCATATTTGTAGCTTTTTTTTATTTTATTTACAATATGTTCTTCCTGCATCATACATCCGCCAATTGCAATAATTGTACCTTTAGCCTCTTTTTGTTTTTTTACCTCTCCTAATTTACCAAATAATTTTTCTTCTGCATTTTCCCTAACACAGCAAGTATTATATATTACTAAATCCGCATCAATTATATCATCTGTTTTTGTATATCCCATTTCTTCGGCCATACCACAAATTTTTTCTGAGTCATTTTCATTTAGTTGGCATCCCATTGTTAATATATAGTATTTTAAATTTTTTCCTTCATTTATTTTTTTTACTTTTTCTATGTATGTTAAATCATTTTCTATATTCTTTTTTACCATTTATATTTTATCCTCTCTTCTCCCCTTTAACTCTTATATTTTACACGAAAAAAGCACTTTTTTCAAGTGCTTTTAGCGTAAAATCTTGAACCTTATTTTTTGGTCAATGTTGGGTCAATGGGGACGTTCTTTTTGACCCATCCTTTAGTATAAAATCATATTTTTATACATAATATATACATAATAATATATAAAAAACTGGGTCAAAAAGAACGTCCCCATTGACCCAACAATTTTTTATTTGCAAAATCTATGTTTACCTATAGTAACTGTCATTGGTCTTGACCAAATCCATTTATTTGTAGCTGTACTTGGATTAAAATAATATATTGCTCCATTTGTAGGATCCCAACCATTTAAAGCGTCTTGTGCTGCTTTTTTTGCTGTATCATTTGGTGTTAAATTAATCTGTCCATCACTTACAACATCAAATGCACCACTTTGATAAATAACTCCTGATATCGTGTTAGGAAAAGAACTACTTTTTACTCTATTCAAAACTACAGCTGCAACAGCAACTTGTCCAGTATAAGGCTCACCTCTTGCTTCACCATAAACCAGTCTACTAAGCAAATTTAAATCATTTGAATTCGTAGATGAACTAGAGTTACTTGAACTACTACTTCCTGAACTACTAGATGAACTATATATTCCCATAGCCCTAAGTGTTTTAGTTCCTGCAATTCCATCAACAGTTAATCCATTTTTTTGCTGAAATTTTTTAACTGCAGCTAAAGTCTGACTGCCATATATTCCATCTACATTTCCGTTATAATATCCCCATCTTTTTAATTTTGTTTGTATTGTTCTTACTTCTTCTCCTCTAGAGCCATATTTAGATAAAGCATAGCTTTCATTGTTTCTAAAAAACACATTATATGAAACAAAAATTGAACTTACTAATAATATAACTATAATAGCTTTCATATTATTTTTAATTTTTAAAGCCAATATAAAACACCACTTTCTAAATTTAATAAAATAAACAATTTTATCTTATTTTATCCGAAACTGGTGTTATTATACATTTATTTAAAATATTCCAATTATATTCTCGTCTTCTCTTAAGTCTATGTTTTCTGCTGCTGGAACTCTTGGAAGTCCAGGCATTGTCATTATTTTACCAGTTATAGCAACAACAAACTCAGCACCTGATTTTAATATAATCTCTTTTACATGTATTTTAAATGGATCAAAACATTCTAGATTCTTCTGATCATCAGATAATGAATATTGTGTTTTTGCAATACATACAGGTAAGTTTCCATATCCTAATTCTTCTATTCTTCTTATTTGTTCTTCCGCTTCTTCTGTAAATTCCACTCCTTCTGCTCCATATACTTTTGTTGCAACATCATTAATTTTTTCTTTTATGTTTTCATTTAAATCATACATATAATTTAGTTTTGAATCTTTTTTAGTTAGTTCTACGACCTTTCTAGCTAAATCAGTAGCACCGTCTCCACCTTTTTCCCAACTTTCAACTAAACTTAATTCTATTTCTTCTTCCTTTAATTTATTACGTAAAAATTCAATCTCATTTTCTGTATCATGTGTATATTTATTTATCGCAACAATTACATTTAAACCAAATTTATTTTTTAAATTATCCACATGTTTTAATAAATTATGGAATCCTCTTTCTAAATACTCAATACTTTCATTTTTTATTTCATCTTTTGGCATTCCTCCATGATATTTTAATGCTTTTATTGTAGCAACACAAACAACTGCATCTGGTTTAATCTCGGCTTTTCTACATTTAATATCTAAGAATTTTTCTGCACCTAAATCAGCTCCAAATCCAGCTTCTGTTATAACATAATCTCCAAGTTTTAATGCAAGTTTTGTTGCAATAATACTATTACATCCATGAGCAATATTAGCAAAAGGTCCGCCATGAACAATTGCAGGTACTTTTTCTAAAGTTTGAACTAGGTTTGGATTTATTGCATCTTTCAAAAGAACTGTTAATGCACCATCAGCTTTTAGATCTCTTGCTGTTATAGGTTTATTTTTTTTGGTATATCCAACAATTATATTTCCGATTCTTCTTTTTAAATCTTTTATATCAGTTGCTAAACAGAATATAGCCATTATTTCAGATGCAACAGATATGTCGAATCCATCTTCTCTTGGTACAATATTTTTTTCATTAGATAGTCCTGTTTCTACTTTTCTTAATTGTCTATCATTTAGATCAATACATCTTTTCCATGTTACTCTCTCAAACCCAAGACTATTTCCAAAATATATGTGATTATCTATCATAGCTGAAAGAAGATTGTTAGCAGAAGTTATTGCATGAATATCTCCAGTAAAATGTAAATTAATATCTTCCATTGGAGCTATTTGTGAATATCCGCCACCTGTTGCTCCTCCTTTTATTCCAAATACAGGTCCGAAGTGAAGGTTCTCTTAATGCCAAAACTGGTTTTTCTCCAATTTTCTTAAGTCCATCTGCTAAACCAATCGCTATTGTTGTTTTTCCTTCACCCAATGGTGTTGGATTTATTGCAGTCACTAATACTAATTTACCATTTTTTTTATCTTTTAGTTTTTTCATTATATTTAGATTTATTTTAGCTTTATATTTTCCATATAATTCTAAATCATCTTCTGTAACTCCTATACTTTCTGCAATATTTTGTATCTTTTCTAGTTTTGTGCTTCTTGCAATTTCTACATCTCCCATATTTTTCCTTCTTTCTTTATCCAAAGATTAAGCCTACAATTAAACCAATTATAGCTCCAACAAATACTTGTACTGGTGTATGTCCTAGGACTTCTTGTAATTTTTCTGTAACTTCTACATTAGTAAGTCCTGGTGTTTGAACTATTTTATTTAAAAGTTTAGCTTGTTTTCCAGCAGCTCTTCTAACTCCTGCCGCATCATACATTACTACAAAAGAAAATACTAGAGATAAGCCAAATATTGCAGAATTCACTCCATAATTTTTGCCTATCATAGTTGCTAATGCAATAACAACTGCAGAATGAGAGCTTGGCATTCCACCTGCTCCTAATATTCTTTTAAAA
Organism: uncultured Clostridia bacterium; assembly: GCA_944392455.1. GTDB lineage: Bacteria > Bacillota > Clostridia > TANB77 > CAG-508 > CALXVA01. The sequence continues at coordinate 44,044 of CALXWP010000002.1, forward strand.
TTAAATTTCTTTGTTGTAACTAGATCATATATTAATTTAAAAAGTTGTATAAAAAACCATGTTGCAAATGGTATTATTAAATATCTGTATTCGTAAATAAACCCCATCATCTTTCCTATTCCTCATTTTGTACAAATTTATCTTCTGATATATTTCCATCTTCATCTTTTATAAGCATTGTAATTTTCTTTTCTGCTTTTTCAAGTATCTCACTACATTCCTTAGACAATTTCATTCCTTCTTCAAATTTTGAAACTGAATCATCTAAATTTAATTCGCCTTTTTCAAGTTCATTTGCAATTTCTTCTAATTTTTTCATTTTATCTTCAAAACTTGTATTTTCTTTTTCCATTATCTTTCTCCTTTATTTTTCTGTAACTGTTTCTGTGTCCAAATCAACAATTAAAAATGCTAATGTTTCTCCATTATTGCTTGCTATAATAACATAATCTCCATTGCCATTTACTGTATCAAATCTAAAATATACATCTTCAACATTATCATATTCTTTTTCATAATATTCTTTTGCTAAGCTAACTGCTCTTTCTTCTCTAGTAGCATTAGTTCCTGATATTACTTCTGTATTAGTGCTTGTTTCTTCTTCTGTTGCTGGTTCTTCCTCAATTGTAGTAGTATCTTCTTCTACTTGTTCTTCTTCCTCTTTCTCTGTATTTACTTCTTCTTCGTAAACTTCATTTACTTCATTATCAAGTCCCATGTTTTCATTTTGTACTTCATTTGTTGCATTAATACTTGCAGGCTCTGCGTTCATACTTTCATAACCAAGCCATGATACTAAAACTATTAGTATAATTATTATAACTGCTCCTAAAACTTTTTTTGCTCCCTTACTCATATGTATTCCTCCTTATATTATTTTTGCTTTTGCTATTCCGTCAGTTAATCTTAAATCAACTTCATCATCCTTTTTCACATCTTTAACTGATTTTATAACTTTTCCATCTTTTTGAATTATTGAATAACCTCTTGTTAAAGTTTTTAATGGACTTAAAGCATCTAGTTTTGATATATGTTTAATCATATTTGTCTTTTTATCTTTATATATACTTATCATACTATTTTGTATTGATTTTACTTTCATATCAATAAGCATATATTTTTCATTTATTTTTTGAGTAGGATCTTTAAACACCCTACTATTCATACATTTTTCATATCTTAATCTCATAAATTCTACTTTTTTCTTTAAAGCTAATTTATATCTATTATTATATGATTCTAATTTTAATACTATATCTGATATATTTGGTACTGCAAGCTCAGCTGCTGCAGATGGTGTTGGTGCTCTTAAATCTGCTACAAAATCTGCTATTGTAAAGTCAGTTTCATGTCCCACAGCAGATATTACAGGAATCTTCGACTCATATATTGCCCTTGCAACGATTTCTTCATTAAATGGCCATAAATCTTCTAAAGATCCACCACCTCTAGCTAGAATTATAACATCTGTTAATTTTTTATCATTCATTAATTTTATAGCATCTACTATTTTTTCTGCTGCTCCTTCTCCTTGAACAGGTACTGGAAGAAGTTTAATATATACATTTGGATTTCTTCTTGTAGATACATTAATAATATCTCTTATAACTGCTCCAGTATTTGATGTGAGAACACCTATACATTTTGGAAATGCTGGAATTTTCTTTTTATGACTTACATCAAATAATCCTTCTTTTTCAAGTCTTGCTTTTAATTCTTCATAAGCTTTATATAGACTTCCCATTCCATCTTCTTGCATTGCTTTTGCATATATTTGATATACACCATCTCTTTCAAAAACAGATACTGTACCAAATATCATAACTTTCATTCCATCTCTTGGTTCAAATTTTAAATTTACAGCTGCACTTTTAAACATAATACATTTAATTAAAGAATTTTCATCTTTTAATGTAAAATATAAATGTCCTGTATAGTGATGTTTATAGTTTGAGATCTCTCCCTTAACTAAAACATTATTTAAGATTTCATCTGAATCAATTTTGTTTTTTATATATTTATTTAATTCTGTTACAGTAATTGGGTTATATGTCATTAGTTTTCTTCTTCTCCCTCATTTTTCTCATTATCTAAATTGTTCTTTTTTACAATACTTGCTAAAACTCCATTTATAAAGCTTGGAGCTTTCCCATCTGCATATTCTTTTGCAAGTTCTATAGCTTCATTTATTACTACTTTATATGGCGTTTTTAAATAAAGCATTTCAAATATAGCTATTTCTAAAATTGCTATATTTATTTTTGAAACTCTATCATAACTCCATTTTTCAGATAAACATTCTTCAATTTGTTTTCTTATTTGTTTTCCATGTCTTTTAGTTCCATAAACTACATCTTTTATATATTTAGTAGTTGATTTACCATGTATATCCCTATCCTCAAAGAACATGTCAACATTTTCTTTATAATCTTCATATTTTATATTTTGTGATTCTAAACTATATACTATTTCAAATGCTACTTTTCTATTTTCTGACATACTCATTTTGCTTTCTTTCCCCTTTTTTATAATTTATCTATAAAATTTTTAAGTTTATCTTTTACACTATTTTTGTTATGTTGAAAATAATATCCAGCATAACCACATACAGCTATTAAAACAATAGCAATTATTAACTCATAGAATCTTGTTAGTAATAATAAAATAGCTACAATTATTCCTATTATCATGCCACCATATTGTGACATGAAACTTTTAAAATCGTCCATATCTAGCTTTTCCTTTCCTATGATTTAAAATGTTGTATAAAATACTATTTTAATTATTTGTCCTCAATTATTGTTGCTTGTTCAATTTCTTTTACAGGTTCTATATTTTTAACCTTTATATTTACTTCTTTTACCTCTAAATCTGATGCTTTCTTTATGGTATCTTTTATTTTAGTTTGAAGGTTTGTAGATAATTCTTTTATAACAGCATTTTCTCTAACGCTTAAATTAACAAATACTCTTACATTATTTTCTTTATCCAATTCTATTTTTGTAGTTACATCTTCAGCGCTATCAAAACCTTTTACAACTGTATTTACTAAATTTTCTATAGTTTCTCTTGTTATTAAAAGTTTTCCATTAGAATTCTCTAATAATATTCCTTTTTTGTATTCTTCTCTTTCTTTTGCACTTGAGTCAAAGAATATACATTTTATAGCTAGTAATATAAATATTATGCTTAATACTAAAAGTATATTTGAAGTTACTGAATTTGTAATTGCAACTTCTAAAGCATCTGTAACAAAATTAAAATCTAACCAGCCAAATATTGATAAGCATAATACAACTGATATTATAAGCATTATTGTTGAAAAAAGTACTAATGTTAATTTTTCTAATTTTTTCATTTATATTTCCTACCTTTCTATTACCAAAAAAGGCACTTTAAAATTAATTTATTTCAAACATTAGACTTGTATATATTAATTAATTGAAATAATGTAATTTTTAAAGCGCCATATATTATTATTCTGGTCTATTAGATCCTTCTGATTTTACTTCTTCTACATTATTTGAATCTGTGTTAACACCTTGAACATGAACATTTACATCTAAAACTTTTAATCCAGTCATACTTTCAACAGCCTTTTTTACTCTGTTTTGAATTTCAAAAGCTACATCTGGAATTCTAACTCCATATTCAACAATTATATTTACATCTATTCTTGTTTCTTTTTCTCCAGCTTCAACTTTTATTCCTTTTGCAAAGTTTTTCTTTCCACTAAACACTTCAGAAATTCCTCCTGCAAATCCTCCTGCCATTGAAGATACTCCTGGAACTTCTGATGCAGCAGCTCCAGCTATAACTGCTATAACATCATCAGCTATTTTTATATTTGAATTATTTTCAAGTGTTACTTCCCCTTCATTTACTACATTATTTGTAGCTTCATTTATTTCTTTATTTTCCTCCATAAAAATACCTCCTTAAGATTTATAAGAAAAAAGCTTATCGCCCTTTTTAATACCATTAGTATATCAATTATTACAACTTTTTACAACAGTTTTTATAAAATTTTAATCTTTTTTAAGCCTAAACTATTATTTAATATTTAATTACTTATACTTGCAAAAAAATAAAGACAGGCTTAATTTTATAAAAACAAACCTGTCTTTTTTTATAAATTTATTCTTTTACTTCAGTTGTATCATTTTCTTCTTTATGTCCTGCTTCTAAATCTTTCATAGTTAAATTAATTCTTCCTTGATGGTCTATTTCATATACTTTAACAGTAACTTCATCTCCTATAGAAAGTACATCTTCAACTTTTTCAACTCTCTTACTAGAAATTTTTGATATGTGAAGTAATCCTTCTTTTCCTCCACCAACATCAACAAATGCTCCAAATGACATTATTCTTGTAACTACACCATCATATATTCCGCCAACTTCAATTTCTCTTGCAATGTTTTCAATCATCTTCATTGCCTTTTTACCACTTTCAGGATCATTTGAATATATACAAACCCTACCATCATCTTCAATGTCAATCTTAACACCTGTTTCATCTATAATTTTATTAATCATTTTTCCACCAGGCCCGATTACATCTTTAATTTTATCTACACTTATTTGTGTTGTATTAATTCTTGGTGCATATTTAGAAATATCAGATCTTGGTTTATCTATAACTGGAAGCATTATTTCATCTAATATATAATCTCTTGCTACCTTTGTTCTTTCAAATGCTTCTTTTATAATGTCATATGTTAAACCATCTATCTTTATATCAACTTGTATTGCTGTGATACCATCTTTTGTACCACCTACTTTAAAGTCCATATCACCAAAGAAATCTTCTATTCCTTGAATATCTGTAAGCATTATATATCTATTTGGATCATTTTTATCAGTAACTAATCCTGTAGAAATACCTGCAACTGGTTTTCTTATTGGAACACCTGCATCCATTAATGCTAAAGTACTTCCACAAATACTTGCTTGTGATGTTGATCCATTTGAAGAAAGTACTTCAGATACAACTCTAATTGCATAAGGAAATTCTTCTTCTGAAGGTAATACTGGAACTAATGCTTTTTCAGCTAAAGCTCCATGTCCTATTTCTCTTCTTCCTGGTCCTCTTGATGGTCTTGCTTCACCTACTGAATATGAAGGGAAATTATATTGATGCATATATCTTTTTTCTGTTTCTTCATCTATTCCATCAAGCATTTGCTCTTCACTTTTCATTCCTAGTGTTACAATTGACATTACTTGTGTTTGTCCTCTTGTAAATAAAGCACTACCATGAACTCTTGGAAGTAATCCTACTTCACATGAAAGAGGTCTTATTTCATCTATTTTTCTTCCATCTGGACGTTTATGTTCTTCTAAAATCATTTCTCTTACACAATCTTTTTCTAGATCATGAACACTATCAGCTATATCAGATTTTCTTTCCTCATCTGCGCCTTCTCCATATTTTTCTACAACATATGCTGTAATATCTTCAGTTATTTTATCAATGTTTTGATCTCTTACTTCTTTATCTGTAGCTTGTACATCTTGATACATTCTATCTTTGAAATGTTCTACTATATCTTGATAAAATTCTGGATCTACTGCAAATGATTTATATTCAAATTTTGGTTTTCCTATCTCAGCTTTTATATCAGATATAAAGTTACAAATATTCTTAATTTCTGCATGCGCTTTCTTTATTGCCTCTAGCATTGTTTCATTTGGTATTTCATCTGCTCCAGCTTCTATCATTGTTATTTTTTCTAGTGTTCCTGCAACTGTTGCTGTTAATTTACTCTTTTCTCTTTGTTCAACTGTAGGATTTATAACTATTTCTCCATCTACCCATCCAACATTTACAGCTGCTGTTGGCCCTCCAAATGGTATATCAGATATTGAAAGTGCTGCACTTGCACCAATCATTGCGCATACTTCAGGACTGTTATCTTGTTCTACTGATAAAACAGTTGCTGTAACACAAACATCATTTCTAAAGTCCTTTGGAAAAAGTGGACGAAGTGGTCTATCAATTGCTCTTGATGTTAATATTGCTTTATCTGATGGTTTTCCTTCTCTTTTTGTAAATCCTCCTGGTATTTTTCCTACTGAATATAATTTTTCTTCATAATCTACTGAAAGTGGGAAAAAATCAATTCCTTCTTTTGGTTCTTTTGCGGCTGTAACATTTACCATTACAACTGTATCCCCATATTTAACAACAACACTTCCATTTGCTAAACCTGCGATCTTCCCTGTTTCGATACTCAATTTTCTTCCTGCTAATTCTGTACTATAAGTTTTAAACATATTTTTTATTGTATGACTTTATATTATCATACTACTCCTTTCTTATATATATTTAATTAATAGCACTTTAATTAGTTGTAACCTCTATACTATGCTAATTTTATATGTATAAGTAGCACATTATACAAGCTACCTACTAATTATTTGTGCTATTTAATTATCAAATTAAAAATATTAATTCAAAATAAAATTCTCGCAAATGGACGTTTAAGCAAAATAGCCAAAACGCCCACCACAAAAAATTATTTTCTTAAACCTAATTTTTCAACGATATCTCTATATCTTTGAACATCTTTTTTACTTAAATAGTTAAGTAAATTTCTTCTTGAACCAACCATTTTTAAAAGTCCTCTTCTAGAATGATTATCTTTTTTATGAACTTTTAAATGTTCTGTTAATTCATTAATTCTTTCTGTTAAAAGAGCAATTTGAACTTCTGGAGAACCAGTATCTTTTTCATCTCTTCTATATGTTGCTATAATTTCTTGTTTTCTTTCTGCTGTCATAATAATATACACCTCCTAAATATTTTAATTAGCCTTAAACTGAGTTATAGTGGTGTGTTTTTCCTACAACTAAGTATAAGGTATTTTTTAACTTTAAATATTTTATCATAAATATATTATAATTGCAAGTACTTTTTAACTTTAGCTGTTATATGGATAATCTTCTGCACTTAGCTCAGGAAATGTAAATTCAATACTTCCTGGAGATATATATCCATCTTCATGATGATTTCTATAAAATGCATCTGATCCTCTTAAAAAGTTTTCATATCTATCTTCTTCACTAATATATGCATTTCCAATTGCAACAGGATCATCCCAAGTTGTATCTATTGCATACCATGCATTATTAATTTGAATATAATTCCAAGCATGTGACTCGGTTTCTCCATTTGAATTAGTTCCTGCTCCACTAACTAATATGCATGGTATTCCTAATCCGTCCATTATATATTTATATGCTCTTGCATAACCTTCACAAACAGCCTTATTTTCTATAAGTGCTCCTACAATTGAATAAGGTTCTTCTGACTCAAAATCAATATCATATTCAACTGTATTTATTAACCAATTATGTACTTGTCTCATTTTTTCTACATCGTCATATTGCTCTATTTGTTTTTCTATTTCACTTCGCATTGCTTCTAATAAGTTTAATGTACTATCAATTTCTTCTCTAGTACTAAAATTTGATTTTAAATATGAAGAATTATCTCCATTAGATAATTCAACTGTATGAGTCGAATTGTTTCCTATTGTCCTTGTTCTTGTTATTAATGTAAGTTTTTCAACATCTATATAAAACAAATCCATGTTATCATATGTATATGCATTCCAAGCTGATTGAAATGCTACATTTAGAGTTTCCTCTCCATTTTCAGAATTTAGTAAATCATTAAACTCTGTTCCAAAGTCAATTACATATGTCCCTGATTTCATATTTTCTTTATTATCTTCAAATCCTTCATATATTATTTTTCCATAAGTATCTAATTGATTATAATAGTATCTGTTTTGTGCTGTATTTGAAGTAGTATTTCCTTCTTTATTATTATCTAATAATATTGGCTCATGAGCAGATACATTCTCTATTTGTGTATCTGCTGATGTACTAGCTGGAATAAAACTATTAATTAATCCACCTATTGTTATTGAATCTTCATCTCTACTTATAAGTCCAAAAAAATCAGTAAAAACTAAACCATAAACAATAAAGGCTACTACAACAAATATTAATAAAGTTAATATAATCGATAAAATTGATACTCTACCATTTTCTTTCATTAATTTACCTCTTTCAATTGTTTTATCATTAAATCTGCAAATACTCCATAACCTAGTTTAGAATCATTTACTAGTACATGTGTTACTGCCCCTATAAATTTATTGTTTTGTATTATTGGAGCTCCACTCATTCCTTGTATAATTCCGCCTGTTTTCTCTATAAGTTCTTCATCTGTTATTTTTATTAACATACTTTTATTATCATAATTATTGTCCTTAAAAACTTTTTGTATTTCTATTTCATATCTCTCAGTTTTTCCATTTTCTAATTCACATAGAATTTCTGCTTTTCCTGTTGTTATTTCACTTCGATCAGCTACTTCCATTTCATTACTGCTATCAATATTAAGAGCATTTGTATTTGATATCGTACCATAAACACCAAATTCAGTATTTTTAGAAATGTTACCTATAGTAATACTATTTTCTATACTTCCTCTGATCTCACCTGGTATACCATTTTGCCCTTTTACAATATCAAGTATCTGTGCACTTACTAATTCACCATTTGCAATATCTATAAGTTCATAAGTATCTACATCATTAATTCCATGACCTAATGAAGCAAAATTTCCTGTTGATGGTTCATAAAATGTTATTGTTCCAACACCTGCAGCTGCATCTCTTACCCACAATCCTATCTTATATTCATTATCAGATATTTTGGCAGGTTCAATTTCTGCAGAAACAATTTCTTCTTCATCATTAATATATTTAATTTCTATATTTTTTCCATTAGAAGTATTTACACATTCTGTTAATTCATCAGCTGTAGATATTTTTGTATTATTTACCTCAATTATTCTATCTCCTGCCTCTATTCCTGAATTTTTATATGGTTTTCTTCCTTCTATTTCCGACATTCCAACCACTAAAACTCCTTCTGTATATAGTTTCATACCTATTGTTTTTCCCAGCGGTATTACTGTTGTTTTTGGTATTACATTTACAGTTATGTCTTTTACAGGAATAACATTAAACAAACTTAATTCTAGGTCTTTTTTTCCAGCTTGGTCTGTTAGCTTTTCATTCAAACTAGTAGATGCTTGCATTGTTCCTTTATTTGTAATATTCAAACCTAATACTGTACTTATTTCTATATTTTCGCCTTGCATCAAGATCAAACTGTTAGGTAGCATAGTTATATTACAAACATATACATAAATAATTATTAAGATTACAATAAATATAATTTTTTTATATAATTTCATGGTTATCCTTCTTTCTAATTATAGGATAACCATGTTGAAATTTTTTAAACTATTTTATTATTTTTTTATAATTAATTTTAATTATCATCATTTTTCTTTTATTCTACACTCTGTAAGTTAATGTTAGATTTATATATATCTTGTCTTTCTCTTGCAAGTGCAGTCATATAACTTCTTCTTACATCAGCATATGCAGCTTCACTAAAAGTTACAGTTCCATCTCCACCATTTTCTGCTTTATCATAATACTCTATTAAGGCGATCCCTTCAATTATATCTTGTAAATCAAATTCAGCAGTTGAATTTACAATACAATTATAACATCCAGTTAGATATGGAGTAGAAACATTTTGAGGGTAATAGTATACAGAATCATTCTCATTTATATCAACTGTTTGTCTTTGGAATCCATATGTAGGATATGCTCCAACTATTGTAAGTGATCCGTCCTCAACACCTCTTAGCAAATCTTCACATCCAGGTTGATGATATTCTCTATTTCCATTGCTTTCTGCTACTATATAAATATTTTCCGGTTTAATAACTTCTTTATTTATATTATTTGTAACAATAGCATAATTATTATAATATCTAAAACCTATTGACATTCCTTGTAAGAATGTTGTTAATGAAACATTATTTAATATTTTATACCAATCATCATCTGTAAGCTTAGGCATTTTGTAATCATATAAAATATTACTTGCTTTATAATTATCAATTACAACTGCTAAAGTGGTTTCTATTGATTTTCTAATAACAGCTAATCTATGATTATTAAATGCTGAATCTGAAAGCAATGGATCATTAGTACTACTTGGTATAAACATAGCACCTGTTACATTCTCAGCTAAATACTCTCTGTCATCTCCAATTGTTTGAGTAGAATCTTCATACTCTAATAAATTGCTTTGTTGTATCTCATCCATTTTGGTTTCATTTATTAACCAAGTACTAAATTCATATGCTTCATTATAATAATCAAATGCACTCGTACTACATATATGATGTCCTCCACCATAATTTTGTCTGTTTTCATTTAAATATGATACTATCTCAGGTGCATTTACATATGATTTTTTGCATTCATTAGTATAATAAAAATATCTAGCACTATCTCCAGTTCCTTCTTGGTATATTTTATTATTCTGATATACTATGTAATAATAATCTTCACCGTCAGGATCATAAGAATTGTCATCATTTACTGTAATTAAATGTTCTGTTAATGTTTCAGGTGCTATTTGTATTCCATCATATATTAAAGTTTTACTATTTTCATTTCTATTTGACACTTTAGATGGATCAATTACGTAGCCTGATCTTGCAGCATAACCACCATCATTTAAAACATTTCCATAAACAGTAATGTAATTATCTAAAGTAAAATTAACAATTACAATATCTCCACTTCCATTTAATCTATATTTAGCAGAATAATAAACATATGGTTTTAATCCATTTTCATATTCTTTAGTTTCTGTATCTATTACTACCCTATCTTCATCTTCACCTACTCCAGATATTTGTGTTGTAGAATATACATTATCATATGATGTATAAATATAATATCCATCATATAAAGTATATAAAAGTGCTGGAGTATATTGTTCTATTTCATCACTAGATCTTACGTATTCAGACATTGATGTAAGAAGTGAATTATAAAATGTATTTACCGAAGCTTCAATATCTCTAATTTTTGAATTACTAATTCCTGAATATTTATTATTTACAGTATTTAGTTGAAATGCCTTAACTGCATCATATGTTGCATTTATTAAATTAGAATCATATTTTGATTGCAAAGTTATTGCATCAATTTGATTTTGAATATATACTGACATAACCATTGATATTGGTACTATTATTAAAACACAGATAACTGCTAAATATTGTAATTTCATATGTTCTATTTACCTTTCTTCCTATAGTAAAAAATAGAGATAGAATCTTAAACTCTACCCCTACATCTATATCATTGTAGAGACAGATGCATTATCTGCCCAACAATTATTATTATTACTCTCCACTTGTACTACCATTTACTGCAACTACGGCTGTACTTTGTCCAGCTATTTGATAAGAATCATTTCCTGAGATTGCATAAAAGAAGTTTCTAAGTAATTGAGAAATTGTTTTATTAGTATTTTTTGCTGTTACTGTAATCATATCTCCTTCTTTTAATCTTATTCTACCTGTATCATCTAATAATTCTTCAACCTGTGTAGTATATATATTATAATATAAGTTTTCACCTATTTTTGTTACTTCTGCTTGAGTTGTTTTTACTCCTGGATTTTCATCCAATTGTTGAATTAAAACATCAACATCAAAAGAGTTACCTGTTGCAGATATTTCTGCTAGATAAGCATCATAATCTTCTAATGTCATTTTTCCTGTAGTTCTTACCTCTTCTACAAATTCACTAGTAGCAGTTTGTACTGCAAGTTGAGATATATCGTCATTTCTTTCAGCAAGTGACATTAGAGGAAATATAAACATTAATATTGCTGCTAAAAATATTGCTACTACAGTTATCAAACTATCTCCCATTATTATTTCCTCCTATTTATAGATTTTTAGTTTCATTCATTATTTCATTTAAACTATATATCTATATTATACATCATTTTAGCTTTTAAATCAACTGATTAAATCTAACAAATTTTAGTTTATATATTATGGTCTTAGCCTATATACTATTACTCTTTTAGTTTGAGCGGTTACTTGTGTTCCAGGTAAATTACCTGCTACATATTCTCCAGAATTGCTATCAGTTCCACTACTAACATCACTATATATATACCAACCAAGATACTCATCAAATTCTCTATCTTTATATTCTTCTATAAAACTAGTTGAAGCTCTCCATCCATTTACATTGCTATTATCGTAATCGTACATTGTTCCATCACCACTTGGTGATAAGAATTCTCCTCCAGACAAAAAGCTATCCATATTTTGTTTCATATAGTAATCTAAAGTATTTCCCCCTGTACCTGATGTAGTCCATGGTTCACGTCTTCTTTGTTCTTCATTTGCATCAAAAGAACAAATTCTTGTATCTGTTCCTCCAAAATATCTATTATAATAGCCTTCACTCCAAAAATCCGGGTATGTCTGAGTCTCATATACTGGCATAAAATCATAATTACTATCTAAAAAAATCACGGTATAATTTTCTCTATAATAATTATATAAAGTAGGAATAATTGTTTCAAGTCCGACAACTCTGCTCTCACTACTATCAGCAGAGCTCTCTATATATTCCATATATTCAGTAACATCAGATGTGCTTAATACAACATCTGATGTTTCTTTTGCCTGTGTAAACATAACCATTGCTAAAGACAAAGCCATAGTAAATACAATTACTGCGAATGCTATTTTTAAAGCATCTACTGCATTTTCCATATAACTCTTCCTTTACTTTTATTAGTTATAAATTTAAATTATTCTTGTTCAACTACATAAACTGTTGTAATTCTTCCTGAGCTACTATCATAACCAAATGATACTTCATATGTTGCACCAGATTGAATTCCATCAGCTACAGTTTGTACAGCTTGTGTTGTAACATTATCTTCAGATACATCTTGAACATCAACTTCAATATTATCTGCTCCATCTGTTAATACTTGTACTTTTTCTGAATCATCTGTTGTTGTTAAGTTATGTTGTTTTACTGCATTTATTAATGTTTTTGCTCTTGATCCTCTTACTAATCCTTCATAAGAATCAAATTTTGAATTGAATGCTGTTACTTCCTCTGATGTAGTATCAGCACCTGCTACTGAGTCTTGCGCATTGTTAAATACTGCCATACCAACACCTATGATGGCAATTGCTAATAATATAGCACCTGCTATAATTAATGCTTTTGAAGCGTTCTCCATAAAAATTCCTCCTTATTTTTTTACATTTTTTATTTATATATTTTTTTAATATTAATATCTAATTTGATAATTCTGTAAAAGTTAAACTTTTTACATTATTCGTTTTTTCATGATATGATATGTTTGTACACTGAAAACTTGCTGTGCTATACACATCTATAAATGAATATGTACCACCATTTGCTATTTTTTCCATATCAACAGTTCTTGTTTCATCATCATATATAAATTCAATATATATTTTTATTGAATTTTCTCCATTGTCAATATACAAACCATCTTGATCTTTTTCTATTCCAGCTTTTTCATTTATATCAATAGTTCTATTTATTATACTAATAAGCTCTGACCCAAGTATTTGTATATTTTCATATGTTTTATATGAATTATTTATTTCTTGCGATTCAACCATCTGTTTTCTATAATTATAAACCCAATAGGTTACAATTGCAAGTATAATCATTAAAACAACAAGTATTATAAATATCTTTTTTTTCATAAACCTCACTCATTATATTATTAAAATCTTTTTGATGCAAGTATTAAAATTCAAAAAATACCATTTTTTTTACTTTACATTTCTCTAAATGACATAAAATTTACTGTTTTAGCATTTCCAGCAATATAATATGATGTACATTCAAAATACTTTATATCTGCAGAGTCACCTGAAATTACAGTATCATTTTCCTTTATTAATTCAATTATTTCATCTTCACTTAGAGTTTCAACATTTTTTATATTTCCTGATGTTTCTGAATTAAATGATATTTGTATATATGAGGAATTATCAGATGGTGAGTCAGCTGGATGGTCTTCCACCACATCAGAATATCCATTTCTTTCATTAGTTTGTTTTGCTAAATTTGCTAAGCCTACTATATCATGTATAGTACAAGGTCTAGGTCCATGGTATTCTACATTTCCATTATCATCAAATGTAGTTATGGTTCCATAATATTGAAGAAATTGTTCATTAAATTGTGCAATTTGAGTTTCTTCCATATCTTGAGTTGTTTCTGCACTATATTTTCCCATTTCTTGAAACAAATATACTCCAATGGAAATGATCATAATGCCAACTAAGACTTCTGCAACCATTATTAATGCTTTTGATGCATTCTCCATTATATTCCTCCTACATATAAATAATTGTTAATAAGTTCTTTCTACAAAATTAATTTCTATTACTCTCCCATTGTGCTCATCATATACAAATCCATTATCTTCAGCAGGACTAAATATTTTTCCTTCTCTAAACTGTGTATATATTGAATTCAAAAGATCATATTCCGCAATATCATCTAATAAATCTTGTATCCTAGAACCAATCCCTTTTTCTCTAGCCAATTCCAGTAACACATTTTCTAGATCGCTGGTAGGTGTATTTGAAGGAATCTCAAGTTCAAATTCTTGTGCAATTTGTCTATATGTCTTTGACCAATAATATTCTACACTTTTGTTATTATATCTACTATCTGGCTCTTCATATTTTTCTATTTCAGTCTCAATTCCTGTGCTACCTTTTACTTCATCATATAATCTATCTATGTCATAATTTCCTGCTTTAAAGTAATCAGAACTATCTGATATTCCATTTCTTATTGTTATATTTAATTGTATAGGAGAATATCCATCACCAGCTTCACGAGCATTATAGTTTTCAACAAAGTTCATTAAAGATAATAATTCGCTACCATATAAATCTCTGTTAAATTGTTCTATTTGAAGCATGTATTCAGTATCTGTTGCTACTTGTTCAGTATCATCAACAGTTTGTTGCCATTCAGATATTTGTCCATACCCTACAACAATAAGTGAAATAACTAGTAATGCTATTAATACTGATCCTGCCATAATAAGTGCTTTTGATGCATTCTCCATATACTAATCCTTCCTATTTTTATTATCCAGCAGACATACCTGCCATTGATGTAGACATACTTGTCATACCTATAAATACTAGAGGTATAATTAAGTACCCTACGAAAATTACAATCATTGGTGCAAAACCTATTGCTCTACCTATCATTCCTTTTCTTGAAATTAATCTTTCATTAGATTCTTTTCTCTTAGCTTGATAGTAATCTCTTTCTGTATCTAGCTCATCAAACGCATCTGAAATTGGTATTTTTTCAACTGCTGCTTGTAAGCTTTCTACTATTCTTATAAATTGTGGGAAAGATACATCTTCTTTTAATTGTTCTAGTGCTTCCCAAGGACCACTTTCGTAATTGTTAACACATTTACTTATTGGTTCCTTGAATATATTTGCATATCTTTCTAACCATTCAAGTATAATTTCAACATTAACTCTTTCTATTCTCATAAGCATTAAGATGATTGTTTGGAATTGCATTACTTCATCTTCCATCTCAAGTTGTCTCATCTTAGCTTGGAATTTTAGCATCCAAATTGGCATATTATACGCAATTACAGCTAATACCATTGCAATAATAACCTCAAACCATTGCATATTTTCACTATTTACCAATTGAATCTTTTCTAATACTCTTTCTGATGCTACTTCAATTTCGTCTCCATCAGCTTCAGCATAAAACTCATCAATTCTTCCTCTTTCCATCTCTTCTGCTATATCTTCTGCTGTAACTTCTGGATCATCTTTAAAATGATATATATAGTTATTATCAGATTCTGTTATTTCCATTGCACTTGCTACATCTTCTTCCGACATCTGACCAATAATATCATAATTTGCTGTCGGATCTGTGTACACATTATTTATCACCAGAGCATGTAACTGCATTACAATTATAATAGTGGCAATAAAAGTTACAATTCCAAGTAATAATCTATTTATGTATATCCATTCCATTTTATCCTTCGATGCTGCATCTTTCATATCTTTTTGTAGGTTTCTATATTCTTTTGTTCCTGGTTTCGGAATAAATAAATCTACAATCTTTTTAATAATTGGATTTCTATATAATTTAGCTTGCCAAGGATTTTCAGTATCTTTAGTACTATAATTAACAGATCCATTATCTTTTAATTTTCTTGTTAATAAATAACATACAAATGTTAATATAAGTATTAATATCTGTACAATCATACCACCTTTACCTTCATAGAATGAAGAAGTAAAGCTAAATTGTGATACTGCCCAATTTTTTAGTGGTTCCATAAATAATATTGGTACTATAGAGATAAGCGACAAACTTTGAAATACATAATCTAATTTATCTCTTTTTAATATCTCTAATTGCATTTCTTGAGTAATATTGTTTAAGTTCTTTAAGTATAGAGATGCACCATTTACTTTTCTATCACCAAACTCTTTTGTCAAATATGAAACTCCTGCAAATTCTTTTAAATATGGGTTTGGTGCTATATCATAGTATTTTTCAAGTTCACCTTCTGGATCGTTTGAAATTAAAACTTCATAAATTTTTTCAGCTTGCCTTGACATTTCAATATCTTCATCTTCTTGTGCAACTTGATATATTGCTTCCTCAACCATGTTATATTCATGGTAAGCATGCCTTATTTCAGAGAAGAAGTTAATCTGTTCTTTTAATAATTTATTGTCTATTTTATCAACCATACCATTTATTAATGTATCTGCTAAAAATATTTCAAATATTAGTAGGAAAGACATTAATAAATAATTTTCGTGTGTTAACATTATTATTATTATTGATAGTGGTACTATTATTAATATTGCTTTAGTTAATATTGATGCTGCTTGTTTTCTTGTTAAATATTCGTCATCTATATTGATTATTTCCAGTCTTCTTCTAATTTTTAATACATATCTTTTTATAAATGGAATCTTTGTATATTTAACATATAGCTTTTGATACAAAATTTCCATTGAAAAGCTTTTTTCCTTTGTTCCTGCTCTTAATTGTTGTATCTCTCTAAATCCTGATGACTCCATTTTCTTTCTAAGTATTAAATAAGCAATAACTACAATAACAAAGATTGCTACTACACCAATTATTAAATATATTAATATATCATTTGACATTGATAAAGCTGCACCTCCTTGTTATTCTTTCATTTTACTAGTTTCTTTATTTTCACCAGCCATCTTTTTCAAATCAGATATATCTTCAGCAATTTTTTCACCATCATCATACATTTCTGCATATGATTTCATTTTTATTCCCCAATTTCTCTTTAAAAATTTATCAAATTCGACAACATCATTATCATCCATGTTATTTCTCATTTCTATAATATTTTTTTCAGAAATTGGATTTGTAAGTACATATGCTCCATCATGATATTCCATAATATTTACATATTTATATAATTCTCTGTTTGTGCTCTTTGTAAAATAAATTGTTGCATTATCCATAAATTTATCTAATTTACCTTCGATGGTTTTTTGTTTTCTGTGATCATATGTATATTCATTTTTTTCTTCAACAGGTATACATTCTGTTACTCTTTCAATATATCTTCTACCTCTAAAGTCTTTTACTAAGTGTATATCAAAGTTTAAAACTTGTACAACTTGCTCCTCTGCTGTTTTTTCATTTCTGAACACTCCAGCTCTTAACATTGAGTTACGAAGTGCTGTTACTAAATCTGGGAAAGTTTTAGCATGGTGGGTAAATAATGTAAATTTAGAAGCAACCTGTGCAGATTGTATCATCCAAGATGCTACGGGGTCTGTTGCAACCTCTCCGGATTATATTAACAGAACCGTCAGTCTTTTTCTGAACGTCCAAACAATCTTGTCCAGATACTGTTTCTGTTTCTCTCATTGATAAGATATTTCTTGTTGGATATATTTTTCTTAAGTGAAGCTCGAATGCAGTTTCTGTAATACGAAGGTTCATAGTTTCATATATATTTTCAATCATAGCCATAAGCATTGTTGTTTTTCCGGCATCCTTGCTCACCAGTTAGTGATATAATTCTTGCACCTTTTACTAAGAATTTTAATAATTCTATTGCTTCTTCTTTTCCAGGGAAACGAATAATTTGCTCTAGTGCTGCACGCTTTACGTCGAACTTTCTTACGAAGAAAGCCCATGTTTCTGACATACTTGGTCTAACAACAACGACACGAGAACCGTCTTTCATTTCATTTATTTTATAACCATTTGTATCAGATAACTGACCAGGGTTATTATATTTATATATATTCTGACAAACTCTTTTTAGCTCTGCTTCTGATCCAAATGATAAAAAAGCAAGTCTTATAGATTTACCAGAAAACATTATCCAAATACTATCACAAGCACGTGGAACTTTATGTTCTGCTATTTGAGATAGATAGTCACTATCAGTTTGTGCAACCTGACTTAAGAATGATTCTGGAAGTCCTGATACACCTCCTGAAATACCATCAATATTCATATCTCTTATTTCATCTATACTGCTATAACCTTTATATTTTTGATATATTCTTTGTACTACAACATTAATTTTATCTTCTAAAGCCAATACAAAGTTTTCTTTTTCATATATATCATTAATTTCTTCTTCTGTTATAACATAAGAAGGTTTTGATTCACCATCAACATATTTTAATTGTGCTAAATCATATTTTTTTATAATTTCAGTTAATGCTTCATAACCAAAATCTTTTTTGTACATATATAATATTATTTCAAATTTATCTTGTGCTGTTAAAAGTGATGGCACATCGAATGGAATTGCTTTAGATACATTTGTCTCATCAACTCCATATTCTTTGTATAATAAATCATATATTAATTCTTTAACATATTTTTTATCATTAACATCACCATATGTACATCCCTTTAAAGCTTTCTTAAGTTCATATTTCTTGTTCTTTCTTCTTTTTAGTTCCTCTTCTGAAAGCCCTATATCATATAAGTTGATTTTAGTAGTTTCATCAAGTCTTTTCTTTACAAATTCAATCATTTTATCTAATGTATAAGTCTTATCATCAACTTCTAAAACATTGTCAGCTTCCTGTTTTTGTCTTTTTCTTATAAAACTAAATAGTAATGCAAATGCTACTAAAACAACTATTACTATTAATAATACATTTAACATGCTTTTATTTCTCCCTTCCCAAGGATTATATTTTTGCTTGTAATTCTTGTAATTTTACTATAATGCTTTCAACAACCTCATTAGTTCCTTTTACAAAAATAGAATTTCTGTCAGATGGATCAAGTCTTTTTAATCTTAAGAAATAGTCTACTACTTTTCCTTCTGAACAAGCTTCAAAATATAGTGTATTATATGGTATTGCAAGAACAGCTTTTTTCTCTTTCATATATCTTGTAACATTTTTTACATTATACTTTGAATGTGCATCATATCTTCCAATCAAAAGCATTATATTTCTCTTTTTGTAAAATTCATCATTCTTTCTTAGTTCTATTACTTCATCTATAGTTCTTAATCTTTGTGTCATATTCATTATTACAACATCAGAAATATCTAAAATATCTTTGGCTTGTTTTGTATCCATTTTTCTTGTTAAGTCAACAAAAATCATGTCATAATATCTATTAGCTATTTTTAATATTTCTGGATAGTTTGCTGCAACCTTTTCATAATCTGGATAAATCTCAGCGCTTGGGGATACTAATACATCAAGTCTATCTCTTAAAACAGTTTTTGAATAATTCTTTACCATAGCAGGATTTGTTTTACTACTTACTAAACTTCTAATAAGCCCCTCTGTTCCAGAATCAATTCCTACGGCTGTCATTTTATTACTTGAGAATATTGGATTTCTTTCCTTATCTAATTCCCAAAAACAACTCTCTAATGTTTTATCTTTAAAACTGGTAGATATTATTAAAATTTTATAATTATGTTCTATAGCCATCTGTGTAGCTGTAGCAACTAAAGATAATGTTTGTCCTGTTTCTTTTTGTTCATCACTTTTAAAAGTTATTATTGACATTTGTTAAACTCCTTTTTCTAACTGTTTAAATATTCTTTTTAATTTTGAATATTCATCTTTTTCTGTTATCTGTTGTACAATGAATAATAAAGATTCTTTATATTGACTACTTAAATTTTTATATTTTATTTTCGCTACTCTTTGATTTTCAGCAATTACTGTTTGATCTCCAACCTCAAATGGAAAATATATTCTTTCATCTGACCATTCAATTTTATATCCTAAAGATAAATAATTTAAGTACTCATCTTCTTCTGGACTGGCATCTTTTGAAAATAACACTTTAGTCAATTTTAACACCTGTTCTAATCCACTTAGTATTTCCAATCCTCTTTTTAAACTATATAGATCAATCCCAGTAACAAAGTAATTAACACTATCATTGTTTATATTAAATTCTTTTACTGACTCTGTACTATCTATATCTATTAGAGCAATGTCGTATGGCAATTCATTTAGTGGTGGTAACCCTAAATATTCTTTTATTTCATTGAAGTTGCTGAAACCCACAGCAACTTCAATTTCTTCAAATTCAGTAACATAAGCTTTAGTTGGTTTTATAACTGGCACTATATATTTTGCTTTTTGGTTTATCGTAGAATCAATCATTATAACTTTTTTTCCTAGTGCAACTAAAACTTTTGCTATATATAATATTAAATCTGTTTTGTCATAACTCCCTATAAAGCTTATTTTTTTCATTGAATCCTCCTATTTATACTAGTGAATCTAGATAATCCTCTCTAGCATCTTGTAAGCTTGTTATTTCTTCTTCTGTTTTTTCTGCAACTAAGTCTCCAGCTTCTTCTGGATCTTCATATGTTGTAGCATCATCTATTGATTGTCTTACTATCTTATCATTTCCATCAGCTATATCTTCATTATATCTTCTACGTAATTCTGCTTTTGCTGTTTCTACAATATTTGGATCATTATTTATAAGTGCCATTGTTTCTGTATTTGGTATATAAGTAATTTGTGCTGCATTTTGTAATCCTGGATCTACATACCTTGTAGCATATAATTTTGCTCCAGTCATTTCATATGATTCAACTATAGCACAACTTAATGTTAATATTTCTTCTTCACTTAAATCTATCCAAATACAATTTGTAGATTCTACACCTTTAATTGTTGGTATTTCTACTTCTTTATGTGATACAACTATTAAGTCTTGTCCATCTGGTAATCTTAATCTAACATCTATGTAATCTCCAGTTTGAATTTGTGTTGGTAATGCAATAATATTGTATTCTTGTTTTCTAACATCATCTTTTGTTAATTGTCCTTCAGCAACCATATCTGGTGTTATAACTGTATTTGCATACATATCTATTTTTGCAATTAGAGGCATAGCTTCTAATAATTCTTTTGTATAATTATAGCTTGTAGCTCTTGTTATAGTTACTTCAGTTGTTTCTGGTATTAATATATAGTATGCTGCAACTTCTTCATCATATTTAATTTCACAATTTACATCAATAGTACTATTACCTACTATCATTTGTCTTGTGATATATTGTGCATTATTTGTATCAGTTAATTGGCTTTTTTGTTGATCATTTAAAGCATTATAATCATCTTCAGAATAAATAATAAATCCTTCACTATCTTGAACTACATTATCCCCTAATGTATTGTTTGGATCTTTAAATTTATATCCTGTATATGCCTGATTTCCTTGCTCATCAGCCAAATAATAACTACTTAAAACCTCAACATCACCTATTGCATTTTCAGGTACTGTTGAAGAAAAAACATTCATTGTTGTTAACATATCATTTGTAATGATTTGTCCTGATTTAACATTGTCGCTTAAAACATAAACTGTTGTAAGAGCTGCTTCTTGCTCTTCAATTGTCCTATTTAAATCCATTACTTGAAAAATTAAAAACGCTATTATTGCACCTGTAATTAATAGTGTTATTAAAATTCCTAGTAAAAATGAATTATTTGCTTTCCTTTGCATTGGATTCATTGCCATATTATATTCCTCCTTAAATTTTGACAAAATATTATTTCATATTTTATTTTACAACAATAAACAAAAAAAAACAATAATATTAAGCCTCTTGTAATATAAACTTAATATTATTGTAATATATTTGTAATATTTATTTACCTTCTTCTTAAGCAACAATTTCTTCTAGTTGTATTATCATTTCTATTTGTTAAAAATAGCACTGGATTTGCCCCATTAGTAGTTAATGTAACATTCGCTCTTCCAACATTTGTAGCATTGTTATCATTGTTATCATTATTATTGTTGTTATTGCATTGATTTTCATGACATCTATTTAACTCTTCTATTAATCTACTAATATATTTTGTAAGTACCGCAGTAATGTATGCTATTATAGAATATACTATAGCAAATATTAAAAAATCTGAATCAAATGCCGTAAAAGTTACTATTAAATATATAGCAAAAAATGTAGCAGCAACTAAGATTGGACATTTTAGCACTTTTTGTAATACTATTGCAAGAATTATTGTTGAGATAGGTAGTGCAAAAAATAATAATATGATATCCATAAAATTTCTCCTTTTAGTTTTTGATATATTTTATGTTCACATATTATTATTTGTGACGTTTTTTATTTATTTTATTTTTAATTTATTATTTCCAATTTAATTATTATTGATCATTTTTATTCTTCGTACTCAACCTTAACTAAAAACAATCCTTGTGGAGGTAATGTTTTTCCTGCTTTTTTTCTATCTTGATCTTCGATAATTTTAATAATATCATCAGTTCTTATTTTACCAAGTCCTACATCTACTAATGTACCAGCTATAATTCTAACCATATTATATAAAAACCCATTACCAGTTAATTCTATTATAATATTTTCATCTTTTTGTCTTATCTCAGCCTTATATATAGTTCTAACACTACTTTTACTACTTGTTCCACTAGATTTAAAAGCTTTAAAATCATGTTCTCCTTCAAAATATTTAATAGCTTTTTTCATCTCATTCACATTTAATTTAATAGGCATATGATAAGTAAGATTTCTATATATGCTACTTCCATATTTTGAATTATCTATAATATACCTATATGTTTTTCTCTTACAATTATATCTGCTATGAAATCTTTCTGGAACTTCTTCAGCATTTTTTATTCTAATTGAATTTTTAAGCTGAGAATTTATTGCAATAGCTATTTTTTCTATTGGTATATTTGAATTAATTTTAAAATTAGCAACTTGTCCTAGAGCATGAACTCCAGCATCAGTTCTCCCTGAAGCAATTAGATCAACTTTTTCTTTAGTAATATTTTCTATAACAGTTTCAATTTCACCTTGAATATTTAATTTATTAGGTTGTTTCTGCCATCCGATTGAAATCTTTTCCATCATATTCTATTAATAGTTTTATGTTTCTCATATTTTTGTATTAACCTTTTCTTATTAATTTTTATCTGACTCAATATTCTTTTCTTTTTTCTTATCTTTATTTTTTTCTTTTTCACTTCTTTTAATCTTTTTCATAAATTTAGTTCTAAAACCTTTTTTGTTATTGTTATCATTAAATTTCTTAGTCACTAAATTTTTTATTAATATATTCTTTAATGCCTCTTCTTTTAAATCTACTATTAAATTTCCATCCTTTGCTATAGATATTTTTCCAGTTTCCTCTGATATAACTATTACAATCGCATCCGTTTCTCTAGAAATTCCTAATGCTGCTCTATGTCTTGTTCCAAGTCCTTTTGTTATCTCCTTATCATCAGAAAGAGGCAATATACATGCAGCTGCTGCTATTTTATTTTTACTAATGATTATAGCTCCATCATGTAAAGGTGTTTTTGGAACAAATAGATTTACTATTAGTTGTGGTGAAACATCAGCATCTAGTCTTACACCTGTATCCATAATATCATTTAATTGTATATCTCTTTCTAACACAATTAATCCACCAGTTTTACTATTTGACATTTCTTTAGCTGCAATTACAATTTTATATATATCTTCTTTTGTCTTTGTTTCAATATTTTTTTCAAGTCCAATCCCAAAAAATTTAGTAAATTTATTTGTACCTAATTGTTCTAGCATTCTTCTAAGTTCTGGTTGGAATATAACAATTAAAGCAATAACTCCATATGTTGTAAATATTGTTAAAAACCAATTTAAAATTCTAAACTCAAAAATTCCACTTAATATAGTAATAAATATTATTAAAACAATTCCTTTTAGTAATTGCCATACTCTAGAATTTCTAGCAGATTTTATAAACTTATATCCAATATATCCCACAATTAATATATCTAAAATAAATATAATTAATTTAAAAGGATTTGCCATAATATCAGTTACATATCCTGTTATGTTATTCCATAAATCTGTGTTTATTGAAAAACCTTCCATATTTCATCCTCTTTTTAATTTTATACTTCTAATAATATACAAATATATAATATAATAATGTTCCAGCTACTGCAAGTATCATCATTAACGCAAGTATTGCTGCAATTACTTTTGTAGCAATTTTTCCTAAATCTCTTTTTGATTTATCTTTTTTTATTTTTTTGTCTTTCTTTTCTTTCTTATTATCCTTTTTTTCCATTTTTATAACCTTATCTTTTTTTGTTTTTTTACTCTTTTCATGTTCTTCATTTTTGCTTATTTTTTTACTCATCTTATCTTTACACCTCTTTATATTATGCTTTTTTTATAATTAATTTAAAGATTGTCCATATTGTTGATAAAATAATGAATTTATATCAAATGGTGTTACTGTTTCTGGAACTCCATAATCAACTCCATATGTTTCTACAGAAATACTTGTTATAACTGGCTCATCTACTGGAGTATCTGATTCAATTGTATTTCCATCATCATCTTTTGGAGCTTCTTCACCATCTTTTAAATCTCCATCTCTATAATATACTTCAACATTTGATATTTCCTCTACAATATCCATTCCTTCTATTACTTTTCCAAAAGCTGCATATACTCCATCTAAAGATGTATTATCATCTGTCGTTATAAAGAATTGGCACCCTGCTGAATTATATCCTTCTGTGGTATAACCATATGAACTATAGTCACTTCTTGCCATAGATATTACTCCTGCTTCATGCTTTAAATTGTTATCTTCATATCCATTTGCTATAAATTCCCCTGGTATATTGTATGATTCATCTTCTTCTACATTATCCATTATATCGCTAAGCATAGGTGATGCAGTAGTATCTCCATCTTTTGCTCCTCCTTGAATTACAAAGTCTGGAACTGTTCTATGAAAGCTTGATCCATTATAAAAACCTCTATTAGCTAGTCTAATAAAATTAGCAACAGTATTTGGTGCTTTGTCTGGATATAATTCTACTTTTATTGTTCCAAAATCTTCAACCTCTATTGTTGCTACTGGATTTGGTATGTCTAGAGTAGCTTTTTTGTATATGCCTAAACAAGCAAAAACTATTCCCCCTAAAACTAATAATATTCCTAAAATTAATAATATTCTAATTAATATCTTCTTCATTTTCTTTTTCTTCCTTTCTTATTTGCAAAATATTTTATCACAACGTTTTAATTAATACAAACATTTAAATTTATATATAAATAATTTAAATTATTCTTTAAATCTACATTATCAAATTGTCAAAAACAAACTGTTCTTGCATTCTCTTAAGTGATTGTTTTATTGTTCTGGCTCTAACTTCTCCTATTCCATCAACATCATCTAGTTTTGGTATATCAGCAGCAAGTATATGTTGGAAAGATTTAAAAGATTTTACTAAATTTTCTACTATATTACTTGGCATTCTTGGAATTTTACTTAAAATTCTATAACCTCTTGTATATACTCCTATTTCATCATAATTATCAAAATCTTCATATCCTAAAAGATTAGCTATTTTATCAGATTTAATTAAATTTTCATATTCTATTTTATTTAATTCTTCCATTATTTTTTCAGCTGATCTTTTCTTTCCTGGTGCAATATAATCTTTAATAATTAATGATTCTTCTTTTTCTAAATCGCCTACTGTTTCATCAAGCTGCATCTCTAAAAGTCTTCCTTCTTCACCAAGCTCATCAATTGCTTTACTTACTTCACCTGCTATTCGCATTACCATTTCTGCTCTTTGTATTGCTGTTATTACATTTTCTAATGTAACAATATCATTAAATTCATATTCATTAAGCATATTGATTTTATTATCAAATACTTTTTTATATTTTTCTACTATTTGTAAAGCTTGATTTGCCTTAGAAATAATGTCTGACAATTCTTTTAATACATATCTTTGATTTCCTTTAAATAATGTAATTATTCCTCTCCTTTGAGAAATACTAATAACTAAGGCTCCTGTTTGTTTTGCAGTACGTTCTGCTGTTCTATGTCTTGTACCAGTCTCTGTAGTATATATTTCCGGAGATGGGATTAATTGAGTATTAGCATATAAAATCTTTTTAAAATCCGAACTTAATATAATAGCTCCATCCATTTTAGCAAGTTCATATAATTTTGATGGACTAAATTCGACATCGATTTTAAATCCACCATCAACTAAGTTTAAAACTTCTTGATTATCAGCTACAGCAATTAATGCTCCTGTTTTTGCATTTAGAATATTATCTAATCCGTTTCTAATTGCTGTACCTGGTGCAATTTTCTTTAAAACATCCTCCATTACCCCAGTATTATTAGTCAAAATCTTTCACTCCTTTAACACTTTAGGTATGTTTTTTTGTCTATACCCTGTTTTAAAATTATTTACTTAAGTATATATTTTATTGCCTCATTTACATTCTTCACGCCTATTATATCTAATTTAAACTCATCTTTCAATAGTTTTTTATTACTTTCCGGTATAATGCATTTTTTAAAACCTAATCTTTCAGCTTCTTTTATTCTTTTTTCTATCATATT
Source organism: uncultured Clostridia bacterium (assembly GCA_944392455.1). GTDB lineage: Bacteria > Bacillota > Clostridia > TANB77 > CAG-508 > CALXVA01. The sequence continues at coordinate 70,976 of CALXWP010000002.1, forward strand.
TACAGCTCTTACTTCTCCTGTTAATCCAACTTCCCCTATTGCAACTAATTCTTGACTAATACCAATATTTTTGTAGCTAGATACACATGCAAGTATAATTCCTAAATCAACAGCTGGTTCTGCAATTTTTATTCCACTTACAACATTTAAATACACATCTTGTCCCCCTAAAGCCATTCCTGCTCTTTTTTCAATAACGGCTATTAATACAGCAAGTCTATTATAGTCAATTCCATTAGCTGTTCTTTTTGGTATTCCGAATACACTAGGTGTCGTTAATGCTTGAAGTTCAATAAGTAGAGGTCTTGTTCCTTCTATACTAGCTACTATTACTGATCCTGCTGGATTATCACTTCTGTCTGAAATTAGTATTGAAGATGGATTTGTTATTTCTACCATTCCTTCATTTTTCATTTCAAACATTCCAACTTCATTTGTTGAACCAAATCTATTTTTTACACTTCTTAAAATTCTATATGAAAAATATCTTTCTCCTTCGATATATAAAACTGTATCTACCATATGTTCTAAAACTCTTGGTCCTGCAATATTTCCATCTTTAGTAACATGACCAATTATAATAGTTGTTATTCCATTGTCTTTACACATTCTCATTATTCTTGCAGTAATTTCTCTTACCTGACTTACTGTTCCTGCAGCTGATGTAATTTCTTCCGAATACATTGTTTGAATTGAATCAATTATAACAAGTTTTGGATTTTCTTCAGAAATAGCTTCTTGAATTACATCTATGTTTGTCTCTCCTAAAAATATAATATCATCATTATTTATGTTTAATCTATCAGCTCTAATCTTTACTTGTTCAGCAGATTCCTCACCAGAAACATATAAAACTCTTCCTTCGCCATTAATTTTATCACAAAGTTCTAATATTAATGTAGACTTTCCTATACCTGGTTCTCCTCCAACTAATACTAGTGAACCTTTTACTAGTCCTCCTCCTAAAACTCTATCAAGCTCTCCAATACCTGTACTAATTCTAGCCATTTCTATTCCTTTTACATCATTTAATTTTCTTGGAGTCGTTTTTACTTTATTTCCTCTACTATTTGATACATTGCTAGTATTTACAACCTTTTCTTCATAAAATGTATTCCACTCATTACAGGCAGGACATTTTCCAATCCATTTTGCTGACTCATATCCACAATTACTGCACACAAATATTGTTTTTGCTTTAGCCATATTATTCTCCTTCATGAATTTTAAATATATTAACACATAAAAATATAGCACATTTTTTTCAAATATGCTATACTTTTCATTTAATTATGCCTATAAAGCTAATATAAACATTGCATGTGACCATGCAAGACCTATAACCCAATTTGGTTTCATTTCATTATTGTCTACTTGTTCACCTAATAATCCATGTTCATTTGCAGATCTTACAATAAAATCAATACATTCCTTAGCCTTTTTATTTTCTTTAATTTCTTTATAATACATAGCCATCCATGCAGTTGATATAACCCAGGGACTTTTTCCTTCTCTATAATGATCTCCTTCAAATCTTAAATAACCACCTGTATAAGTTCTTAATGTCATATTAATTTTTTCAATTGTATTTTGTATTCTTTTTTCTTTAGGATCATATAATTTAAATGGTGTAACTGTTCCAATTAAACTTATATCTGTCATATCATCATTTGTATTTCTATTTAGAGTATTAGTTTTTTCATTATACATATTTTGATCTATATATTTATAAATTTCTTTTTTATACATTTCTATTTTTTTAGTTTGTTTTGTAATACTCTCAAGTTTTAATCTGTTTTTTTCTGCATACTCTGGTTTAAATATTTCATATATTTCTAAAATAGCATTAAAAGCAGCATAAATACAGGCTAAAGAATATAAATGTACTCCTTCACACATTTCCCATAAGTCATAGCTTAGTGGAAGTTTATTTCTATTTTCTGTATGATAAGTCTTTTCAATTTCATTTTTTACAACATCTTCATCATCATTTATACCTAAAATATTATTTAAATAAACAAATAAAAATTTAATTGCATTTTCACACATTTTTAATGTATCTTTTAAAAACTTTTTATCTTTAGTTACTTTATAATGCTCATATACGCCATATATAACACCTGCAGTTTCATCAATCTGATATCCCCAACAAGGTGCTAATCTACAATCTGTATAAAATCTTTGTTCCCACATTCCGTTTTTATTTTGAGTATTTTTACAAAATATTTTATAAAATTTGTCCGCTTCCTTCTGCATATTAACCTTATCAAAAGCTCTAGTTATAAATACTGCATCTCTTGGCCAGCAATATCCATATCTTCCGCATTGAGTTATATTTTCATCTACTTCAAGTGCAGCCGCTACTCCTCCTGTTTCCTTGTTTGTAAGCAGTGGAAATAACAATATACTTCTTTTATATATCTTATTAAACTTTATATTATAATCATTATTTTCTTCTTTTAATTCTATATTAATATGATCTTTAACATATTTTTTCCAATATTTTTCTACTGATATTTGTTCATGTGCAGTATCAATTTTTCTAATATTTTCTATATTCTTCCACATTTCATCAGTTAATGTTTTTTCATTATCAATACAATATAAATATATATCAAGCTCTCTAGTTTCTCCTGGCTTTAATAAGCCTACTTCATAATTAATACTAGAATCAGAACTCATTCCAATATAATCTTTATCATGAATAACTCCTGTATCTATATTATTATCAGAATCATTTAATTGATGAGTTTTTATATCATTTTTAGAAAACATACATAATGTATTATTATGACAATACTGTAATAATACATTGTTTTCTAGTTTCCCTCCAACCATATTATTAGAATTAGATAATAGTTTTGAATGTATTAAAAAATTAATATTTAAATCTATTGTATTATTATTTGTAAAAATATATCTTTTTATTAATACACTATTTTTTAATGACACAAAATCTACTTGCTTTATTTTTAATTTAAAATAAGTATTTTCAATTTCTGTATTTAATACATTAGTATCATCTGTATAATATTGATTATATCTATTATTTCTATCTTCATGTAAATATATCATGCATGAATCATTAACTTTTACTCCTGTACGAAAAAAATCAATTAGTTGTCTAAAATCTGGAGTATTATACATTAATCTTAATAATTCTCCATTTTTTGTATAACTAGCTGTTATACTTTTTCCACCTATTATAGCATCATTATAATATTTGTTTCTCATATGTTTATCTCTCCTAAGATTTAATTATATTTTTATTTCATATTTTATTTAATGTCTTATCTTATATGTTTATTCTTTTGTTTTACTTGTTTTCAACAATTTTAACGATTTGTTCTTCTAATTCTTTTAATCTTTCTTTTATTCTTACTATATCTAAATCACTAGCTGACTCATCAAGATATTCCTCTTTAACTATTTCAGTCATATCTTCTAGTTCTGCTTTTAATGTATTCATCCTATCAATTACTTCTAATCTTAAATATTGTCCTTTTACATTATTTATCTTCTGGCCAACCATTTCAATATTTTCATTTAATTCATAGCATTCACCAAAATCAGGAATAGTAATTGGTATATTTGTATTTTCTTCTAATTTTTCTTTTAAAACTTTTTGTCCTTCAGGTTCACCATGAACTAAAAATATATGTTTAGGCGGTGTAGTATATGAATATACAAAATTCATAAGCCATTCTTGATCAGCATGCCCAGAATAACCTTCTATATATTCTATTCTAGCATTTACAGCTATTTCTTCACCAAATATTTTTACTTTCTTTTCTCCATCAACAATTCTTCTTCCGAGAGTTCCAGGTGCTTGATAACCAACAAAAAGAATTGTGCTATTTGGATCCCACAAGTGATGTTTTAAGTGATGTTTTATTCTTCCTACTTCACACATACCACTTGCAGAAATAATAATTGAAGATTCTTCACTTGCATTAAGCTCTTTAGATTCATCTGCTGTCCTTGTAAATTTTAAACCAGGAAACTCTAGTGGATTATCACCTTCATTAATTATTTCTTGAGTCTCTTCATTAAATAAATTCATATTTTCTTTAAATACTTCTGTGGCCGATATTGCAAGAGGGCTATCTACATATACTGGTATACTCATTAATTTTTTATATTTTTTATAGAATTCTTCATCATGATTTTCAGCTTTTATTCTATTTAGTTCATATAATATCTCTTGTGTTCTACCTACCGCAAATGAAGGGATTACAACTGTTCCACCTTTTTCTAATGTTTCATATACAATATCCAAGAATATCTTTGCCTTATCATCATTTCTCATGTGTAATCTATCTCCATATGTTGATTCCATAATTAAATAGTCAGCATCACTTATCATTGTTGGCGGAGAAAGTAATGGTATATCATTATTTCCTAAGTCTCCAGAAAAAACAACTTTTTCTTGTTTTCCATTTTCAGTAATCCATACTTCTATTATGCTTGATCCGAAGCATATGCCCAGCATCATTAAATCTTACTTTAATATTTTCATCTATATCTACTATTTCATTATATTGAACAGGTCTGAATATTTCTAAACATTTAGCTGCATCTTCGGCAGTATATAAAGGAGGGATTGGTTTCTCTCCTTTTCTTTCTCTCTTTTTATTTTTCCATTCAGCTTCCATCTCTTGTATATGTCCACTATCAGGAAGCATAATTGCACATAAATCACAAGTTGCTTTTGTAGCAATAACTTCATTTCTATATCCTTCATTATATAATTTTGGTATTCTTCCTGAGTGATCTATATGTGCATGTGTAAGTAACATAAAATCTATATTATGTACATCATATAAAAATGGGGCTTCATTTTCAAATTCGTCTGCGGCAGATCCTTGATACATACCACAATCAACTAAAAATTTTTTTCCAGCTCCTTCTACTAAGAAATTAGAACCAGTTACTGTTTTTGTAGCTCCTAAAAAAGTTACTTTCATAAAACCCTCTCTTTCCTTATTATATAAATAATTTTACTTTTTTCTTTAATCGTGCATTCCTTTTCTTTATTTTTATTTGTTTTTCTATTATTGTATCATCATAATACTCTACAATAATATTGTTTTCATCTAATTTACACTGAATATTTATATTTTCTAAATTTATTATTTTTGTATCAAATACTTCACTTAATATTTGATATGTAAGTTCTTCATCTTCTGAAAGATTCTCAAATATTTTAAAATTTTGTGCTTTTTTTATAAGTAATTTTATTATTTGCTTAAATAATGTATTTAATTCTTTTAAATCTCTTACATATTTTTCTTGAGCTATTGGTATATATCTGAAATATCTTATTTTATATATACATTTAACTAATTCTTGTTTATTTTCTTCTTTTATTTTATCAATTTTATCTTTTAATAATTTTAAAAAGCATTTGCTCATCTCAATTATTGTTTCTTCTGAGTTTTCTATAAATATTGAATTTAGAAATTCTACTTCTTTTTCCAATTTAGATTTTTCTTTAATAAATTCTTTTGGTAATATTATTTTATTATTTTCTTCAATTTTTTCTAAATAAGTTTGTCTTTCCTTTTCTAATATTTTAACTAAATAACTAACACTAAATATTTTTTCTTTATTTGGTAATTTTTCATTTCTAGCATAATATTCTTTTTTTAGTAAATCATTATTATTTAGTATCTTATCTATTTTTTCAATACTTTTAGTACATTTTTTCTTTTCATCTGTTAAATTACTTAAAAATTCTTTCTTGTTATTAAATAATTCCAATCTCTCTTCTTTTTCTTTTTTTATCTTTTTTATATTAGAATTATATTTATTATCTTTCTTTTGAAAAATATATTCTCTCATTGCAACTTTTAAAGCAATTTCATACAATTCTGAATTTATATTTAAAATTTTATTTTTTCCATTAAGTAATAGTAAACATTGATATCCAAAATTACTATATATGTTTCTTATTCTTTTTACATCGATATCCCAAGACCAACCATTAAAATCTCTTATAACTTCTCTTGCTGAATCAATTCTACCTTCTTTTATAAAATTATTAAAAGGTATAGAAGTATAGTCATATGGTAAATTCTTTATTTCTTCCATAGTTTCATCTATCTCTAAAATAGCTGTTAGTATTGTTAATTCATTTGGAAAACAAATTATTTCACCATTTTCTTTATCTAGTTTATATTTTTTATGTTCTTTTTCTAATTCTTCAGCTTCACTTGTTCCTGGTTTTACTAAAAAGATTTTTAAACATTTTTCTTTTATAATTCTTAATAAATTTTCTATAAATTCATCTTTTGAAGGTACTTCAATTTTTGCTGTTTTATAGTCTTCGTATCCATTTTCTATTTTATACAACATACTAAGTAATAAATTTTTTACATCAAAAGAAAATAACTTATTTTCCAAAATCTTTTCTAACTTATTATTATAATCTTTTATTTTTAAATTAAGTTTAGCTAAAATTTTGTTTTTTTCCATACTCATCCTCTTTAGTAATTATTTATTCATCATCTTCACCAGAGGCTGTATTTCCACTCATTTTAAGTTCTTCCCATCTTTCTTTAGACATTAAAACTTCTCTTGGTTTACTACCTTGAAATCCCGAAATAATACCTCTTTCTTCCATTTGGTCAATTATTCTTCCTGCTCTAGCATAACCTACTTTAAATCTTCTTTGTATAAATGATGTAGAAGCTTGTCCTGTTTCAACAACAACTTCTATTGCTTCCATTAGTAATGGATCTGTATTGTCATCCTCATTTTCTTGTGCATCTATTTCTTTATCAGTACTATTTGCATTTTCAATTTGCTTAATTATTTCATCATTATATTTTGCCTCTCCATTATTTTTAACAAAGTCAACAATTTTTTCAACTTCTTTATCTGATATAAATGCTCCTTGAATTCTAGTAGGTTTTGGTGCTCCCGCTGGATAAAATAACATATCACCCTTTCCTAAAAGTTTTTCTGCTCCTGCCATATCAAGAATTGTTCTTGAATCTACTTGTGAAGATACAGAAAAAGCAATTCTTGATGGTATGTTAGCTTTAATAATACCTGTAATTACATCAACTGATGGTCTTTGTGTTGCAATTACCAAATGCATTCCAGCAGCTCTTGCCATTTGTGCTAATCTACATATAGAATCTTCTACATCTTTTGGAGAAACCATCATTAAATCTGATAATTCATCAATTATAATTATTATTTGTGGTAATTTTTGACCTTCTCCTTCTTCCTCTAGAGCTGCGTTGTAGCCCTTTATATCTCTAACATTTTTACTTGCAAATAAACTATATCTATTTACCATTTCTTGAACAGCCCAAGCTAAAGCTCCAGCAGCTTTTTTAGGGTCTGTAACTACAGGAATAAGTAAATGTGGTATACCATTATACACAGAAAGTTCAACAACTTTTGGATCTACCATTACAAGCTTTACTTCACTTGGTTTTGCTTTATATATAATACTTGCAATTAAAGTATTAATACATACAGATTTTCCTGAACCCGTGCTACCGGCAATAAGTACATGGGGCATTTTTGCAATATCAGCTACAACTTCTTCTCCTGCTACATCTTTTCCTAAAGCAAAAGCAAGCTTTGATTTATGATTTTTAAATTTATCACAATCAATTATATCTCTTAATGGTACTATTTCATTTTCCTTATTTGGCACTTCTATTCCTACTGCTTGTTTACCTGGTATAGGAGCTTCTATTCTAATAGTTTCTGCAGCCAAGCTAAGTGCTATATCATCTGCTAAGTTTGCAATTTTACTTACTCTTACACCTTCTGCTGGTTTTAATTCATATCTAGTAATAGCAGGTCCCACAGATACATTTTCTACTTTTGCAGACACTCCAAAACTATATAATGTTTTTTGAAGTCTAGTGGCTGTATCGGCAACAGCTTTTTTACCACCTTTAACGCCTTTTTTCTCACCCTCTGCTAGCAGTTGTACTGGTGGAAATTCATAATGTTCATCTTCAACTGTTATTGTATGTTCTAATTGTAAAACTTGTTTTACTTTTTCTTCTTTCGTTTCCTGTTCAGCCTTAAATAGATTTGCTTCTATAACATCAGGATTTGTCTTTTGTTTTTCTTCCAGTTTATCCTTTTCTTTTAATCTTCCAGTTATATTGAAAGGTATTAAATTATCATTAGAATGATCATATTTCTTTAATTTATTATTCTTTTCTTTATCCTCTGTTTCATCATCATTTAAATTAATTGTTAATTGTTCTGCAAGTTGTTCTGCTTCTTTTCTTTGTTCTTCTTTTTCTCTTAATCTACGTTCTCTTTTAGTTTCTTTTCTCTCTTTATGTTCTTCTTCCTCTACTTCTTTTATTCTAGCAGCTCTTGCCTCTTTTCTTTCTGCTCTTCTATCTTCTTTATTTTCTCTTCTTTCTTCAACCATATTTGCAATTATTTCAGCTGGCTTTATTCCAAACATAAATACTAGTAGTATTATAGCGATTCCTATACATAAAATTACTGTTCCTACTTCTCCAAGTAAACCAATAAGTCCATAAGCAACAGCTGTACCTATTGCTCCTCCGCCATTGTTTATTTCTCCCAATTCATAACCTTTTTCTACTGCAGAAGAAAAATCAGAACTTATATCTATATTATTATTTGAGAACTGAAAAACACTTAGCATAGTAGCAATACATAATAGAAATATACCATATTGAATAAGTTTTGAAATAAGATAATCTTTATCCTCTGTTGTCATGTATATAGCTATTAAAAATGTACCTATTGGAATAATATATTTTATAGCTCCCATTATTCCACCAAGCATTGGGCTTAGATGTTCTCCAATATATCCTGATTTTGTATATATTAATATAGCAAGTAATATACTTATTAAAAATAAAAATACTACAGCTATATTTTTATTATCCACTTTACTGTTTTTAGCTCTTCTTCCCCTCTTTGCCAAGATAAAGTCTCCTCCTTTAATTTTGGGTTAAATTTATCATTCGTATTATATCACAAGGGTTTTAAAAAGCAAATATTTATTTGTAAAATGTAATATAAATGTAATATTTTCAATTTGAGATGCAATTTTGGACAGGCTTGTCTTGCAAATTATCTCATTAATAAAAGAATTGTAAAACAAGCCTGTCCCCAAATGCCAAAAAAAAGCAGTTTTTATTATACTGCTTCCCTTTTATTTACTATTTTAATTCTTTTCTATTGTTTTGTATTACTTTTAGAGCATCTTCTAATGCAACTTCAATTCCAGCTAAAATACCATCTGCATATTCTTCTGTTCCACTCTTTATTTCTCTTGACATTTCATTAGCTGTTTCTATTATTTCAACTTTCTTTTCATAAGCTTTTTTAGTAATTTCATGTTCATCTATCATTGAAATAATTCTGTTTTCAGCTTCTTTAATGATTTCATCTGCTTCATTTTGAGCTTCAACTAAAATTCTTTGTCTTTCTTCTTTAACCCATTTTGCTTGTTTTAATTCATCTGGTAATTTTAACCTAATTTCTTTTATTATATCTAAAATTTCATCTTTATCTACTATACACTTATTTGAAAATGGCACACCTCTACTTTTATCAAGTATGTCTTCCAGCGTTTCTAATAAAGTAAATATTTCCATAATCTTACTCCTTTCGATTTAAGAACATTAGATATACTCTTCCGTATTTTCTTAAATCATATACTTCAACATCTAACTTTTCTAACTCTTTTTCTTCTCTTTGTTTTTCATCTGTTTCTATAATTATTATTCCATGTTCGGCTAGCAAATCTAGTGAAATAATTTGTTCTACAGCTTTGACTGCAATATCTTCCTTATATGGTGGATCTATAAATATAATATCAAATTTTAAATCTTTATTTTTTAAATCTTGTAATGATTTTTTATAATCTTGTATGTATATTTCAGATTTATCCATAAATCTAGTTTTTTGTAAATTACTTTTTACCATTTCAGCAGCCATTTTTGAGTTTTCACAAAAATATGCTTTTTTTGAACCTCTACTAATACATTCTATGCCTATTGCTCCACTTCCAGCGAATAAATCTAAAACAATACTATCAGCTATTTTATTATTAATTATATTAAAAAGCGATTCTTTTACTCTATCTAATGTGGGTCTAGTACTCAAACTATCAATAGAATTTAATTTAGTTCCTCTTGCTATTCCACTAATTACTCTCATATAAACCTCTTGCATGATATATTATATATTTTATCTGTTATTTTCCATATGTCAATACTATTTACAGAATTGTAATATAGATTTAACAATTCTGTAATACTGTTATAAATTTGTAATATTGATTTTACTATTATATATTACATTTATACTAAAGTAAATAGAAACAATAAAAGCTAGGAATATCCTAGCTTTATCTTTAGTCATTTATCTAATCTTTATTAACTTCTTTTAATAATTCTAATTGTGATATTAACAAAGATTCCATTTTTGCTTTATATACATCAAATTGTTTTTGTAAATCTTCTAATTCTTTTGTTTTTAAAGTAATTTGTTGTTCTAATTCCATAACTTGTTGCTTAGCTGTTCCTTGAGCATCTCTTATTATTTGATCAGCTTCTTGCTTAGCAACTTTTTTTATTTCATCTGCTGTACTTTGAGCCATTACTAAAGTATTTTGAAGTGTTGATTCTAGATTTTTATATTTTACAAGACTTGCTTCTAATTCTGATATTTTTCCTTTGTTTTCATTTGATTCTTTATATAGTTTCTCATAATCTACAGTTAACTCATCTAAAAAATTGTCTACTTCCTCCACACTATAGCCGTTCATCATCTGTTTTGCAAATTTCTTATTTTCTATATCCAATGGTGTATACATATTTGTCCCTCCTAAACTCCTTACATGACTATATTTAATTATTTGAATTATTTCTTAACCAAGAAACTGATAATTTATTTTTTATTTCTTCTCTTGCCATCTCATTAGTTATGTCATAGTTATATGGTGCTACTAAAAATATTGAATTAGATACTTTTTGTAGATTTCCATCTAATGCATGAACTGCACCACTAACAACATCTACTATTCTTCTAGCAATATCTTTATTTACATATTCTAGATTAACAATAATAGATTTCTTTTCTTTTAATAAATTACAAATACTTTCTGATTGCTCAAATGTAGTTGGTTGACAAATAACCATTTTCACTTGTTGTGTTTGTGGCATATTTACAACTTTATTTTTTCTTCCAAAAATTCTTCTATCTTCTTCTTCCTCTTCTTCTTGGTCCTCTATATCTAAATTTTTATCATAATCTAGTTCTTCTGTTTCTTCCTCTTCTTTCTCTGGTAATCCTAGCATTCCCCATACTTTTTCCATAATAGCTCCTGACATCTTATTAACCTCCTATAAAATATTCGTCATTGGTTTCCATTTGTAATATAGTATCTATCATTTTTTATATATTGTCAATACTTTTTATAGTTTTGTAATATATTTTTAACATAATTGTAATATTCTTGTAACATTTTTTACTGATTTATTACTATTTCGTCATATATAGATATATTTAGCATACTTCTTATTTCTTCTGTAGTATATCCTAGCTCTAATAATTCATCTGTCGTATAATTTGATACCACAGAATATTTTTCATTAGATTTTAATATTTTTACTAAAATCTTATCTTGATACTCTATTCTTTTTCTAGTTACATATGCTACTTGATTTCCATTTTTATCTTCATATGAAATAGCTGAATTTGGTATTTTCATTCCGCTTTCACTCCACCAAATTATACTAAATGATATTTTTCTATACTCAATCAATTCATCTACATTTTTTTCTATTTTTAATGTTATAACATATTCATCATCTTCCTGCATTTTATATTCTATAGTAGCTTCTATTTCTGTTCCACTTGGAAGTCTTATTTTGACATCGTCTCCAACTTCTATATTTTTTGCATATTCTGATCCTAAAACAGTTACAATATATGCACAATAATTATCTATTATTTTTCCGCTTTCACTACTAGTAGGAACTATTTGTCCTGTTTTTAAATTTAGATTGCTTAAAAATTCTTTTGTATACTTACTAAAATCATCTGTTGTTAATACATCTTCATATCCATCAACTCTATATGATACTATTCCGCTTCTTGTTGCAGTTAAATATTCTGCTCCTGAATTTAATTTATTTTCATATTCACTTCTTTGATCAATTAATTTTTTTAAATATGAACCTGCAGGGCTTTTCTCTCCTGTGATTTTTGCTATTTTTGTCATATTTGAATTTATTTCTTGTTTATTTTCTTTTATTTTCGTTAAATCACTTTCTCCGTATAACTCATATAATTCATCATCAATTTGTTGCTCTAATACTTTAGTATCAGATGAAAATATACTGTTTTCTTCATTTGACATTGCTTCATCTATTTTAGCATCTAATTCTTGTATTTTTTCTACTAAATTATCTTCATCATTAGAATAATATCTAAATATTCTCTCTCCTTTTGCAACCTTTTCTCCCTCTGTCTTTATTTGTTCTATTCCATTTTTATAGTTTTCTCCTTTTAGAACAGTTTCATCTCTTATTATATACCCAACCGCACTTTCTTCTTGCTGAATTTGTCCCATTTCAACATATACAGTATCTGTTGGATTTCTTACAAGTTGTACTACTATGTAGCCTATATAAATAATTATGCATAACAAAACTAGCATAACAATTTTCTTCTTATGCTTTTTTAAGAAACTTATAAATTTATTCTGTTTTTTCACATGATTATCATTTTTCTCTTGTTCTGTTATTTTTTCCACTATATTCCTCCAAAATAATTTTTATATTATTTTGTATATCATCTAAACCATCAATCCATATGATATTTTTATACTTTCTAAACCAAGTTAATTGTCTTTTTGCATATCTTCTTGTTTCCATTTTTATTTTTTCAATCATTTCTTCTTCTGTATAATTACCATTCAAATATTCTACGACTTCCTTGTACCCTAAGCCTTGCATAGCAGTTGGAAATTCTTTATATTTGTCTAATAATGTTTTTACTTCTTGAATAAGCCCATTTTGAATCATAATATCTACTCTCTTATTTATTCTTTCATAAAGTTTTTCCCTATCCATTGTTATTCCAAATAGTTTATATTCAAATTCTGGTCCATTCCTTCTAGATTCAATTTCTAATTCTGTTTTGGTTTTACCTGTAGAATGATAAATTTCTAGAATTCTGCAAATCCTTTTCTTATCATTTTCACTTACCTTTTTTATAGCATCAGGATCTATTTTTCTCGCTTCTTCATATAATGCATTTAATCCTTCTTTTTCAATAATTTGTTCTAGTTCTTCTCTGTATTTCAAATCAACTTTTATTTCATTATACTCAATTCCATAAACCAGAGATTCAACATATAGACCTGTTCCGCCAACAACAATTGGTACTTTACCATTTCTTAATATTTCTTTTATGGCTTTTATTGCATCTTTTTTATAGTCTGCTACACTATATCTAATATCAGGAGAAACACAGTCAATCAAATAATGCTTAATACCTTGCATTTCTTCTTCTACTGGTTTAGCTGTACCAATAGTCATATCTTTATATATTTGCATTGAATCACAGGATACAATCTCTCCGTTTATTTTTTTTGCAAGTTCAATTGATAATCCCGTTTTTCCAGATGCTGTAGGCCCACAAATAACAATTACTTTTTGTTTCTGCATAAATAAAGTATCTCTCCTCTTTTAGTCTATTATTCTTCTACATCTACTATATTAATATCCTCTTCTGTTGTATTTCTGTTTGAATTTACACTTTTTTCATTTAGTTCATTATCAATAATTTCATTTGCTTCATCTGTTGTATTACTTATCTTTTCATCATCTATTGAATTCGATATTTCATTTACCATTTCATTTGATAGAATATTTTCTTCAACCGTATTATTTAAAGTATTATTTACAGAATTTTGATCTAATATTTGCTTATAGGTTGACACATTATTTTCACCAATATTATCTGTAACTGCAACTTGTACATTTTTTAAGAATATACATTCTAATACTAAAGCAATTACAAGAGGTATAAGTAATACTGACATTCTTTTAATTAATGTATTTGAGCTTAGTTTATTTTGCTTATAGATATAATATGAATTTGCAAAAGCTGGTAAAATTATTAATCCATTTATTGGTACAAATAAAAATATTACTAGATCTTTTGCAGTTCCAGATGTATAAATTTCCTCTAGCCCATGTGTACTGATCCAATGAGCAAATAAAGTTAATATATACATTACAGCTACTCCTGCAGCTATAAATATAAATTTTTCTTTTTTATTTGTATTTTTTAAGAATCTATACATAAGATAAATACATAGTACATTTAGTATTACTACAAATAATAAAATTAATAACATCATAATTTTATTCTCCTTTTATCTTCTTGAAAATTTTCTTTCTATATCATTTCTTGTCATTCTTATTGCTGTAGGTCTTCCATGTGGGCATGTAAATGGATTTGGTAATACTAATAATTGGCTCATAAGATTGTCAACTTCTTCTTTTGTTAAAGCCATATTAGCTTTTACAGCTGCTTTACATGCTATTGTTGCAATAAATTTTTCTTCTATTTCTTGTTTTGCAGTTCTTGCAACAGTATTAATTTCATCTAATGTTTCAATAAATAATTCCTTTGTATCTAAATCTAAGCACACTGTTGGAACACCTGTAAGTTTAATCGTATTTTCTCCAAATTCTTCTAATTCAAAACCTGCTTTTCTAAATATCTCCATATTATCTTTAGCTATTTGCATATCTTTATGACTTAAATTTATGATGTCTGGTAAAAGCATTAATTGAGAATCTTTTTTATCATCACTATAATAATTAGCTTTTATTTTTTCATACATTATTCTTTCATGTGCAGCATGTTGATCTATTATATATAATTCATCTTTCATTTCAATAATTATATATGTAGAAAAAGCTATTCCTATATATTTATAATCTGGTATACTATTTTTCGAATATTGATCAAATATTGATACATTTTCTACTGTTTTTAAATCTTGATCATTAACTTTATATTTTACATTTTCTTCTTCAATATTTGATTCTTCTTTTATCTTTTTACCAAATGTTTTTTCATACATTTCTTCAAAATCTTGATCATTATGATCTACTTTTAGATCATCTAATTCTCTTAATTTATTATTTATTTCTGATAAATCCAAAACTTTTGTAGCTTGATTATCTGTTTCATTATTTAAATTTTCATTATTATTAGCTTTATTATTGTAAATTTGGGCTATGAAGTTTTTAGTATCATCTATATCATCCTCTAAATCATTTTCTGTATCTTTTACTTTTTCTTCTATTTTTGTTTCTTTTTTCTTACCTCCAAACATATTAAATAAAGCTCCAAATTTTCTCTCTGTTTTATCTTCTTTACTAGCTTCATTTTCTATACTATCTGTCTTCTTTATATTATATAATTCTTCTTTATTTTCTATATTTGCTTCTACTTCTTTTTCTTCTATGTTACTATTAATGTTATTACTATAATTATTTTCACTTAACTCATTTTTTAGACTATTTACTAAATTATTAACCATGTTAACTTTACTAGATAAATCTTGCTCTACTTTTACTGGTTCATTATTTTCTATTCTTTTAATTTCTGAAATATTTGGTATTGTGCTATTTGTATTACTATTGAATTTATTAATTTCAGCTAAAATATCTATTTTAGAATCTTGTGGTGTTTGATCAGTCTTTTCCACATTTTCTTCACTTTTTATATCTACTGCTGAATTATTAAAATTATTTATTGGATTATTTATTTTCCAGTTATTATTTATCTGATTTTTTTCTAGTTCAATTTTAGTTTTATCTGGTATTAAATCTTCTTTTAATAAACTATCTTTAATACTATGATAAATTGCTTTAAAAATCTTATTCTCATCTTCAAATCTAACTTCTAATTTGGCAGGATGTACATTTACATCTACCTTTTGTGGGTTCATTTCTATATCAAGTACTAAAAAACCATATTTTCCTATTGTTAACAATCCTTTATATCCTTGTTCTGCTGCACTTGTTAGTACTTTATCTTTTATATATCTTTTATTTACAAAAAATAATTGGTTTGATCTATTAGAACGTGCTATTACTGGTTTTCCTATTACTCCTTTTATTTTTATATCTTCATATTCATAATCTACATCAATAATATTTTCAGCAACATCTTTTCCATATATACTATATATTACTGACTTCATATCTCCATTTCCAGATGTTTGAATAATAACTTTTCCAGAATTTATAAGTTTTAAAGCTATTTCAGGATGCACTAAAGCTATTCTTGTAACAACATCTTCTATATATCCCGCTTCTGTAAAATCTTTTTTTAAGAATTTATATCTTACAGGTGTATTATAGAATAAGTCTGTAACAGTTATTGTACTTCCAGTAGGACATCCAGCATCTTCCATACTTATTATATTTCCACCTTTTACTTCTATTTTCTTTCCTATTTCATTATCAGCTGTCTTTGAAACTAATTCTACATGGCTTATTGCTGCAATACTTGCTAAAGCTTCACCTCTAAACCCCATTGAAGTAACTGTTTCCAAGTCAGATGCTTCTCTTATCTTACTTGTTGCATGTCTTTCAAATGCAATTTCCATATCATCAGGTAAAAAACCTTTTCCATTATCTGTTATTCGGATATATGATATTCCACCATTTTTTGTTTCTATTGTTATTTGATTTGCTCCAGCATCTATAGAATTTTCAACTAACTCTTTTACAACTGAAGCAGGTCTTTCTATAACTTCCCCTGCAGCTATTTTATTTATTGTTAAATCATCTAATAAAACTATATTTCCCATTTTATTCCTCCGAATACTATTTCTTTTGATTATTCCATAGAATTATATCATTAATACTACAATTTTGTATAGTTTTTTATGAAATTTTATATATTTTTTACAATTCTATAACTTATCTTTTCAAACATTTTTGTTGTATTTAATTTATTTCATATTTTTTATATTTAGAAATCATATTGTAACCCTTTTTTTAATTTTGAATAATATATACCATACTAAAGAATTTAAAGTATATTTAAAGATATGTTAAGGAGGTCTTTTAATGGGAAGTTGTTGTAACAACAGTGAACTATTATGGTTCATAATTTTATTCTTATTACTTTTCTGTTGTGGTGGCAACAATTGCTGTAGCAATGGATGCAATACATCTTGTGGTTGCTAATAATTTACATTAATCTTTTATTTACTCTGAAAGGGGGGAATTGATATGCCAGAAAACAGAGGTTGTGGATGTGGTTTCGGATTTGGAGACGACTGCATCTGGATAATAATTGTTTTAATATTAATCTGTTGTTGCTGTGGAGGTAACAGAAACGGATGTTGCTAATAAAAAAATAAAAGTGGGATAATTTAATTACCCACTTTTTGATTTCTTATATTTATATCTATATTCTACTTATTTTTCTTTTTTCTTTTATTTTCTTTTTCAGCCTTTTCTTTTATTTTATTATCTGCCTTTCTTCTATCTTCAATTCTTCTTCCTCCAGTTGTATCTATATCTACTGTTCTTCTATCAGAATTATTTTTTCTTCTATCTTCAAACATTCTACCGTTTTTATCAACAATCATTTTTAACCTCCGTACACAAAATTCCCTTAATTATTAATTTTCTTAGTATCCTTGCTTGCATTATTACACATTTGCAGAATAGCTATTTATATTATTCATAGTCTTTTCTAATTCTAATCTTTTATTATTTATCTTTTCTCTTAAAGTTGCAACCTGTTCTTTATATAGTAAGATTAAACTATTAATTTGCTCTTCTGTCATATCATCTGCTGATTTTTCATTATCTTCAAATTGTTTTTGTAACATTAAAGTTTCATCTGTTTTTACTTCTATTTTTATTCCATCTTTAAATTCTTTCTTTTCAACAGGAGTTATTATATTTGTTACTCTTTCTTTTTGAAGAATTATATCTTTCTCTGTATATCCAAGTTTATTTTTATTTGATTTAAATATATTTCTAAAAAAATTTAAAAATTTAGTAACAATTCCTTCTTTTCTAACTTGTAAAGATTTGTTTTCTTCCATATTATTCTTCTCCTATTCCTTGACCTTTGGTTTTATCTTCTTGTTTCTTTTGGGCACTTAATTCTGCCTCTATTCCTTTTAATTCTTCTTCTAAACTTCTTTTTTCTGCTGCAAGTGATGCTAGCTCATCTCTTGGATCAATTTTTTTATCTTCCACATCTGTTTCATGTTCTTGATCTTGACTATGTCTTTCAGCTAATTTAGCATTTATATCTTTTAACTGTGCAACTAACTCTCTTGCATCTTCCGGTCTTATACTTTCAAAAAATTCAGGTCCACTTTTTGAAAAATTTAACACAATATTTTCTGCCATTGTAGCTCCAGTTGCAGATGTTGATTTATCTTCTATATATTTTTCAACTTTATCAAAACTTACACCTTTATCAAGTAGTTCCATTGCTCCTAAAGCCATGTCTAGTTCAAATCCTTTGAATTTTTCTCCAGCTCTTTGTTTAATAATTCTTTCCCATTCACTCATTCTTTCTGGATATATTAGTTTCTCTGCTCTTTTTACCCACTCAGGACCTTTAGTAGACAAAATTTCATTAATTTCATATTCTTTATTTTGAGTACGAATTTTATCTATCATACCTCTAGTATTTTCATCTATATTTTCATGTCCGCCTTTTATATATTCATAAAATTGTGGTCCGCTTTTTGAAAAATTTAATATAATACTTTCTACCATTGACATAGAGTTTCCAGATGTAGCCAATCCTCTAACATAACTTGCTACATTCTCATAAGTTGCTCCTCCATCAAGCATCTCCATTGCTGTAATTGCATAACCTAAATCAGTTCCTCCATATAAGTCATTTGCTCTAATCCCAACCATTCTTTCCCATTCTTTTGCTTTTTCTGGATATACAAGCTTTTGTCCTGCATTTAACCATTCTGGTATACTCTTAAGCATTTCTTCTCTTTCTTGGGCTTTTTCTGCTCTTAATCCTGCTAAAAATTCTTGTTCATCTTTTTCATATTCTTCCTTTGTCTTTCCTAAAACTTGCATATATATATTGTTAACAGTAGCATCACAAGAATATAATTTATGATCATTAAATTCAACCCATACAGATTTTCCTTCTTGTCTGCATTTTATTAAGTATTCTATACATTGGTCTAAGTCACCTGCTCTGAATTTATCTTCTACAGCATTTTCTCTTGTTAAATTTTCCATTTAAAGCCTCCCGCTTTTATCATTTTTTTATATTATTTCATATCTAGTACTATTTTTCAATAATTTATGTCATTTTTTTTAATTTTTATTATGTTATTAAATAAAATTAAGACCCTCAATATATATCGAAAGTCTTAAACTCTTGGCTGGGGTACTGTGATTCGAACACAGGAATGTCGGAGTCAGAGTCCGATGCCTTACCGCTTGGCGATACCCCAATATATTAAGAAGATATTTAATATGATAGATAAAATACTATCATATTAAATAATTCTTCTTTTTTATTTATTATTCATAAATTAAATATCTAGTAATCAATTATTTTATAGCTTTTCTTCCTCTGAAAATAGCTACATTTCCCAATTCATCCTCAATATTTAATAACCTATTGTATTTAGCAACTCTATCAGTTCTACATGGTGCACCAGTTTTAATTTGACCAGCATTTGTAGCAACTGCAACATCTGCTAAAGTAGTATCTTCTGTTTCACCACTTCTATGTGATACAACAGCTGTATATCCATTTTTATGAGCAAGTTCAATAGCATCTAATGTTTCTGTTAATGTTCCTATTTGATTTAATTTAATTAATATGCTATTTGCAACTCCCATATCAATTCCTTTTTGTAATCTCTTGATATTTGTAACAAATAAGTCATCACCAACAAGTTGTACTTTATCTCCTATTTTTTCTGTTAATGATTTCCATGATTCCCAATCTTCCTCAGCTAAACCGTCTTCAATTGAGATAATTGGATAGTTATTTGCTAAATCAACAACAAAGTCTACCATTTGTTCTTTTGTCTTGAATTCTCCTGTTTTCCAGAATAAATATCCATCTTTTCCTACTTTTTTAGCTTCATCAAACATTTCTGTTGAAGCACAGTCTAATGCTAAGCATACATCTTTTCCAGGTTCATATCCAGCTTTTTTAATTGCTTCCATTATTAAATCTAATGCTTCTTTTTCTGAAGAAACATTTGGTGCAAATCCACCTTCATCACCAACACCTGTTGATAATCCTTTTTCTTTTAATACTTTCTTTAAGTTATGGTATACTTCTACACCCATTCTCATACATTCTTTGAATGTTTTTGCTCCTACTGGCATAATCATGAATTCTTGAACTGTTAATCCACTATCAGCATGTTTTCCACCATTCATTATATTCATCATTGGAACTGGTAATTCTTTTGCATTTACTCCTCCTATGTAGTTATATAGGCTCATTCCTAAAGAAGCTGCAGCTGCTTTTGATACTGCTAAAGAAACGCCAAGTGTAGCATTAGCTCCCAGTTTTGCTTTATTTTCTGTCCCATCTATATCAATTAACATTTTATCAATTTTTACTTGATCATAAACATTTTCGCCTTCTAGTTTATCAGCTATGATATTATTAACATTATCAACTGCTTTTTGTACACCTTTTCCTAAATATCTATCTTTATCTCCATCACGTAATTCAACTGCTTCAAAACTTCCTGTTGATGCTCCTGATGGAACCATAGCTACACCAGAAAAACCTCCTTCTGTAACAACTTCTACTTGAACTGTTGGGTTTCCTCTTGAGTCTAATACTTCTAATGCTTTTACACTTTCAATTCCTAAATAATCTTTCATTTTGTAAACTTCCTTTCTTTTTATATATTATTTATATTATTATTAAACCAAAAGTTTAATATTTTTAAATATATTATAAATGTTTTAAAATTTGACTTTTTACTGCATTTCTTTGCTCTTCAATCTGATCTATATATGTTTTTGGCTTTTTATCTTTTTCTTTCTCTTCTTCATGCAGTTTTCTTACTCTTTTTTTACCTTTAATTTTATAGGTATATTTTTGTTCTTCAAATTTTTCTTTTGCTTGTCTTTCCATTTTTTGAAATTCAGTTTCTTGAACATACTTTACTTCTTTTTTTTCTTTATTATAATCAACAATTTTCTTTACTGGATTTTTATAAATAGATTCATTATATGTTTCTATATCTGGTTTAAAATATATATTTTGATTTATATAATCATTAATTAGTTTTTTTTCACTTCTTGTAAAATATTCTAATGGTAATTTTAGGTTTAGATATTTCCAAATAATATGTCTGTCTATATTAGAATATTTAGAAGAAATTAAATCTTCATAATTATATTCTATTTCAAATTTTAACCCTTCTATTCTAATAGTTAAACTAGTCCATAATCTATGTTTATATTTTTTGAAAATATCTCTAATATTTTTTATTTCCTTATATAATTTTTCAACTAATTTTATATACTCTTCTTCATTTAAACTAAATTTATTTGGTATTTCATAAACATTTACAGGATTTTTTTTCAATATTCCCTTAGGAAAATAATAAAAGAATAATTCTCCTGTTTCTAAACCTTCCATTTTCTCTTCTACAGAAGCATATAGATATATCCTATCCCATTTCTCTGGTATAAGATAAAATAACTGTTTCTGTAATTCAGAGTAAACTTTTCTTATCTCTGAATTTTCTATCATATATTCCTCCAGTTAATAGTTCTTATCCTATTATAATACTTTCACCTGTCATTTCTTCTGGTTTTTCTAATCCCATTATAGCAAGCATAGTTGGTGCTAAATCAGCAAGTTTACCTTCTCTTAATTTTGCATCATCTTTACCTACTAATATTAATGGTACAGGATTTGTTGTATGTGCTGTATGTGGTTCACCTGTTTTATAATCTATCATTTGCTCTGCATTTCCATGGTCAGCTGTAATTAGCATTACACCTTCATTATTTCTTATTGCTTCAACCACTCTTCCAACACATGAGTCAATAGTTTCTATTGCTTTGATTGCTGCATCTAGATTTCCTGTATGTCCTACCATATCTGGATTAGCATAATTTAATATTATACAATCATATTTTCTTGAATTAATAGCCTCTAAAACTTTATCAGTTACTTCTAAGGCGCTCATTTCTGGTTTTAAATCATATGTTTCTACTTTTGGTGATGGAACTAATATTCTATCTTCTCCAGGATATTGTTTTTCTTCGCCACCATTAAAGAAAAATGTAACATGAGCATATTTTTCTGTTTCAGCAATCCTTAATTGTGTTAATCCATGATTACTTATATATTCTCCAAATGTATTTTTTAATGTTTCTGGTTTAAATGCAATTTTTACATTTGGCATTGTTTCATCATATTGAGTAAAGCATACATAATCTAAATTCATTTTTTTAGTTTCAAATTCTTTAAATTCTTTATCAACTATAGCTCTAGTAAGTTCTCTTGCTCTATCTGGTCTAAAGTTAAAGAATACAACAGAATCATTCTCTTCTATTTTCGCTATAGGTTCATTATTTTGACAAATAATTGTTGGTTCGACAAATTCGTCAAATACTTCTTTTTGATATGAACTTTCAATAGCTGCTACTGCTGAAGTAGCTTTTATTCCTTCTCCTTTAACAATAGCATCATAAGCTTTTTGAACTCTATTCCATCTCTTATCTCTGTCCATGCTATAGAATCTTCCTGAGATAGTTGCAATTTTTCCAACACCTTTTTCCTTCATCTTTTCTTCAAGTTTCATTATATAACTTTCACCAGAAGTAGGTGGTGTATCTCTACCATCCATAAAACAATGTACATAAACATTTTCAAAATCTTTTCTTTTTGCAAGTTCTAATATTGCAAATAAATGACGGATATGGCTATGTACTCCACCATCAGATAATAATCCTAATATATGTAATTTAGAATTATTCTTTTTGCAATTTTCAATTGCTTCTACTAATTCTGAATTACTAAAGAAATCTCCATCCTCAATTGATTTTGTAATTCTTGTTAATTCTTGATAAACGATCCTTCCAGCTCCTATATTAGTATGACCAACTTCTGAATTTCCCATTTGTCCATCTGGTAATCCAACATTTAATCCACTAGTATACATTTTAGTTGTCGGACATGTTTTCATAAGTTTGTCAATATTTGGTGTGTTTGCTAGTTTTACTGCATTTCCTTTTTCATTTTCATTTATTCCAAATCCATCCAATATCATTAGCATTGTAACTTTTTTGTCCATATTCTTAATCTTCTCCATTTCTATTACAAATTTATAAATTGCTAATTATTAAAATTTACAATTTTAGCAAATTCATCTGATTTTAAACTTGCTCCTCCTACTAATCCTCCGTCTATATCAGACATTGAAAATAGTTCTTTGGCATTTGAAGATTTTACACTTCCGCCATATTGTATTATAACCTTTTCTGCTACGTTTTGTCCATATATATTTGCTATTTTATTTCTTATTGTTTTTGTCATTTCATTAGCATCTTCTGCCGTTGCTGTTTTTCCTGTTCCAATTGCCCAAATTGGCTCATAAGCAACAATTGTATTTATAACTTGATCATCTGTTAATCCTTCTAAAGCTTTTTCTATTTGATCTGTTACTATTTCATTTGCTTTTCCTGCTTCTCTTTGTTCTAAACTCTCTCCTACACAAACAATTGGCTTTAATTCATATTTAAAAGCAGTTTTTATTTTTTTGTTTACAGTTTCATCTGTTTCTGCAAAATATTGTCTTCTTTCTGAATGGCCAATTATTACATATTGAACTCCTATAGATTTAAGCATTTTACCAGATACTTCACCAGTGTATGCTCCTGATTCTTCAAAATGCATGTTCTGAGCACCTATTTTTATGTTTGTATTTTGAGCAACTAATAAACTGTAAAATAAATCTGTATATGGAACACATAAAATAACCTCATTTTCTGTGTTCTTAACAAGTGGTGTTAATTCATCTATAAATTTTATAGCTTCATTTGGAAGCATATTCATTTTCCAATTACCTGCAATAACTTTTCTTCTCATATTCTTTTTCTCCTTTTTCCAATGATAAAATAACATATTACAGAGTATTTTCTAGGAAAGAAATATATTATTTTTTCTATATTTCTTTCCTAGAAATCCATTACTTTTATATATTATTTTTCCATTCCATCTTTATTAGGATTTACTCTAGAAGCTTCTTTTTTGCTCCCATTATCCATTGTTTTTTCATCTTTATCAGTTAGACAAACTAATCCTGGTAATTGTTTACCCTCTAATAATTCTAAAGATGCTCCACCACCTGTTGAAATATGTGTAAATTTATCTTGTAATCCTAATTTCTTTATAGCTGCAACAGAGTCTCCTCCACCAACTATAGAAACAGCATCTGTTTCTGCTGCAATTGCTTCAGCAACTTTTTCTGTACCAATACTATATTTATCAAATTCACAAACTCCAAGAGGTCCGTTCCATAAAATAGTTTTTGCACCATGTAATTCATCTGCAAATTTCATAAATGTTCTTGGTCCTATATCTAATCCTTGATATCCATCAGGTATTTTAGTTGAATCAACTATTTTATCTGGAGTATCATTTGAAAATTCAGTAGTTACACGAGTATCTTCTGGTAATACAATTTTAACTCCAGCTTCTTTAGCTCTTTCTAAAATATCTTTTGCTTCTTCAATTTTATCTTCTTCACATAAAGAATCTCCTATTGAAGCTCCTTTTGCTTTTAAGAATGTATATGCCATTCCTCCACCTATTAAAATTTCATCAACTTTATCTAATAGGTTATTTATAACTCCTATTTTATCAGATACTTTTGCTCCACCTAATATTGCAACAAATGGCTTTTCAGGATTTTCAAGTGTTCCATTTAAAAATGTAATTTCTTTCTCCATCAAGAATCCTGCTACAGCTTCATCAACATGATGAGAAACACCTTCTGTAGAGCTATGTGCTCTATGAGCTGTACCAAATGCATCATTTACATATATACCATCTGAAAGTGATGCAAGTTCCATTGATAATGTATCGTCATTTTTTTCTTCTCTTGGATCAAATCTTACATTTTCAAGAAGAGCTACATCTCCATCATTTAATCCATCAGTAACACTTTTTGCACTTTCTCCTGTTACATCATTTGCGAATTTAACATCTGTTGATAATAATTCTGTTAATTCATCTGCAACAGGTCTTAATGAATATTTTTCATTAACTTGTCCTTTTGGCCTTCCTAAATGAGAACATAATACAACTTTTGCACCATGATCTTTTAAATATTGTATTGTTGGTAAAGCAGCTGTGATTCTAGTATCATCTGTGATTCTTCCATTTTCATCTAATGGGACATTAAAATCACACCTTACTAAAACTTTCTTACCTTTAACATCAATATCACGAACTGTCTTTTTGTTCATTAAGCCTCCATCCTTTCTTAATAAAATTTATATTTGGCTTTAAATACTATGCTTTAAAATTACCTGCTACACTTTCTATTTCTTGTAATTCAAATCTATATTTTTGATTTACATTTGGGTATTTTTCATGGTCAACTTCTGACAAAAACATATCCATTGGTCTAATCCATAAACCACCATCTCCATATAGACGTCTATATACAACATATTTTTCTTTTGTTTCACTATGTTTTGCAACATCTTCTATTAAGTAGTAATCTCCTTTAAAATGTTTATATATCCCATGTATTTTTACTTCTCTTTCCATATACATTCTCCTAAATAAATTTTAAAAAATATTATTTATTAGCAATATACATAGCTAAATCAACTAATTTATTTGAATAACCCCATTCGTTATCATACCAAGCTACTAATTTAACAAATGTATCTGTTAAAGCGATACCTGCTGCTGCATCGAATATTGATGTATGAGGATCACTTAAAAAGTCTGAAGATACAACTGGTTCATCTGTATATTCCATTATACCTTTCATTTCGTTCTCACATGCTTTTTTTACTGCTGCACATATCTCTTCATATGTTGCAGGTTTAGCTAAGTTAACTGTTAAATCAACTACTGAAACATCAACTGTAGGTACTCTAAAAGACATACCTGTTAATTTTCCATTTAATTCTGGAATAACTTTTCCAACTGCTTTTGCAGCTCCTGTTGATGATGGTATTATATTGCTTGAAGCTGCTCTACCACCTCTCCAATCTTTCTTAGAAGCTCCATCAACTGTTTTTTGTGTTGCAGTTGTAGAATGAACTGTTGTCATTAAACCATCTTTAATTCCAAAGTTATCATTTATAACTTTAGCAAGTGGTGCTAGACAGTTTGTTGTGCAAGATGCATTAGATATTATATCCATATCTGGTGTATATGTGTCATTATTAACTCCCATAACAAACATAGGTGCATCTTTTGATGGTGCAGATATTATAACTTTTTTAGCTCCTGCTTCTAAGTGAGCTTTAGCTTTATCCATTGTTGTGAATACTCCTGAACATTCTAATACATAGTCAACTACGTCTGCTCCCCATGGAATATTCTTTGGATCCATTTCATTATATACTTTTATTTTTTTTCCATTTACTACTAGCTTTCCTTCTTCTGCTGATATAGTTCCATTAAATCTACCATGAACTGTATCATACTTAACCATGTAAGCCATGTAATCAGCTGCGATAAATGGATCATTTATTGCTACTATTTCAACTCCTTCTTTGCTTAATGCTGCTTGGAATGCAAGTTTTCCTATTCTTCCAAATCCATTAATTCCAATTTTAATTGACATATAAATTCCTCCTATCTATAATGCTTTATAGCATCATTTTATTTAGATTTCCTAAACACTACCATTTTATATCAATTCATCAAATAATTCAAGTCTTTATCGATAAATATAGAATAATTATGGAAAAAATACGATAGAATTATTCTATCGTATTTTAATTTCATTATTTTTTTATTGATTATTATGTTCATCATTACATTATTTTTTATATTTCCATTTGACTACCTAAAAAGCTAGCTGCAGATTGTACAACTTTTTGTTCAACCTCTGACATTTTTGTTTCTTTATCTTTTGCAAGTAATATTACTGTTCCTATTGTATCTCCATCTGATATTATTGGATATACTACTTGTGAATTAAATCTTCTTTCTTTATTATCATTTTTTGTAATTGGTACTGATATATCATTATTCTCTTTACTAGTATATTTTTCTTTGTCTTCCATAATTCTTTCTAATTCACTACTTATGCTTTGCTCTAAAAATTCTTTCTTAGAACCACCAGATACGGCAATTACTGTATCTCTATCTGTTATACATGCAATATGTCCAGTAGTTTTTGCAAGAGTTTCTGCATATTCTGTAGCAAATTCAGAAAGTTCACCTATTGGAGAATATTTTTTCAATATAACTTCTCCTTCTTTATCTGTAAATATTTCTAAAGGATCTCCTTCTTTTATTCTTAAAGTTTTTCTAATCTCTTTAGGTATAACGACTCTTCCCAAATCATCTATTCTTCTTACAACTCCTGTTGCTTTCATATTTTTCCTCCTTTTAATTTTATGTCTATTCTTATTATTTCAAAAGAGGAAAATTTTATACATATTTTTAAAGTCTCCAAAAAATTTATATTATCTAGATATTAATTTTATTTACTTAATAATATAAAAGAACTATAAAATTCAAAAAAATTTATAGTTCTTTTATAAAATATATTTCTTTTTATTTACCCTCTTCTATTTCTTCATTTTCTTCTTTACCTACTTTTTTATATACTTCTATTATATTACCAAGTTCATCAGCAAAATCTTGTAATATAACCAATTTGATTGTAGGCTGTTTTCCATTAATATAATCATCCATAACTTGTTTTAATTTTTCAAGATTTGGTAATTCATCTTGAAGATTTTTTCCATTTCTTTTTGCTCTATCTAATAGTTTTTCTTTTATTGTTACAATATCCTCATTACTAGCACATGATATTCTTTGGAACATTTGAAATACATCATAATATTTAAATATTGGTATTTCCATACATTCTTTATCAAATTTATCATAAAATTGTTCCATTCTCATTGGAATATACTTAAATATTTCTTCTGCTTTCTCTTTTAGCATTTTTTCTCTTAATTGTTCATTTATACTATTAAAATATTGTAAGATCTCATCCATATCTTGTGATTTTTCTTCTTCTATGGCTAAACTAGAAAGCTCTTCTTCTACATTTGGACAATAACTAGATGTTAATGAAGACACATTCATTCCATTAAAGAAAAGACTTTTTATAGTTTTCATGTCATAATTAATTAAACCTTTCTTAACAAAATGAGAAAAATATGCAAATAATTTTACAACATTAATAAGTTCTATATTACCATTTTTTACATCATCTAAAACTTCTTGTATTACACCATCAAATTGATCATCTGCTATTTTCCAATATTCTTCAGTAAGAAGTCTTTTATATCCTGGAAGTTTATCTGTATCTACTGTATTAATAATTGCTTCCATATCTTTTTTAAATACTTTCATATCAAATATACGAGTTCTTACATATACTTCTATAAATTTAAAGAATCTATATTCTGCTTTAAAATTATAATAATAGTTATTATCAAATTCTTTAATATAGAATTGTCTGTTATCCATAAAAACTCTTGATGAAACAAGTATTGCTTTATATTCTTCATTATCATTTATATTTACAAATTTATCTTTTGTAATTTTTCCTGCTTTTATTTCAAAAGATATTGCAATTGTAAATATAAGCATTGTTTGCAAAACTCTATGATTTGTATTAGGATATGATTTATTAACCATATCAAATATCTTTTTAAAATTTGTTAAAGAATGTTTTAATATTCTTAAGTTTCTTGTACCACTTTTATTGAATGTAGAAATTATAAGATTTGTATTTTCTCTTAAAAATCTTATTAAATCTGGGCAATTTTCATATCTCATTAAAAGCCCATTTATGATATAGTTAAATTCAGGTTGATATTCAAAAGTTTCACCAATTAATTTTTCTTTTATTCTTTCATAATCATTAGCCTTATCGAAAACATATTCAATTGTATCTCTTATTCTTTCAACCATAGGTTTATCTGTTTTTTCATTAAGTTTATTTTCTTTATCTAATAGATATGTTGCAATAAACGTTTTCATTTCTAGATTATTATTTTTTAGTTTTGTAGATAATTCTTTTTCATTACATATGATTATTGTTTTTATATGATCATGCTCAACAAAGTTATTTATATAACCTAATATATCAATAACATCAACATTTGCTCTCTCTAAATCGTCAAAACATAAAACTTTATCATCAGTAGAAAAGAATTCAGCATAATCAATTCTATCTCCATTTTGCGTTACACCAAAAAAGTTTGCCATATCCAAACCAGTTTTAGCATACTCCGGAATGTTTCTTACACCACTTGCTCCCATATATTTTTTTAAGTTTTTATCCATTAATTGTGTAGTTTCTATAAATATCTTTTTACTAATTTCCTCTAAATTAGATATTCCATATAAAGACATATAAATGGCTGTATATCTTTTTCCATTTAATTGCATTGACTCTATTTTAGGCTTAATTTTATTATTCCAAAAATAAGTTTTTCCGCTTCCCCATTCTCCATTAATCATTATAGCATAATCTGTATAATCTGATCTTATATAATCTAATATACTTTCTACTAAATCTTCCATATTATTCTCCTTCTTTATTAATCTTTTGCAAGTATTAGAACCCCTATTTTATTTACATTTGCCTTTTTTAATATTGAAATACATTCATTTATAGTACTTCCTGTTGTATATATATCATCAAAAATAATAACATCTTTATTAGTTATTTTTTCTTTATTTATGATTTTATATACATTTTTAACATTCTTTAATCTCTGTTTTCTATTTAACTTACTCTGCATTTCATTATTACTAATTTTAATTAAAACATTATTAAACATTTGTAAATTTAATTTTTTAGCTATTTCTCTTGAAATAAGCTCACTTTGATTATATCCTCTAGATTTTTTTCTTTTTTTATAAATTGGAACTGGAATTATTATATCATAAGATTTTATAAATTCACAAGTTTTTTTATTTTCTATAATTGTTTTACAAAACATTTTATATAAATATGGTTTATCATTAAATTTATATTCTATTATTTTTCTTCTTATTATTCCCAAATATTTAAATAGATATATTTTTTCAACCTGAATCCCATTTATTTTTTCACTTTCAATTAATTCAATCTTATATTTTTCAATATCTTTTCCACATTTATTACACAAATATCCCTCTCCTAATTTTTTACATACACCACAACTAGGTAAAAAAATATATTCGGGAATTTTTTCCAAAAGATTCATCATAACCTCCTAAAAACCCCCGAATATTTATTTTTACATTATATTTTATATTATTTTGTATTATATTCAATCATTTTAAAGCAAAGTCCTGTATTTCTTTTCTTATTGTCTGCGTTATTTATCATAAAATCTACGATATTTTTATTTCCAATAATAATTAATAATTTCTTTGCTCTTGTCATTCCTGTATATAACAAATTTCTTGTAAGTAACATTGGTGCTGTCTGTGATATTGGTATAATAACCACATCAAACTCACTACCGCTGAGCTTTATGAACTGTAATCGCATATGCATGTTCTATTTGTTCTAATTCACTAAATCCATACCATACTTCTTTATCATCATCAAACTTTATTTTCACTTGTTTATCAAAATCATCTATTGAAGATATTGTGCCAAATTCTCCATTGAACACTCCACTTCCACTTTCAAAAGTTTTTTCTCTTTTTTCCCAATATATATCATAATTGTTTTTTATTTGCATTATCCTATCACCTTCACGAAAAATGCCTTCTCCATATTTTCTTTCTTTTTTCGTTTCTGATGACGGATTAACTGTTTGTTGTAATATTTTATTTAGCTCTTTTGTTCCAAGATCGCCTTTTTTGGTAGGTGTAATCACCTGAATATTCTTTAGAAAATCATAATCACCATAATTTTTTAATCTATCACTACTTAATGTCAAAATATTATATAATATTTTTTCTTTATTTTTTTCATCAACAAAGAAAAAATCATCTAATAGTTCTTCATTTCCTAATTCTTGTATTTCTTCTTTAGTTATAAAACTTAAACCTTCATTTACTCTATGTGAGTTAACTATTATTTTACTTTTAGCAGCTTGTCTAAAAATTTTGTTTAATGTGATTGTTGTAATTTGTCCTGATTCAATAATATCTTTTAAAACATTTCCTGGTCCTACAGATGGAAGTTGATCAATATCACCAACTAATACAAGTTTAGTCCCTTTATATAATGCTTTACACAAATAATTCATCAAAAACAAGTCAACCATTGAAGTTTCATCTACTATTACTATATCTCCATCTATTGGTGCAACCGATATATCTGTAATCATACTTTGATTTTCATCAGAAATCTTTCCTATTTCTAATAATCTATGTAATGTCTTTGCCTCTTCTTCAGTTGCTTCTGTCATTTTTTTTGCTGCTCTTCCTGTAGGAGCACATAGTACTGGTTTCATTCCGTTTTTCTTAAATATTTCTATTATTGTTTTAATAATTGTTGTTTTACCAGTTCCAGGTCCACCAGTTATAACACAAACATTATTATCATTTATTGCCTCTATGGCTTCTTTTTGTTTCTCAGAAAGTTCAATATTAGATATTTTTTCAAAAGCTTTTAATTCTTTATCAAATTTATCTATCTTCTTTATATTTCTGTAATTGTCTAATTCTATTAATGTCTTTGCTACATTCTTTTCTGCATTATAATATGTTTGTAAATATACCCATTCATGCTCGTCTCTTTCCTCCAAAACAATTTCTTCTTTTGCTTTCATATTTATAAGTGCATCTTCTATATCATTTTCGCTTACATTTAAAAGCTGTTTAACAAAATCTATTAAATTTTCGTATATAGTACAACAGTGCCCATTATAAGTCATCAATGTTAATGAATGTTTGATACCACTTCTAATTCTTTTTTCATTATTATATTCTACACCAAGTTCTAAAGCTATTTTATCTATTTGATTAAAATTTACTTTTCCTGCTAGATCAACTAATATATATGGATTTTCTTCAATTTTATCTATTGCATTAACACCTAGTTCCTTATATATCTTTTCTGCGCTTTGTGGTCCTATTCCAAACTTATCTAAAAATCCAACAAGTTGCCACATTTCCCACTGCTCTATAAATGTATTTGCAATTTCAGTTGCTTTATCTTCTGTGATTCCTTTTATATTCGCAAGTTTTTCTGGTTCAAATTTAAAAATATCAATAGTTTCTTCTCCAAAAGTATCAACAATTTTTTTAGCAGTAGCAGGTCCAATTCCTTTTATACCACAATTTGCTAAATATCTTTCAAGCGTTTTTGCAGTTTTAGGCATCATTTTTTCAAAAGTATCTACTTTAAATTGCCTTCCATATTCTTGATGTTCCACAAATCTTCCCATAAGTTTAAGAGTATCTCCAATATTAATAAATGGTAGATACCCTACAATTGTTATTTCTTCGTCATTTTCTGTATTTATAACAGCTATAACATAACTATTTAATTCGTTTTTATATATAATTTCTATAACTTCTCCTTGTAATTCCAATTTCATACCTCTATAGAATTTATTGATCACTTTTTATATACTTTGTGATTATATCACAACAGTATCTGTTTTACAACATAATTTAAAAGATCAAAAAAGCTATTAAATACTGTAAAAATAATATTTATTTGATGTTTATATAATTTTTATCAATTTGATTCCTTTATACTATCAATAACTTCTTTACAATCTTTCCAATTAATGAATTTTATAGATTTATAATCTTTACTTAATTTAGACAATATTTTCATTGTTTCATCTGTTGAATCTAGATCAACAACAATTATGTCTTTTATTTCCTCTTCTTTTCCATACATCATTCTAAATAGAAATGTTCTTAAAAAACCTTCTATTGTATTTTCTTGATTTTTTGCAGCAACTATAACATAGATTCCATCTGATTTAAATTTAGTATATGTAAAAATATATATAATGTTTTTTATAATCTCAAATAAACCATATAAAGCCAATACCCAAAATATTCCATTTAATATAAAGTCTAACATATTATGCCTCCTCATTTATATAATATTTATAGTATTATATGATTTATTTTTCTTTTTTGTTATCTGCAATTGAGGACTGTGCAATTGGGGACTGTCCCCAATTGCATAAAAAAGACGTCATAATTATAAAATTATAACGACTTTTTATTTTTTATATTTAACAAATTATATTAATTATTAAACTAATTGTAATATAACAACTTCTGCTGCGTCTCCTCTACGATTACCAAGTTTAAGTATACGTGTATATCCTCCAACTCTTCCTTCATATTTAGGAGCTATTTCATTAAATAACTTTGATACTAAATCAATGTTGTTTCCTTCTGCATCTTTAACTTTATTAACAGTTTTCATAATTTTTCTTCTAGCATTTAATCTTGATGGCATATCTTTTTGTCTTTTTTCAGTAGTTTCTTCTTTAACTACTTTTAGATATTCTTTACCATTCTTGCTTTTTACTAGTTCAGTAACTTTATTTCCCTTGCTATCAAGTTTTGCTTTACTAACTTTAACTTCAACTGTTTCAAAATTATCTTTTTCTTTTACTGCTAAGGAAATTAAACTGTCAGCTATAGCTTTTACTTCTTTGGCTCTTGCTTCAGTTGTTTCTATTTTACCATGTAATATTAAATCAGTAACTTGTGATTTAAGCATAGCTAATCTAATATCTGTTGTTTTACCTAATTTTCTATTAGTTGCCACTTTGTATTCCCTCCTCTTACTTTAGCTTTCTATTCTTCTTTATTCTTCTTCTTTTCTAAAATTTAGACCTAAAGCATGTAGCTTATTTGTAACCTCATCTAATGATTTTTTACCTAAATTTCTAACTTTCATCATATCTGCTTCTGATTTATTTGTTAAATCTTCAACAGTAGAAATTCCTGCTCTTTTTAAACAATTGAATGATCTAACAGATAATTCTAAATCTTCAATTGACATTTCAAGAACTCTCTCTTTCTTGTTTTCTTCTTTTTCAACCATTACTTGAGTGTTTTTAGCTGTTTCTGATAAGTCTATAAATAATTCTAAATGTCCAGTCATAACTTTTGCTGCAAGACTTAAAGCCTCATATGGTTTTAAACTTCCATCTGTCCATACTTCAATTGTTAATTTGTCATAGTCAACTCTTTGACCAACTCTAGTATTCTCTACAGAGTAATTAACTTTTTTAACTGGTGTATAGATAGAATCTATTGGAAGTACTCCAATTGCTTGATCTGGTTTTTTATTTTTTTCAGCATTATTATATCCTCTACCCATATCTGCTGTTAGTTCCATCTTTAGTGTTCCACCTTCTGAAACTGTTGCTATATGTAAATCTGGATTTAATATTTCTACTGTTCCATCTGTAATTATGTCTCCTGCTTTAACTTCACCTGGTTCTTTAACATCAATTCTTAATGTTTTTTCTTCATTTTGATCAAGCTTTAGTCTTACATTTTTTAAATTAATAATTATCTCTGGAACATCTTCTACTACATTTGGTATTGTAGAAAATTCATGTAGAACTCCGTCTATTTTTACGCTTGTAATAGCACTTCCAGGAAGTGAAGATAGTAATATTCTTCTTAGTGAATTTCCAATTGTTATTCCATATCCTCTTTCCAATGGTTCACATACAAATTTTGCATAGTTACTATCATCGTCAATTTCTAAGCATGTAATATTTGGTCTTTCAAATTCAATCATTTTTACCTCCTAATTTTTTAGAAATCTCACTTCTCTAAAATCTATTATTTAGAGTAAAGCTCTACTATTAAGTGTTCTTCTACTGGTAAATCAACTTCTTCTCTAGATGCTAATCTTACAACTTTACCACTTAATTTTTCTGCATCTTTCTCTAGCCATGCTGGAACTGGTCTTGCTGCGTTTTCTTCTACGTTAGCTTTTATAGCTCCATTATCTTTTCTTATTTCTCTTACTGCAATTACATCTCCTGCTTTTACTAAGTATGATGGTATATCTACTTTATGCCCATTTACTTCAAAAGCTCCATGTGTTACAAGCATTCTAGCTTGTGCTCTTGAACTTCCATATCCTAGTCTATATACAACATTATCTAATCTACTTTCTAATATTTGAAGTAATACTTCACCTGTAATACCTTTTTCTGTTAAAGCCATTTCAAAGTATTTTCTAAATTGTTTTTCACTTACTCCATAGTAAGCTTTAGTTTTTTGTTTTTCTCTTAATTGAGTACCATATTCAGAAAGTTTTTTCTTCTTTTGACCATTTTGTCCTGGTGCATAGTTTCTTCTTGATATGCTACATTTGTCAGTATAACATCTTGAACCTTTTAAAAACAATTTTTGTCCTTCTCTACGGCAAATACGGCATTGTTCATCTTTATATCTTGCCATTTTTTAATTTCACCTTCCTATATCTTATTTTTATACTCTACGTCTTTTTGGTGGTCTACAACCATTGTGTGGTATTGGAGTTACATCCTTTATACTACTGATTTCTAATCCTGCTGATTGTAATGACCTAATTGCTGCTTCACGTCCTGAACCTGGTCCTTTAACATAAACTTCAACTGATTTTAGTCCATGTTCCATTGCTGCTTTAGCTGCTGTTTCAGCTGCTTCTCCAGCTGCGAATGGTGTGCTTTTTCTAGAACCTTTAAAACCAAGTTCTCCGGCACTTGCCCAAGATAATACGTTACCTTGAGTATCGCTTATTGTAACTATTGTGTTATTAAAACTAGAATGGATATGAGCCATACCTTTTTCGATATTTTTTCTATCTCTTCTTCTAGTTACTTTTTTTGTTACATTCTTAGCCATTTCTATTCTTCCTCCTTGCTATCTACTTTCTATTTTTTGCTCTTGCTTACTAATTTTCTAGGACCTTTTCTTGTACGAGCATTAGTTTTTGTTCTTTGTCCTCTTACAGGTAAGCCTCTTCTATGTCTTAATCCTCTATAGCATCCTATTTCTGTTAATCTCTTAATATTTAAAGCAACTTCTCTACGTAAATCTCCTTCTACTTTATATCCTTCCATAGCTTTTCTTATAGCTTGTACTTGATCATCTGTTAAATCTTTAACTCTTGTATCAGGATTTACATCTGCTGCCTTTAATATTTTTTGTGAGCTTGTTAAACCAATACCATATATGTATGTTAATCCAATCTCAACTCTTTTTTCTCTAGGTAAATCAACGCCTGCTAAACGAGCCATAATTAATTTCGCACCTCCACTTTGTTTTCTTTTTTTCTTAAATAATTAATTAATTTGATTTTTTATTTTTTGTGTTTGGACTCTATTAAAGGTGAAATGCATTGATATATGGAATAAATATATCAATCTTTAATATGTTTTCAAACAATATATTAGACACAAACCTGATATATAACTGTTAAAATAATATTTAACAGTTATAGCCGCGAATCTAGATTTGTGTTATTAACTTTTTTATGTTTTTACTATCCTTGTCTTTGTTTGTGTTTAGGGTTTTCGCAAATAACTCTAATTACACCTTTTCTTTTTATAACTTTACATTTTTCGCATATTTTCTTTACTGATGGTCTTACTTTCATTTTTTACACCTCTTTACTCTAAAATCTATTTGTATATAAAATTGGGTTATATATTTTTTATTTAGCTCTCCATGTAATTCTTCCACGATTTAAATCATATGGTGATAATTCTACTTTTACTTTATCACCTGGAAGAATTTTTATATAATTCATTCTAAGTTTACCTGAAATATGAGCTAGAATTTGATGTCCATTTTCAAGTTCTACTTTAAATGTAGTATTAGGTAGTGTTTCAACAACTGTTCCTTCTACTTCTATAACATCTTCTTTTGACATATTACCCTCCATTTTTTTCTTTTTTTAGTCAATTATACTATTATATAATAAAATACTTAAATATTATATAACAAAATTAAATCAATGTCAATATTTCCGGCTCTTTTTCTGTAATTAAAATTGTATTTTCATAATGTGCTGATAAACTTCCATCATCAGTCAAAATTGTCCATCCATCATAATCTTGATATATATCTCTATTTCCTGCTATAACCATTGGTTCTACAGCTAATGTCATTCCTGGTTCTAATCTGATCCCTCTACCAGCTTTTCCATAGTTTGGTATTCCTGGATCTTCATGCATCTCTCTTCCAATGCCATGTCCTTGAAATTCTCTTACTACATTAAAGCCATTGCTTTCAACAAATTCACCTATAGCATGAGATATATCTCCTATTCTATTTCCTTTAACTGCATATTTAATTCCTTCAAAAAAAGCTTTCTTAGTTACATCTACTAATCTCTTAGCCTCATCAGATCCTTTTCCTACTATAAAAGTTCTTGCTGCATCTCCATTAAATCCATCTTTATATACGACTAGATCAATGCTCACAACATCTCCATCATGTATTATTTTTTTCTCAGATGGTATCCCGTGAATTACTTCATCATTTATAGAAACGCATAAAGTTGCAGGAAATGGTGGTACACCTTTTATTCCGCTAGGATAACCTTTTTGTGCAGGAATTCCTCCATTTTCTCTAATAATTTTATCAGCAAATCTATCAAGATCCATTGTAGATAAACCTGGTTTAATATATTTTTCTAGTTCTTTATATACTAATCCTGTAATCCTACAAGCTTCTTTCATTAATTTAATTTCTTTATCTGATTTTATAGTAACCACTTTTTATTACTTCCTTTTATATTCTTCTAAAAATTCTTTTATATTTTTAACTGCTATATCAAGATCTTGTGGATATATTGAATATAGAGCATTATTTTTTCTATAAAAGTCTATTAAATCTTTTGAGTTTTGATGATATATTCCAAGTCTCTTTGTTACTGTTTCTTTGTTATCATCATCTCTTCTTTTTAAAGAACTTCCACACACATCACAAATATTCTCTTTTTTTGGTGGTTTCGTTTCTTTATTATATATTGCTCCACATGATTTATTTGTACATATTAATCTATTAACGACTCTTTTTATAATCTCATCATCTGGTACATCAAGTTCTATCGCAACTCTTTTTGCACCTGGTTTATTTTCCTTTAAAAAGTCTCTTAAAGCTTCTGCTTGAGCAACTGTTCTAGGAAATCCATCTAAAATTGCTCCATTTTCAACATCTTCTTCTAATAATCTTGCTTTAACAGTCTCAATAACTACATCATCAGGAACTAAAGCTCCTTCTTCTAAATATTTTTGTATTTTTTTTCCAAGGTTTGTATTTTTATTAATTTGTTCTCTAAATATATCTCCAGTAGAAACATGAACCAAGTTTAAATCTGTTGATAAAATTTTTCCTATTGTTCCTTTTCCACTCCCTGGAGCTCCTAGCATTACTATGTACATCGCACTCACTACTCCTAATCACATTAACTTAATTTTGTTATATATTTTTTATTTACACAGTTTATCAGAGGAAAATTTAATTACTATACTTAAATATTATCTAATTATATTTTCTCTAAAAACTATATAGATTATATAAATATATATAAATTTATCCTCTGATTATGTGTATTAAAGAATTTTTTATTTTAATTTCTATCTTTATTCTATTCTAATATTTATTATTCTAAGAATCCTTTATAGTGTCTCATTACTAAATAAGATTCTAATTGTCTTATTGTTTCTAGTGCAACACCTACAACAATTAATATTGATGTTCCACCAAATGCTAAATCTACACTTGGTATAAATCTTACCATCATAGGAATAATTGCAATAATTGCTAGGTATAGACCTCCAAACCAAGTTAATTTACTCATAATAGATGATAAATAATCTGTTGTTGGTTTTCCAGCTCTTATACCTGGTATAAATCCACCATTTTTCTTAATATTGCTTGAAACTTCAGCTGGATTGAAAGTAGCATATGTATAGAAGAATGTAAATCCTACTATTAATAATAAATATACTATTGCGTTAGTTATTGTATAACCAAGTCCTACAGTTGAAGTTGATGAAGCAATAGAAAAATTATATATTGTTGCCCAGAATCCTGTTTGACTTGCTATATCTGGTACAAACATTTGAATTATCATAGCTGGGAATGTTAAGAATGATGATGCAAATATAATTGGCATAACTCCAGCCATTACAAGTTTTAATGGAATATGAGTATTTTGTGCACCTACCATTTTTCTTCCAACTACTCTTTTTGAATATTGTACAGGTACTCTTCTTTCAGCTTGTTGTACAAATACAACCGCTGTAACTAATATAATAGCTCCTATTATAATAGCTAAAGATATTAAAAGACCTGTTGTTGAAAAAGCTCCTGAACCCATTATTAGATTCCATATTGTTGTTATTGCTCCTGGAAGACCTGCAACGATACCTACAAATATAATTATTGAAATACCATTTCCAATACCTTTATTTGTAATTTCATCACCTAACCACATAAGTAGAGCAGTACCTGCCATTAAAGATATAACAACTGTGACTCCTGTCATAAAATCATCACCTATAAATATTCCTGATGATCTATATGATAAATAGATTCCTAAACCTTCAATTAAAGCTAAGAAAACAGTAAGAATTTTTGTATATTTATTTATTTTCTTTCTGCCTTCTTCTCCTCCTTCTTTAGTTAATCTTTCTAAAGAAGGAATAACCATTGCTAATAATTGGAATACAATTGATGCTGTAATATATGGGCTTATAGACATTGCAAATATTGAGAATCTAGAAAATGCTCCTCCTGATATTAAGTCTATAAGTGAAGCCATTCCATTTGAAGCACTTGACATATACTCATTAAGTGTTATTGTATCAACACCTGGAACAGTTATATAGCATCCTAATCTAAATATTACTATTAAAAGTAATGTATATAATAATCTCTTTCTTACGTCTGGTGTTTTTAGTGCATTTTTTATTGTTTTAAACAACTAAATCACCTCAGCCTTTCCTCCTAAAGCTTCTATTTTTTCTTTAGCAGCTTTAGTAAATCTTACAGCCTTAACTGTTAATTTTTTATCTAAGTTTCCAGTTGCAAGTATTACTATACCGTCATTAGCTTTACTTATTATACCATCATTTATTAAACTTTCAGCTGTAACTTCTTCTGTTGTAGCTTTATTAAGCATTGTTAAAGTTACTTCTGTATAGTTTTTAGCATGGATATTAGTAAATCCTCTTTTTGGTAATCTTCTGTATAAAGGAGTTTGACCACCTTCAAAACCTCTTCTTACTCCTCCACCAGATCTTGCTTTTTGTCCTTTATGTCCTCTTCCTGATGTTTTTCCAAGTCCAGAACCAATTCCACGTCCAACTCTAGTTCTAACTTTATTTCTTTGTGCTGGTTTTAATTCGTCTAATTTCATCTTGTCTGTACACCTCCTCTTTAATTATTATAATATGTCTTCTACTTTTTTTCCTCTTTTTTTAGCTACTTGTTCTACTGTTTGCATAGCTTTTAATCCTTCTATTGTAGCATATACAACGTTTCTTGGATTATTTGTTCCTAATATTTTTGTTCTTATATTTCTATATCCAGCAAGTTCTAGAACAGGTCTAACACTACCACCTGCTATAATTCCAGTACCTTCTTCAGCTGGTTTTAATAGAACATTTGCACTACCAAATTTTCCTATATATTCATGTGGTATTGTTGTATCAACAATTGGAACTTCTACTAAATTCTTTTTAGCGTCTTCAATAGCTTTTCTGATTGCATCTGGAACTTCTGAAGCTTTTCCATTACCAACTCCAACGTGTCCGTTTTCATCACCAACAACTACTACTGCACTAAATCTGAATGTTCTACCACCTTTAACAACTTTTGCAACTCTGTTAATAGCTACAACTTTTTCTTTTAA
The DNA here is from genome assembly GCA_944392455.1 of uncultured Clostridia bacterium. Lineage (GTDB taxonomy): Bacteria > Bacillota > Clostridia > TANB77 > CAG-508 > CALXVA01. The sequence goes on from CALXWP010000002.1 coordinate 112,050, forward strand.
TTCAGATGTATTTTCTGATTGCACTTTAATTTCCTCCTTTACTTAAAACTACAACTTCCTATTTTCTTAAAATTCATATTAGAAATCTAGTCCGCCTTCTCTTGCAGCTTCTGCTAAAGCTTTTACAACACCATGATATATGTATCCGCCTCTATCAAAAACTACTTCTTTTATTTTTAAAGCAGATGCTCTTTTTGCAATTAAACTACCAACTTCTTTTGCAGCTTCTACATTAGAATGTTTTGTTTTTACTTCTTTATCAAGTGTTGAAGCTTGAGCTAGAGTAACTCCTTTAACATCATCTATTAATTGTACATAAATATTGCTGTTACTTCTAAATACACATAATCTTGGGCATTTATCTGTTCCAGAAATTTTTCTACGTACTCTTACATGTCTTCTTTGTCTCTCAGCTTTTCTATCTGTTTTTGTAATCATTTTTAAATCTCCTTTCTAACTAAAAGATTTTGCTCTTAGTTTATTTTTAGATTTACATTATTTTATCTATTAATTTTAATTAATTCAACTATTATTAATTAAAATTTTAATTTTTAATTTTATTTTTTACCTGCTTTTCCTTCTTTTCTTCTTATATGCTCTTCAGCATATTTAATACCTTTACCTCTATATACTTCAGGTGGTCTCTTTGTTCTTACAACTGCTGCTGTTTGACCAACTAATTCTTTATCAATTCCTCTAACAATTATATGGTTTGCATCTGGAAGATCAAAAGTAATTCCTTCAGGTGGATCCATCTCAACTGGATGAGAGTATCCTAAGTTCATTACTAATTTATTTCCTTTCTTTTGAGCTCTATAACCAACACCATTGATTTCTAGTTCTCTTTTATATTCATGAAGAACACCTTCAATCATGTTGCTTATTAAAGTTCTTGTTAAACCATGTAATCCTCTGTTAGCTGGTTCGTCATTTATTCTTGTTACTGTTAAAACATTATCATTTAAAGAAAGTGTAATATTTTTATGTACATCTCTTTCTAATGTTCCTTTTGGTCCTTTAACAGTAATGTGATGTCCATCTATTTTAACTTCTACACCATCTGGTACATTAATAGGTTTATTTCCTATTCTTGACATTTTGGTTTTCCCTCCTTCATTTAATTATTACCATACGTAAGCAAGTACTTCTCCACCTAAACCTTCTTGTCTTGCTTCTTTGTCTGTTTTTATTCCTTTTGAAGTAGATATAAGAGCTATACCTAAACCATTTAATACTTTAGGTAATTCATCTTTTGATGCATATACTCTTAATCCTGGTTTACTTATTCTTTTTATTCCGTCAATAACTCTTTTACCTTTTTCATCATATTTTAAAGTTATTCTTATAATTCCTTGACGAGAATCATCTATTTCTTCAAATGCTGCTATATATCCTTCTTTGTATAGGATATCAGCTATAGCTCTTTTCATGTTTGATGCTGGAACATCAACAGTTTTATGTTTTGAGCTGTTAGCATTTCTTATTCTTGTTAACATATCTGCTATTGGATCTGTTGTATTCAATTTGTTTTCCCTCCTTTTTATCTTAACTATAGACAAAATATTACCAACTTGCTTTTTTAACTCCTGGGATTTCTCCTTTATGAGCTAATTCTCTAAAGCATACACGGCAAATTCCATATTTTCTGATATATGAATGTGGTCTTCCACATATTTTACATCTATTATATTCTCTTGTCTTATATTTTTGAGCTTTTTGTTGTTTTACTTTTAAAGATTTCTTAGCCATTTTATTCTCCTTTCACTAATTTTTAATTCTTAAAAGGCATTCCTAATTGAGTTAAAAGCTCTTTAGCTTCTTCGTCAGTTTTTGCTGTTGTAACGAAGATTATATCCATTCCTCTGATTTTATCAATTTTATCATATTCTATTTCAGGGAATATTAATTGTTCTTTAATACCCATTGAATAGTTTCCTCTACCATCAAATGAATTGCTTGAAACTCCTCTAAAGTCTCTAACTCTTGGAAGTGCTACATTGAATAGTTTATATGCAAAATCATACATTTTTCCTTTTCTTAATGTAACTTTACATCCCATATTTATTCCTTCTCTTATTTTGAAGGCTGCTATAGCTTTCTTAGCTTTTGTTATAATTGGTTTTTGACCAGTTATAATTGTAAGATCATTTATAGCATTTTCTAATGATTTAGGATTATCTTTTGTATCACCTAAACCTATATTTATAACTATTTTATCTAACTTTGGAACTTCCATAACTGATTTATAGTTAAATTTCTTCATCATTGCTGGTATAACTTCTTTTTCGTATTGCTCTCTTAAAATTTCCATAAGTTTAAATAGTCCTCCTCTCTATTATTATTTTAATTTTGCTCCACATTTTCTACATACACGAACTTTTTCATCTTTTTCCATTTTATATCCAACTTTAACTGCTTTTCCGCATTTTGGACATACAACATTTACTTTACTGCTATGTATAGCACATTCAACTGAAATAATTCCGCTTTCTTCACCTTGTTTTCTAGCTTTTACGTGTTTTTTTCTAACATTAACGCCTTTAACAACGATTTTTTCAGTTTTTGGTATTACTTCTAAAACTTCACCAGTTTTTCCTTTATCATTTCCTGATAAAACTTTAACTGTATCACCTTTTCTTATTTTCATTCTTTCTTTCACCTCTTCTACTTAAAATTTATAGAACTTCTGGTGCAAGTGAAAGTATTTTCATATAATCTTTTTCTCTTAATTCTCTTGCAACAGGTCCAAATATACGAGTTCCTCTTGGTGTTCCATCATCTCTTATTATAACTGCTGCATTTTCATCAAATCTTACATAAGAACCATCTGCTCTTCTTGTAGGCTTTTTAGTTCTTACTACAACAGCTTTTACAACGTCACCTTTTTTTACAACGCCACCTGGTGTAGCTGTTTTAACAGAAGCAACTATTATGTCACCGATTCTAGCATATTTTCTATATGATCCACCTAAACATCTGATACACATAATTTCTTTTGCACCTGTGTTGTCTGCTACTTTTAATATAGATTGTTGTTGTACCATTTTATATTTTCCTCCTTTTTAAAGTGTCAAGGTAATTTTCTCTCTTTACCTTTTATCGAATATTCATAACTAATTATTTTATAATTGCCTTTTCTAGTATTTCAACTACTCTCCATCTTTTATCTTTTGATAGAGGTCTAGTTTCCATTACTCTTACTTTATCTCCTACTTGACATTCATTGTTTTCATCATGAGCTTTTAATTTATATGTTTTTCTTTGAACTTTTCCATATGTTTTATGTTTCTCACTTGTTTCAACAGATACAACTACTGTTTTATCCATTTTATCAGATGAAACTATGCCAACCATTTCTTTACGAAGATTTCTTTCTTCCATTTTCTAATCTCCTTTCTTTAAAACTAGATTGGAATGATTTATTCCATTTAAAGAATTATTATTTATTTTCTTCTAATTTTCTTTCAGTTAAAACTGTTTTTATTCTAGCTATGTCTTTCTTAACTTCTTTTATTTTCATAGGATTATCTAATCCATGAGTTGCTAAGTTAAATCTTAGTTTAAATAACTCTGATTTTAATTCTCCTAATTCTTTTTCTAAGTCAGGTGAAGACATTTCTTTTATTTTATTTATCTTCATCTATTTCACCACCTATTTCAGTTTCCTTTTGTACAAATTTGCACTTAACAGATAGTTTGTTTGCAGCAAGTCTTAAAGCTTCTCTAGCTATTTCTTCTGCAACACCGTCTATTTCAAACATTACTCTACCTGGTTTTACATTTGCTACCCAAAATTCAACAGCACCTTTACCTTTACCCATACGAGTACCTATAGGTTTTCTAGTAACTGGTTTGTCTGGGAATATTTTAATCCAAACTTTACCACCTCTTTTAATATAACGTGTCATAGCAACACGGGCAGCTTCTATTTGGTTTGATGTGATTTGTCCAGCTGTTAAAGCTTGTAATCCGTATTCACCATCTGTAACTCTATTTCCTCTTGTAGCTTTTCCTCTATTTCTACCTTTTTGTTGTTTTCTATATTTTGTTCTTTTTGGTATTAATGGCATTATTTGTCTCCTCCTTCCACTACTTTCTTTTTAGTAGGAAGAACTTCTCCTTTATATATCCAAACTTTTACACCGATTTTTCCATATGTTGTATCTGCTTCTGCAAATCCATAATCTATATCAGCTCTTAAAGTTTGAAGTGGAATAGTTCCTTCTTTATAGAATTCAGTTCTAGCCATATCTGCTCCACCTAATCTTCCAGATACTGCAGTTTTTATTCCTAAAGCACCTGCTTTCATAGTTTTTTGCATACATTGTTTCATAGCTCTTCTGAAAGAGATTCTTCTTTCTAGTTGTCCAGCTATATTTTCTGCAACTAATTGAGCATCTAAGTCTATATTTTTAACCTCAACTATATTTAAATTTACTTCTTTATTAATCATTTTTTCAATTTCAGCTTTTAAGCTTTCTGCAAGGTTTCCACCTTTTCCTATTATAATTCCTGGTTTTGCTGCATAAACATTAACTTTAACAAATTTAGCTGTTCTTTCTATTTCTATTTTAGAAATTCCTGCAGCATATAATTTTTTCTTAACATAAACACGGATTTTATGATCTTCAACTAGGTAATCACCAAAATCTTTAGAATTTGCATACCATTTTGAATCCCAATCTTTTATTATACCTACTCTTAATCCATGTGGATCCATTTTTTGTCCCATTTTGTAAATGTCCTCCTTCCTTTCTATTAATCTCTCTCTCTTAATTTTATTGTTATATGGCTTGTTCTTTTTCTAATTCTAAATGCTGAACCTTTTGCAGCAGGTCTTATTCTCTTTAATGTTGGACCTTGGTTTGCATATATGTCAGCTACATATAATTTTTCATGAGCCATATTATGATTATTTTCAGCATTTGCTATAGCTGATTTTAATAACTTTTCTAATATTTCTGATGAAGCTTTAGGTGTATATTTTAAAATAGCTAATGCTTCATTTACATCTTTACCTTTAATTAAATCTGCTACAATTTTAACTTTTCTTGAAGAAATTCTAGCATATTTAAGAGTAGCTTCTGCTTGTGGTATTATTTCTTGCTTTGCTTCCACTTTTAATTACCTCCTTATTATTTTTTAGTTGTTGTCTTATCTCCTGCGTGTCCTTTGAATGTTCTTGTTGGTGCAAATTCACCTAATTTATGTCCTATCATTTCTTCTGAAATATATACTGGCACATGTTTTCTTCCATCATGTACTGCTATTGTATGTCCAACCATTTGTGGATATATTGTAGAAGCTCTTGACCATGTCTTAATAACTTCTTTGTTTCCACTTTCGTTCATTGCTTCAATTCTTTTCATTAATTCTGGAGCAACATAAGGAACTTTTTTGCTTGATCTTGACATTATCTTTTTTCCTCCTTCTTACAAGATATTATTTTCTTCTCTTAACTATGAACTTATCAGTTCTATTATTTTTCTTTCTTGTCTTATATCCAAGTGCTGGTTTACCCCAAGGTGTCATTGGTCCTGAGTGACCTACTGGAGCTTTACCTTCACCACCACCATGTGGGTGATCTACTGGGTTCATAACAGAACCTCTAACTGTTGGTCTCCATCCCATATGTCTTTTTCTACCAGCTTTACCAAGTTTAACATTCTCATGTTCTTGATTTCCTACTGTACCTATTGTAGCTTTACATACAGCCATAACAAGTCTCATTTCTCCTGATGGTAATCTTACATGAGCATATTTTCCTTCTTTAGCCATTAATTGTGCTTCTTGTCCTGCTGCTCTTACTAATTTTCCACCTTGACCTGGATTTAATTCGATATTGTGAATCATTGTACCTACTGGTATGTTTTCAATTTTCATACAGTTTCCTGGTTTTATATCAGCTTTTTCTCCTGATACAACTGTATCGCCATCTGTTAGTCCAACTGGTGCTAATATATATGCTTTTTCTCCATCTTCATATTGAATTAATGCTATATTTGCACTTCTGTTTGGATCATATTCTATACCAATTACTGTTGCTGGCATATTTTCTTTATTTCTTTTAAAATCAATTATTCTATATTTTTGTCTGTTTCCTCCACCTTGATGTCTAACTGTGATTTTACCTTGTGCATTTCTTCCTGCTTTTTCTTTTTTTGTTGTTATTAAAGATTTTTCAGGAGTTTTTTTAGTAATTTCACTATAATCAAGAACTGTCATATTTCTTCTTGATGGAGTATAAGCTTTAAAATGTTTCATTCCCATTATTTTTCTCTCCTTTATATATTTATTTTCCTAGTTTTATCTAGATAATTTAAATTAAAATTTACTATTCACTATTTTCATAGTTATTAACTAAGCTCCCATAAATTCATCTATTGAATCTTTGTATTTCTTAGTTACTTTAACTTCTTTTCCACCTTTTGCTAAGTATGTTTTTTCACCTGCATTAGTGTCTATTGTAACGATTGCTTTTTTCCAGTCAGAAGTTCTTCCAACATTTCTTCCAACTCTTTTTTCTTTTCCTTTAACTGTTACTGTATTAACATTTAATACTTTAACTTCAAATAATTTTTCTACTGCTCTTTTTATATCTATTTTTGTAGCTTTTTTATTTACTTTAAAAGTGTACTTTCCATCTTGTATTTCGATGCTTGATTTTTCAGTAACAACTGGTGCTATTATTATATCTTCTGCTACCATTATGCGTACACCTCCTCTAATTTCTTAACTGTATCTAAAGTTACAACTAAGTTTTTGTATTTTAATAAATCATATACATTAATTGTATTTACTAGAGTAGTTTTTACTCCTTCAATATTTCTTGCTGATTTTTGTACTGTTTCATTTTTTTCTGGTAAAAGAATTAATGTTTTTCCTTCTACTTTTAAGTTTGTTAATGTTTTTACCATTTCTTTAGTTTTGATTTCTTTTAAAGGTAAACTATCAACAACCACTAATTCTTTTTCTAATACTTTTGAGCTTAAGCAAGATTTTATTGCTAATCTCTTTTCTTTCTTATTTACACTATATTTATATGAACGAGGTTTTGGTCCAAGTGCAATACCACCTTTAATCCATTGTGGTGCTCTTATGCTTCCTTGTCTTGCTCTACCTGTTCCTTTTTGTCTCCAAGGTTTTCTTCCACCACCAGAAACTTCTGATCTTGTTTTTGTGCTTTGTGTACCTTGTCTTTGATTAGCTAAAAAGTTAACTAAAACGCTATGTACAACAGCTTCATTTGGTTCAATACCAAATATTTCGTCTTTTAGTTCAACTGTGCTAACTTTTTTACCTTGTATATCATATACATCTATTTTAGGCATTTCGTTTCTCCTCCTTCTCTATTTTGATTTAACACTTGATTTTAATTTTAGTATTGCACCTTTAACTCCTGGTACACTACCTTTTACTAATATTACATTTTTATCTAAATCTACTCTTACAACTTCTAAGTTTTGGATTGTAATTGTTTCAACTCCCATATGTCCTGGTAATTTTTTACCTTTGAAAACTCTACCTGGAGTTGATGTTGGTCCCATTGAACCTGGTCTTCTATGATACATAGAACCATGTCCCATTGGTCCTCTTGATTGTCCATGACGTTTAATAACACCTTGGAATCCTTTTCCTTTTGAAGTTCCTTGAATATCTAATTTATCTCCAACTGAAAATACATCAGCTTTTAATTCTTGACCTACTGTTATTCCTTCAATTGAGTCTAATCTAAATTCTCTTAAATGTCTTTTTGGTGTTACATTTACTTTTGTAAAATGTCCTTTTGTAGGTTTATTTAATTTCTTTTCTTTGATATCTCCATATCCTAATTGAACAGCTGTGTATCCATCTGTTTCTTCTGTTTTAACTTGTGCTACTACACAAGGTCCAGCTTCTATAACTGTAACTGGAATTACTTTTCCTGACTCATCAAATATTTGAGTCATTCCGATTTTCTTTCCTATTAATCCTTTATTCATTTTTTCCTCCTAACTATTGGCTGATATATTGTATTGCATTTTATTCAAATGTTATACCAGCTTGGTTTTGATTAATAACTAAATAATAACTTTAATAACTTTTTTTTGATTTTTTACAAACTTATTTTTATGTTTTTTTATTGCTTAATTGTTTGTTTAGAAATAATTATAATTTGATTTCAATATCAACACCTGCAGGTAAGTCAATTTTCATTAAACTATCAACAGTTTTTTGTGTTGGGTAAAGAATATCAATAACTCTTTTGTGTGTTCTCATTTCAAATTGTTCTCTAGAATCTTTATGTTTGTGTGGAGAACGTAAAATTGTTATAACTTCTTTTTCTGTTGGTAATGGAATAGGACCTGATACTTTTGCTCCTGTTTTTTTAGCAGTATCTACTATTCTTTGAGCAGACTGTTCTAAAACAACATGATCATAAGCCTTTAATCTTATTCTAATTTTTTCACTTGTTACTGCATTTTCTTTTTTTGCTGCCATTTAAAAATTCCCTCCTTAAATTAAATATTGTTGGTCGGAAGTTATAAACGCACCCTGGTGTTTTGAATATCACCAATATATAAACCCAAGTTCTGCATGATAATCTTGGGATAAGTGCTCTATTTTAAACTTACCGCCTTGGTCTTTGCCACGACATACTCCATAAGAGTTCCCTCCATCAAAGCTAGCAAAATAGCTCTGTGTAGCCACATCTTACTTCATCGCCAAATTCATGCTTAAATATTATATAATGAATGTACTTAAAAGTCAACAGTTTTTACTAATTTTTTTGCTAATATTTACTAATTTTTAGGGATTTTAATTAATTTTAATTATATAAAAAAATAAACCCATATATATTAAACATTTAATTTAATATTTAGGATTTATTTTTTATAATATGTTTAATTTATAAACCTCTCTAAAAAATTCTTTGTTTCTTCCTTTTTAGGATTCACAAAAATTTCATCAGGAGTCCCTTCTTCCCAAATTACTCCATCATTCATATATATTACTTTTGTAGAGACATCTCTAGCAAAAGCCATTTCGTGTGTAACAATTATCATTGTAAAATCTTCTTTTGCTAAATCTTTTATAACATTTAATACTTCTCCTACCATTTGAGGATCTAATGCAGATGTTGGTTCATCAAATAAAAGTACATCTGGTTTCATTGCTAATGCTCTTGCTATAGCAACACGTTGTTTTTGACCTCCAGATAATTGTCTTGGTTTTGCTTTTATATATGGTAGCATTCCTACCTTTTCTAAAAAATATTTACTTTCTTTTTCGGCTTCTTCTTTTTTTACTTTTAAAACTTTAGTTAGTCCAATCATACAATTTTGAATAACATTCATATTTTCAAATAAATTGAAACTTTGAAAAACCATTCCTACTTTTGAGCGATATGAAGGTATCTTTTTAGAAAGTAAAATATTATTACCATTATATAATATTTCACCTGAAGTTGGATTTTCTAATAAATTAATACATCTTAATAATGTAGATTTTCCTGAACCAGAAGCACCAATAATGCAAGTAACATCTCCTTTATTAACTGAAAAACTAATATCTTTTAAAACTTCATGATCTCCAAATGTCTTATTTAAATGCTTTATCTCAATTATTTTATTACTTTCCATTATTCTGCCTCCTTTGAATCAGGATACTTAAGCATTCCACTAGTATAAGCTAAAGTATCTGTAGTTGATAAACTATAATCTTTAGGTCCATTTAATTTTTTCTCTACTAATCTTAATATTCTTGAAAAGAATATAGTCATACATAAATACATAATCATTGTTATTGTATTTGCTTCAAAAACAGTATAGTAAGCTCCTGATACTGTTTTAGTTACAAAGAATAATTCTACAACGCCTATAACAGAAAGAACACATGTATCTTTAATATTGATAATTAGATTATTACCTATTTGAGGCATAATATTTCTTAAAGCTTGTGGAATTATTATATAAAGCATTGTTTGAAAATGATTCATACCAATGGCTTTTGCAGCTTCAGTTTGTCCTTCTGATATTGATAGAATTCCTCCTCTTACTGTTTCTGCCATATATGCTCCTGTATTTATAGATACTATAAAATATGCAGCAACCCACATATCCATATGTATATTAAATAAAACTGCTGACCCATAAAATATAAACATAGCTTGAACCATCATCGGTGTTCCACGAAATACTTCTACATATATATTTAATATTACTTTTACTATTTTTAATATTACTTTTTTTAATATAGAATCATTTTTATTAACTGGTATTGTTTGAATAACTCCAACTATAAATCCTATCAAACAACCAATAATTGTTCCAATAATTGCAATTAACAAGGTAGTCCCTGCTCCTTTTAGCAAGGACATTCCATAGTTTTGTAATATAAAAATGATTCTTCCAAAGAAATCATCTGGTAACGACATATAATTACCCCCTATTCAGATAATGGTTGAACTTTAATTGCTTCATTCATCATATTTTCAAAATCTGTTTCATCATAATTTGTTAAAACTTCATTTATTTGATTAAGCAATTCAGTATTACCTTTCTTTACAGAAATACCTATATTTATCTCCTCTTCTGACACTTCATAATTATCTTCTTCATTTTCTGAAAAGTCTAATATTTTCATATTAGGATAAACTTGCACAGCTGCCAATGCTGTTGGCATATCTGTAACAACTAAATCAACAGTATTAGAATTTAAAGCAACTAACATATTAGGAGCTGTTTCCATTGCTGGTAAAATATTAGCATTTTCTATTTGAGGTAAACATGTATCATACCATACTGTATTAATTTGTGATGTACAAGTTGCCCCTGCTAAATCAGATATTCCTGTAGCATTTGCATAATCCCCATCGGTATTAACTAATGTAACAATAGATGCGTAATAATATGGTGTTGAAAAATCTACTGTTTCTAATCTTTCAGATGTTATTGATTGTCCTGCTATAACACAATCAATAGTTCTTGATTGAAGTGCTACAGGTAAACTATCCCACTCTATTTGATAGATTTCTAGATCACGATCTAATGCTTCAGCTATATTTTTTGCCATCATTACATCATATCCATATGCATAACTCATACTATCTTGAATTTGAACTGCACCATTTGAATCATCTGGTTGTGACCAATTATATGGTGCATATGCACATTCCATACCCACTCTTAGCACTTCTCTTTCTTCTGTTTGATTTTGCCCATTATTTCCAAAGGCAAATACACAAATTACTATTATAGCTATAATAACTATAATTCCAATAATAACTTTTTTCATAAAAAGTCCTCCTTTATTATATATATTTTAATTAATTATTTTGCCATACAAAAAACCATGGATTGGTTTCTTATATAGAACTCTCCATGGTTTTAATACAATATATAATTTTCATAAAATACATATTATAATTTGAGCTTTTATATTTTTATAATTTTATTTTTTTAATATCTTTATAAATATACATTTATAACTAGTATTTTAATTAATATAATATATTAAATTATTAGATAGCGCTCCACATAAGTGACAGTTCATTACATATTTTGCAATGCCCCAGCAGTATTTACTTAGGCAATAAATACCACTTCGGCAATATTTCCTTTCAAATATTTTTAATTAGCCTAAATAAAAAATATTCTACTAATAAATATCGCGACCTCTACCCAAGAGTCATTAATCTAATTAATGACAAAATATTTAATTGCTAAATAGTATATCATAGCTTTTATATTATATCAAGCTATTTTGTACATTTTATTCAATCTCATTGGCTAATATGACTAATTACTTATTTTTTCTCTTTTTAATCTTTTTCCCTCTTTATATGATAAATACTTGAAATTTTAGTATTTCTTCTATATAATATTTTCATTACAAAATGGAGGTTGATTTTTTTATGGAAAATGTTTTAGTAAAAGACTTATATAAAAACATTGATAAATATAATGGTAAAAAAGTAAAAGTATCTGGATGGATACGTACTTTAAGAGATTCCAAAAATTTTGGATTTATAGAATTAAATGATGGAAGCTTTTTTAATAATGTTCAAATAGTTATTGATACTACTTTAGACAATTTTGAAGATGTTAGAAAATTAACAATAAGTTCATCAATAATTGTAGAAGGAGATTTTATAAAAACAGAAAATGCAAAACAACCATTTGAAATAAGAGCTTGCAAAATTGATATAGTAAATACTGCAAGTCAAGACTACCCACTTCAAAAGAAAAGACATTCTTTTGAATATTTAAGAACAATAGCTCATTTAAGACCTAGAACTAATACTTTTAATGCAGTATTTAGAGTTAGATCAGTTTTATCTTTTGCAATACATAAATTTTTCCAAGAAAAAGGATTTGTATATGTTCACACACCAATTATAACTGGTAGTGATTGCGAAGGTGCTGGAGAAATGTTTAGAGTTACTGCAATGGATCTAAATAATTTACCTAAAAATGATGATGGAGAAATAGATTTTTCTCAAGATTTCTTTGGAAAATCATCTCACTTAACAGTTAGTGGTCAATTAGATGTTGAAACATTTGCTCATGCATTCAGAAATGTATACACATTTGGTCCAACATTTAGAGCAGAAAATTCAAACACAGTAAAACATGCTGCTGAATTCTGGATGATAGAACCAGAAATTTGTTTTGCAGATTTAACTGATTATATGGATTTAGCAGAAGAAATGATAAAATATATTATTACATATGTTAGAGAAAATGCTCCTGAAGAAATGGAATTCTTTAATAAATTTATTGATACAGGATTATTTGAAAAACTAGATAATGTAGTAAATTCTGATTTTGGCAGAATTACTTATACAGAAGCTATAAAAGAATTAGAAAAAGTAAACGATAAATTTGAATTTCCTGTTCATTGGGGTACTGATATTCAAACAGAACATGAAAGATATTTAAGTGAAGTAATATTTAAGAAACCTGTATTTGTTACAGATTATCCAAAAGAAATAAAAGCTTTTTATATGAAACAAAACCCTGATGGAAAAACTGTTGCTGCAGCTGACTTATTGGTAGCAGGAATCGGTGAAATAATTGGTGGTAGCCAAAGAGAAGATGATTTTGTAAAATTATCTAATAGAATGAAAGAACTAGATTTATCAGAAGCAGATTATTGGTGGTATTTAGATTTAAGACGTTATGGTAGTTGTCCTCATGCAGGTTTTGGATTAGGATTTGAAAGAATGATGATGTATTTAACAGGTATTTCTAATATCCGTGATGTTCTTCCATTCCCAAGAACACCTAATAATTGTGAATTTTAAAATATAGTAAATTTTAAAAATATAGTGAAAAAAGTCGAATTTTATCGTACGTTTTTTACTATATTTTTTGTTTTAAATTTGCATTATTTTCCAGCTTATGATATAATTATATTTGTCTTTTTTGACAAATACATTAAGGAGGAAACAAATGGAACCTGAAGTTTACACATTATACCTGCCTCTTTACGAGGCTCCCACACCACGGTTGCAGGAAAAATTAAACGAGCTCTTGGATGAGTTCTTTGTAAATCCTGCTTTCCTCATGCAGATTGCTCCTGATCACGGGAAGATTCAATTCATCCCATCTTGTGGTGACGGGGGGACTGTCTCAATTCCAATGAAGTACGTTATGAAAGATCTGTCTTCTAAGAGTGAGTTTAAGCGTCTTAGCATATTTTGCAGCAAATTCAACATGTTGTCGTCATTTGCTGGGTCGCCTAAAACTCAAAAAAAGGCAAGCTTCTTTCTCGAACTGACTGAGAACCGAGATATGTTCGCTGGTGCAATAAAGGTTTTGGTTGTCACTCTTAAGGTGACTGACCTTGCAATTAAAATCACCATCGACAATCTGTTTAAAGTCCTCGGATAATGCGAGATTCGCTCTCCCGATGACACAAAACCCCCGCGCTACTGCGTGGGGGTTATTCTTTTATTTATTTATTATTCTGCTGAATTTGCTTCAGCTTCAGGAGCATCATAAGCTTCTAATATAGCTTTTTGAATTTTTTCCCTTGTCTCTGGATTGATTGGATGAGCTATATCTTTGAATTCTCCGTTTGGAGTTTTTCTACTTGGCATAGCTATGAATAATCCATCTTGACTTTCGATAACTTTTATGTCGTGTACTACGAACTCATTATCGAATGTTACAGAAGCAACAGCTTTCATTCTGTTCTCTGAATTTACTTTTCTTAAACGTACGTCTGTTATTTGCATTTTGTGCACCGCCTTCCAAAGTTTTAAAAATTTTGTACATTGTCTTTTGTTATATACTATGTACACTTATATTATTCGTCAAAAAAACTTTTTTTCCTTCTTTATTTTCATTTTTTCTATATTTTTATTTTTATATAACATTAAATACACTTAAATAAATTTCTCTAATTACTATATAAATCACTAAAAACTTAATTTTATCATATATTATATTGAAAATATCAAAAAAACAGTATATAATATTCACGATATAAAGCTTAAAGGAGTGTGCTTAAAATGGCAAATATAGATGAATTAAAACAATACAAACATATTCACTTAATTGGAATTGGTGGAGTAAGCATGAGTGGAATTGCAGAAATTCTACATTATTGGGGATTTATAGTTACAGGATCTGATGCTTCAAGTTCAGAAGTAACAGATAAATTAATAAAGAACCATATTCCAGTAACTATTGGTCATGATTTAGAAAATATATCAAAAGCAAATTTAGTTGTATATAGCGCTGCTATAAAAAAAGATGACCCTGAGCTTGTAAAAGCTAAAGAATTAAATATACCAATTATAGAAAGAGGTACTTTTTTAGGTCTCTTAACTAAAGCTTTTAAAAACACAATATGTGTATCAGGAACTCATGGAAAAACAACAACAACTTCTATGATATCATTATGCTTTCTTGAAGCTGGAAAAGATCCTTCTATTCAAGTTGGAGCATATTTAAAACAATTAGATGGAAACTATAGAGTTGGAACTAGTGAATATTTTATAATAGAAGCATGTGAATATGTTGAAAGTTACTTAAAATTATTTCCTAAAACAGAAGTTATTTTAAATATAGATAATGATCACTTAGATTATTTTGGAACTCTTGATAATATTATAAAATCATTTAAGAATTATGTTAAACTTATTCCTGAAAATGGTTTACTTGTAATAAATTGGGATGATCCAAATTGTATGCAAATTGCCAAAAGTACAAATGCAAAAGTATTAACTTATGGAATTAAAAATGAAAATGCTAATTTTGTTGCAAGAAATATAGTCTTTAATCGTAATGGTTTCCCTACTTTTGATGTATACTATAATAATAATTTCTTTAAAACAATTACCCTTTCTATTCCTGGAGAGCATAATGTAATGAATGCACTTGCATGTATCTCTGTATGTTTCCAATACGGAATAGAAAAAGAAGATATAAAAAATGCTTTATTAAAATATACTGGTGCTCATAGAAGGTTTGAATATAAAGGTTCTTTTAATAATGTAAATGTATATGATGATTATGGTCATCATCCAACTGAAATATTAGCAACAGCAAATGCTCTAAAACAAAAAAAATACAATAAGTCTTGGGTTATATTCCAACCACATACATATAGTAGAACAAAGAATCTATTAGACGATTTTGCAAATGTTCTAACAAATTTTGATCATATAATTGTAACAGATATATATGCAGCAAGAGAAACAAACACATATAATATCTCTTCAAAAGATTTAGTTAATAAAGTTCAAAGTAATGGATATTCAGCTAAATATATGTCAGATTTTAATGAAATTGTTAAATATATAAAAGCTAATGCAAAACCAAATGATATAGTTTTGACTTTAGGTGCAGGTACTATAACAAATTTAGGTCCTATGCTTGTTGATTAATTTATTATATAATTCAAAAGTAATAAAAGAATTTTAGTAAAAATAAAAAATCTATTAATAATTAGTTAATAATTTATTAATAGACTTTTTTTATTTATATGATATAATATTTTCCAAGAGGTGATATTTTGAAAATACTAAGAAATATATTATTAGTTATACTATTAATTATATTAGTCTCTCGGTTTATTCTTATATATTGCAGGTAATAATTTATATGGTAAAGTTTTAGATGGTAGAAATTTAGAAGATGTAATTGAAGAAATTAGATCTGATCCTGATTATATAAAATATGAAGATTTACCCCAAAATTATATAAATGCTGTTATTGCTGTCGAGGATCATAGATACAGAAACCATGGTGCTATAGATTTAATTGCTATTGGAAGAGCTATATATATAAATGTAACAAACTTTGAACTACGAGAAGGTGGAAGTACAATCACCCAGCAAGTTGCAAAAAACATTTTCTATATAGAAGAAACAAAACCAGTAACTAGAAAAATAGCTGAAATCATTACTGCATTTGATTTAGAAAAGCATTATACTAAAGATGAAATTTTAGAATTATATGTTAATACAATTTATTTTGGTGATGGGTACTATGGTATTGAAGAAGCTTGTCAAGGTTATTTAAACAAATCTACTAAAGATATGACATTAGAAGATTGCACTATGATGGCTGGTATCCCTAATGCACCGAGTGTATATGCTCCAACAGTTAATCCAGACTTAACAAGAAGTAGACAAGAAAAAGTAATTTCTGAAATGAAAGAATACGGATATCTTTCCGAAGAAGATTCACAAAATTTATTAAATAATCTTGATAAATATTATGAGAATTTTGAATAATCAAAATTCTCATATTTTTATTATTAAACTATACAAATTCTTTCCATACTAAATTTGCTAAATCTAATCCCTTATCTGTTAATTTTATATAATTTCCATCAACAATTAATAATTTTTCATTTATTAGTTGTTCTAATTCTTTTCTAAAAAGATATAAAGGATTTTGTAAAAATTTATTTTTAAAAATATCTATATTTATTCCTTCTATTTTTCTTAATCCTAATATCATATAGTCTTTCATTTTACTTTCATTTGTTTGTTTTTCATGAAATACAAAATTATCAATTGCTTTACCATTTTCAAAATTATTGATATATTCTTCAATATCGCCTATATTAGAATATCTAACATTATTGGTATATGAATGAGCTGCAACTCCTACTCCTATATATTCTTCACCATTCCAACATGATAAATTATGTTTAGATTCAAATCCTTTTTTTGCAAAATTAGATATTTCATAATGAATATATCCTGTATTTTCTAACATTTTCTTTGTTTTCCAATACATTTTTCTTTCCATATTATCATCTGGTAATACATATTTTCCTTCTTCTATCTCTTTATATAAAGTTGTTCCTTCTTCTAATATAAGAGAATATATAGATATATGTTCTGGCTTTAACTCTATAACTTTTTCTAATCCATCTGTCAATTCTTCCATATTCTGCTCTGGCAATGCTAACATCAAATCAACATTAATATTTCTAAAACCAATTTTTCTTGCCAAATTATATGTGTTTAAAAATTCTTCATATGTATGAATCCTTCCTATTCTTTCTAAAGTATTATCATTAGTAGATTGTAATCCTATACTTAATCTATTTATTCCTGCATCTTTATAATCTTGTAATTTTGTTTCATTTACAGTTCCTGGGTTTACTTCTATTGTTGTTTCTACATCACTACTAATTTTAAAATTTTGTTTTATTTCGCTTAATATTTCTTTTATATATTTACTATCAATAACAGATGGAGTTCCTCCTCCTATATATATAGTTTTTAAATTAATTAAATCATCTAATCCTTTTTTATAGTCATGTAAATTTGAAATTCCTATATCTCTTATTTCATATTTCAAACACTCAATATATCTATCTATTAGGTGTTCTCTATTAGAATATGATATAAAATCACAATATTTACATTTTCTTTTACAAAATGGTATATGTATATATAGTCCTATGTTTTTTGTTTCCATTATTTTTCCCTCTTTACTATTACTCCGTATATTTATAAAGCCATTTTTATTATCGTATTTAATCTATAATTTACTCCTGATTTCCCTATAGGTTCTTCTAACATCTGACCTAGTTCTGTAAGTGATGCCTCAGGGTTTTCTATTCTTAAATTTGCTAATTCTTTTAAATTATCTGGAAGGCTATTAAATTTTCCTTCCTTTTGTAATTTTTTTATTGCCTCAATCTGCTTTATTGCTGCATTTACAGTTTTATTTAAATTTGCTGTCTCACAATTCACAATTCTATTCACATTATTTCTCATATCTCTATATACTCTAATTTCTTCAAATTTAATAACAGCATTATTTGCCCCAACAAAAGCTAAAAATTTTGATATTTCCTCTCCGTCTTTTGAATAAATAGAAATTTTAGTCTTGTTATTTAATATCTTAAATATTATTCCATATTTTTTTAATATTTCTATTATCATTTCGGCAATTTTTAAATCATTTAATATGATTTCTATGTGGTATTTATTTTTAGGATTATTAATTGAACCACTTCCTAAAAAAGCACCTCTAACAAAAGATTTTTCTTCATTTTCTCTAGTAGATATTTCATAATTTTTATATAAACTATCTAGATTCATCTTGTCTTTTTTATGTACCATTATGCTATAATTTTTTCCTACAAGATCAATACTATATTCTAAAATATTAACATTATTTAATAATTTACTAAATCTATTTATATTATATTCACTTTCTGTTGCAAACTTAATACTATTACTGCTTTTAGATATATTAACTGTATTTATATATCCATAAAGTTCTGCTTTAACACAATCCTTATCAGCTAAATTACTTAACTTACTTAATTCTTCTTTTACATCTGTTGAAAATGACATTTTATCAACTCTTTTCTATCTTTACTACTCTATCTATATTAGATAAATCTTTATATATTTCAATATTTTTATAATTTTCATTATTTCTAAATAGATCCGGTACAGACCTATTTTGATTATATCCTATTTCTAATAAAATAGCTCCATTATCTTTTAAAAATTTATATCCTTCGTCTCGTATTATTTTATAATATTTAAGACCATCTTCCCCACCATCAAGCGCAAGTTGTGGCTCATTTTGTACATCTTTAGGTAGCTTTTCTAATTCTTTAGTTTCTATATATGGAGGATTTGAAACTATTATATCAAATTTAATTTTTATATTTTCTAACATATCAGAATTTATAACATGAATTTGAACATCATTATTTTTAGCATTTAATTCTGCTATTTTTAATGCTTCCTTGCTTATATCTGATGCATAAACTTCTACATCTGTAATATATTTTTTTATTGATATTCCAATAGCTCCGCTTCCAGTACATAAATCTAGTACTAATATTTTTTCTTGTTTTCTATTCTCTTTAATTTCTCTTAATTGTTTAATCTTATTAATAGTATCTAATACCTTTTCTAATAATATTTCTGTATCAGGTTGAGGTATCAAAACATTTTGATCTACAAAAAAGTTTAATTTCATAAATTCCTGACAATTTGTAATATATTGTAATGGTTTTCCTTTAATTAATTTATCTATTAACATTAGATATTTATTTTCATTTTCTTTATCCACTAACATTTCATTATTTATTAATAATTCTGTTTTATCCATATTTAATACATATTGTAACAATTTTTCTGCTTTAAAAACCGAATCTTCTATATTATTTTCTTCTAATTTTTTGTTCCCTATAATTTTTAATTCTCTTATATTCAATATATATCCTCCAAATACAAACAAAAAACCCCACATTAGCCGCAAGATGAATGAAATTTTAAGAGCCTGCTTTCACAGGTGGGTGTCTTGTTGAATGCTCCTGGGTTTCTTACATAAATGCAAGCATACACGCCACATTCAAAGGCGGACTCCCTTTAATCTATTGTTGGTTCTAAAATTCCAGTCTACACGCACTACGCAGGGAATATTTATATACATTTTTTACTTTGTATATATATCTTATCATATTAATTTTTATTTTTCAACTACTATTTCTCTTTTTAATAAATTATTTATTATCTTTCCAATTCCTATAAATTCATTTTTCTCATTATATATTCTATAATCTCCATTTTTTAAACTATTATTCAGCTTTACGCCATTTAGAAATAATTTCAATTTTTTTTCATTTAAGATAATTTTATCAGCATTTTTATATTTAAAAAAGAATGACTCTATATCTATTATATGATCATTAAGATATTTTTTATCTTCTTTATGCATTTCTAGTTCTTTAACAGTTATACTTTTTTCCAAATTAAATTCCCCAACTACAATTCTTTTTAATTCTTCCATATATCCTACTGTACTTAATTTAGTAGCTATATCTTCACATAAACTTCTTATATACGTACCTTTAGAACATTTTACTAGAAAATTAATTTCATTTTTTTCGTTAGATATATTTTTTAGTTCTATATCATATATTTCTATTTTTCTAGGAGTTAAATCAACATGAATATTCTTTCTTGCATATTCATATAACTTTTTTCCATTTATTTTTATAGCCGAATACATTGGTGGTATTTGTTCTTGCTTACCTATAAAGCTTTTCAAAACATCTTCTATATATTTATTTTTCAAAACATCTGGATTAACTTTATCTTCTAATATAGTCTTTCCTTCTGAATCTGCAGTATCTGTCTTTATACCTAATTTTAATTTTACTAAATACTCTTTATCATGATTAATTAGATATGATGAAAGTTTCGTTCCTTGTCCAATTAATATTGGCAATAGTCCTGTAGCATTTGGATCTAGAGTTCCAGTATGTCCAGTTTTTTCATTAAATATATGTTTTACTTTATTAACCACATCATGTGATGTGCAGCCTTTCTCTTTATTTATTAATATTATTCCATCTATACGTATCACCTACTTTTAATATTTTAGGGATAAATCTTTTTTGACAATACACATGTCTAGATTCATCCCTAAATATATTTTTATATTACACCTTTTAATTGTCTTAATATTTTTTCCTTTGCTTGTTCTATTGTACATTGTAATGTACATCCAGCGGCATGTATATGTCCTCCTCCTCCAAGCAAAAGACATACATCAGATACATTTACATATTCATTTGATCTCATAGAAACTTTACAACCTTTATCTGTTTGTCTTATAAACACAGAAACTTCTACTCCCTCAATATCTCTTCCTGTTTCTACAATTCCTTCATGATCACCATTTTCAGCATTAACACTTTCTTCATCTTCTTTTGTGATATATGTAAATGCAATTTTACCATCTTCAAAAAATTCTAATCGGTCTGCAGCAATTCTTGTTAATTCAAAATTAGCTCTAGTTTTTGTTTGTAATACTTTTCTATATATTTTTGAAACATTAATTCCTTTATTTAATAATCCAGCGACAAATTCAAATGTTTCTGCAGTAACACCAGAATATTTGAATCCTCCTGTATCAGTAATTATTCCAGTTAAGATACATGTTCCAATATCTTTTGTAACTTCCATTTTGAAATACTCTAACACAATTAATAGTATTTGAGCACAGGCAGGCGCATCAGTACTAACATAATTATAGTCTCCAAACATAGTATTTGTACTATGGTGATCTATTGAAACCTTAACCTTTGCATCTTCAAAATAGTTTGCAAATCCATTAAGCATCTTTATTGTAGCACAATCTAAAGAAATAGCTAAATCATATTTAGTAATCTCAGACTCTTTCTTTATTTCATCAGAACCTGGTAAAAATTCAAATGTTCGTGGATATTCTGGAATTATTATATCTGGATTTTTACCATAATTCTTTAAAGCATTATATAATGCAAGTCCTGAACCTATTGCATCACCATCTGGGTTTTCATGTGTCAAAATAACTATCGACTCTGCTTTATTTATTTCTTCTAAAATATTATCCAATGTACTCATAATTATTCCTCTCTCATTCATATAAATACTTTATATTCTTCTTTATATGAATATTTTATTTATCTTCATCTATTCTATTTTCTTCATTTTGCTCTTGTTTACTAACATTTAGAGTTTTTAGAATTGCATCTATTTTAGCTCCATGTTCAAGAGAATCATCTATTTCAAAATCCAGTTCTGGAGTTATTCTTAAATTAACTGTTTTGGCTAATCTAGATCTAATAAATCCAGAAGATTCTTTTAATCCTTCCAATGTTTTTTTAATATTTTTAGAATTTAAAATGCTTACATAAACTTTAGCATATTTAAAATCAGGTGTTATCTTTACTTTTGTTACGCTAAGCATTCCTGTAACATTAGGGTTTTTCAATTCATAATTTAAAACTTGGCTAAGTTCTTTTTTTAACTCCTCGTTTATTCTGTTTAACCTAGTTTCATTTTTAGGCACTAGTTTTTCCTCCTTTTGATTAGATATTATCGAAGAAAATATTTTTTATCTTTTTACTTCTTCCATAACATATACTTCTATGATATCTCCTTCTTTAATATCATTATATTTTTCAATTTGTATTCCGCATTCAAATCCTTTAGTAACTTCTTTAACATCATCTTTGAAACGTTTTAGTGATGCTAGTTTTCCATCATGTATTACAACATTATCACGAATTACTCTTACTCCTGCATTTCTTTCAACTTTTCCATCTAAAACATATGCACCTGCAATAGTTCCAACACTTGAAACCTTAAATGTTTGTCTTACTTCAACATTTCCTATTACTTTTTCTTCATATACTGGTGCTAGCATTCCTTTCATTGCAGATTCAACATCTTCAATTGCATTATATATTACTGAATATTGTTTTATTTCTACACCATCTTTTTCAGCCATATCTTTTGCAGCTAAGCTTGGTCTAACATTAAATGCTATAACAATTGCCTTTGCTGCTTTTGCAAGTTGAACATCAGACTCTGAAACAGCACCTACTGCTGAATGTATAACTCTAACTCTAACTTCTTCATTAGATAATTTTTCTAATGATTGTTTTAATGCTTGGGCTGTTCCTTGTACATCAGCTTTAACAATAATATCTAATTGTTTTAAGTTTTCACTTTCCATTCTTTCAAATAGATTACTTAACGTAACTTTACTTTGTTCTGCTAATTCTTTTTCTCTTTCTTGGCGTTTTCTTCTTTCAACTAGATGTTTTGCCATTTTCTCATCTTTTACTTCATAGAAAGTATCTCCTGCTTCTGGAACATTTGTAAGTCCCATTACTTCAACTGGAGTAGATGGACCAGCTTTTTTAATTTTTTGTCCTTTATCATTTTTCATTGCTCTTATTCTACCAATTGATGTTCCCACAACAATTGTATCACCAACATCTAATGTACCTCTTTGAACTAATATTGAAGCAATTGGTCCTTTTGCTTTATCTAGTCTTGCTTCTATAACAGTACCTTTAGCTTGTTTTCTAGGATTTGCTTTAAGTTCTTTTACATCTGCTACTAATAATACCATTTCTAGTAAATTTTCTATATTAATATGTTTTTTAGCCGAGATTGGAACAAATATTGTATCTCCTCCCCATTCTTCTGGTACTAATTCATATTCCATAAGTTCTTGCTTTATTTTTTCTACATTTGCTCCAGGTAAATCAATTTTATTTACTGCAACAATAATTGGAATATCAGCAGCTTTAGCATGATTTATAGCTTCTACAGTTTGTGGCATTACACCATCATCTGCTGCAACAACAAGTATTGCTATATCAGTAATTTGAGCTCCTCTTGCTCTCATGCTTGTAAATGCCTCATGTCCTGGTGTATCTAAAAATGTAATTTCTCTTCCATTAACATTAACTTTATATGCACCTATATGTTGCGTAATTCCACCAGCTTCACCTTCTATTACATTAGTTCTTCTAATAGCATCAAGTAATGATGTTTTTCCATGATCAACATGCCCCATAACAACAACTACTGGTGGTCTTGGTTCTAATTCATCTGGTGAATCTTCCGTCTCATCAAATAGAATGTCTTCTTCTTTTACCTCTTCTTTTTTATTAGCAGTTATTCCAAATTCACTTGCAACTAAATATGCTGTATCAAAATCTATAGTATTATTTATTGTAGCCATAATTCCTAAGCTAAATAATTTTTTTATAACTTCAGCTGTAGTCTTTTTCATTTCTTGGGCTAAATCTTTTACAGTAATACTTTCTGGAATTGTAATTTCTTTAAGTTCAAATATTTTTTGTTTATTTCTTTCTTCATCATTTTTTTGAACTTTCTTTTTATTTCTTTTTCCTCTTGCTGTTGTTAAATCATAATATTCAAGCATTCCACCATCTTGTTCTGTAAACATATTTGATAAACTATTAACTTGTTTTAAATCTTTTAATTTTCCGCTATCAAATTCATCAAATTGATTATTTCTTCTTGTTTTATTAGCCTTTTTTGTTGTTTTATTTTCATCATATTGACGACTTGCTTTTTGTTTATCAATAGCTCTAGAACTATAATCTCTTTGAGATTCTTTTTCTACTATTTCATTAGTCATTATATTTTTAATATTTTTGTCAATTCCTTTTTCATCAAGTGGTCTTCTTGTATTATTTCTTTGACTATTATTGTTATTTCTAAAATTATTTGAATTATTATTACGATTATTAAAGCCTCTATTATCATTATTTTGATTATTTCTATAGTTTTGATTTCTGTCATTATTTCTTTGATTATTATTGTTATTTCTAAAACCATTATTTCTTTGATTATTATTATTATTTCTAAAACTATTATTTTTATTATCAAAATTTTTGTTTACGACTTTATTTTCTTTAACACTAACATTTTCCATTTTGTTTTCTTGTATATTATCTTTAACTTCTACTTTATCAGTTACAACATCCGCTTTTATAATATTACTAACCTCTTCTTTCTTTTCAGCTTTATTTTCAATTTCTTTACTCTCTACTTTTTTATTTTCTTCTTTTTTCTCTTCCTTCTTTTCTTCCTTTGGTTTTAATCCAAAAAGCTCACTTACAGTAAGAGGTTTTGTTTGTTTATTTCTATATACAATATTATAATCTTGCTTATTTCTTCTTTCTACAAAGCCTACCTCTTTATGTTCTTTTTCTTTAGTCTCATTATTTTTTCTTGAGTTTTCATTTTCTTCTGAAATTATAACTTCTCTTCTAATAATAACAGGAGTTTCTGTTTTTTTAGTATTTGAAGAAGTAGAATCTTTTTTTACTGCCTTTCCAGAAGTTCCTTCTTGTTTATTTACTTTTTCTTTAATTTTATCTGCTTGTTTTTCATCTACAGCACTTAAATGACTTGTTACCTCTATTCCTAATTCATTTGCTATTTTTATTAATTCTTTACTTGTCATTCCTACTTCTTTTGCTATTTCATGTATTTTTATTTTACCCAATAGCTTCACCCCCATTAATTATTTTTTCTATCTCATTTGCAAAGTTTACATCTTTAATTCCTATTACTGCTTTATTGTTTTTTCCTATTGCATGGCTAATTTCGTCTATAGTCAGACATTCTATAATTTTTATACCATTATTATTACAAAAATTATTAAAATTATTTTTTGTTCTTTCAGATGCATCTGATGCAATAATTATTAACTTAATTTTATTTTTTTCTATGTCACTCACACATGCATCTGTTCCAAATGTAATCTTACCTGCACGTGCCGCTAGACCTAATAATCCACATATTCTATTATTTGTCAACAATTACACCTCTTAAACTCTCATAAATTTCTTCTGATATTTTTGTATCAAATATTTTTTCAAGTCTTTTATTTTTTATAGCCTTTTCTAAACATTGAATGTTATCACAAATATATGCTCCTCTTCCATTTGCCTTACCTGTTTTGTCTATAAAAATTTCTCCATTTTTATTTTTTACTATTCTTATTAAATCATTTTTGCTTTTTCCGAGAATTACATCCTATACAAGTTCTTTGTGGTAAACTTTTCAAATTAATTCCTCTCCTTTATTATATTTAAGCATGTATCATATTATTCTTCTGTATTTTCTGCTTCTTCAGCACTTTTTGCAAGCATTTCTCTAAATTGAGATTCACTCTTAATATCTATTTTCCAGTTTGTAAGTCTTGCTGCTAATCTTGCATTTTGTCCAGCCTTTCCTATTGCTAATGATAACTGATCATCTCTTACTATAACTTGTGCAAATTTTTCTTCAGGTTTTACATCAACAGCCATAACTTCAGCTGGAAGTAATGCTGCAGAAATATATATTGCTGGATCTTCAGACCATTCTATAACATCTATTTTCTCACCATTTAGTTCATTTATTATATTTTGTATACGTATACCTTTTTGTCCAACACAAGAACCAACAGGATCTATATTTTCATTTGGTGAATAAACTGCTACTTTACATCTATTTCCAGGATCTCTTGAAACACTCTTTATTTCAATTACACCTTCATATATTTCTGGTATTTCTAATTCAAATAATTTTCTTACAAAATCCACATGAGCTCTTGAAACAATAACTTGTGGTGATCCTTTTGCACCTCTTTCTACATCTAATATAATTGCTCTTATTTTATCATTAACTTTATAATTTTCTGTTGGTATTTGTTCTTTCACTGGCATAACACCTTCAAGTCTTCCCAAATCTAATACCACTATACCTCCATCAGCTTTTTGAACTATTCCTGATACAATTTCTCCTTTTCTTTCATTGAATTCATCAAATAAAAAGTTTCTTGTAGCTTCTCTAATTTTTTGAACTATTACTTGTTTTGCTGTTTGAGCTGCAATTCTCCCAAAGTTTTTTGGAACTTGTTCAATCTCTGCTTTATCTCCGACTTCTAATTTCTTATTTATTTTTCTAGCATCTTCTAAACAAATTTGAAGTTTACTATTTTCTATATCTTCTGGTTTTTCTACTATATCTTTTTCTGCATATACATGAATTTCACCAGTTTCTCTATCCATTGTTATTTTTACATTTTCTGCTGAATCAAAATTTCTTTTATATGCAGTAACTAAAGCTGTTTCTATAGCTTCTAGTAATACATCTTTCTTTATTCCATTTTCTTTTTCTAATTCATCCATTGCTGTTATTAGCTCTTTACTGTCTATTGCTTGATTATTTGTTTTAGATGTCTTTTTCATCTTTTTAATTCCTCCTTTAGATATTTAGCTATACTTAATTTAAATACTTTCCCAATCAAAAACTGTTTTTATTAAAGATATATTATTTCTTTCTATACTTAGTTTTTGCTTATTATCTAATTCTATGACAATTTGCTTTTCATTAAAGCTTTCTAATTTTCCTTGTATTTCTTTCAATTTACTATTTGCTTTGTTATTTTTCTTTTTTGTTCTTTTATTTTCTTTTACTTTAGATTTTTCATCACTTTCTTCTATTACTTCTATTGGCTTAAACAATTTTACTTGTATCTGATTTCCAATATTATTCTGTAAATGTTTATCTTTTCTTAATATCTTTTCTAGTCCTGTAGAAGAAACTTCTAGAAAATATTGATCTTTTATATAATCTGCAGAATCTAGTAAATCATTTATTGCATCATTTACCTTTTCACAATCATTTAAATCAATTGGTCCATTTTCTTTTTCTATGAATATACGTAAATAATATTCTTGTCCTTCTTTAACATATTGTACGTCATAAATACTATATCCTAAACCTTCTATTTTTTCTTTAACTAAATTTTCTACCTTTTCTTCTATATTTGCCATAGATTCTCCTTTTTTATTATATTACGTAAGAAGAGCGGAATTTGTTTCCGCTCTTCTTTTCTCTTTATGTCGTTACTATTATACACCTTAATTTCAACAATTGCAAGTGTTTTCTAGTTTTTTTATATAAATTTTACCTTTTAATATTAATTATTTTCTAAGTTCTGCACCTAATTTTTTCTCTAACATTTCAATAATTTTTCCTAGAGATTCATTAATTTCTTCATCAGTTAATGTCCTATCCATCTTTTCAAATGTTAGTGAATATGCAATACTCTTTTTATTATCTTCTATTCCTTTTCCAGTATATACATCAAAAACATCTATTTTTGATAAGCTTGATCCTCCAGCTTTTTTTATAACCATTGCAATTTCTTCTGATGTAACATCTTTATCAACTACAACAGCTAAATCTTTATTAACTGTTGGGAATTTTGAAACTTCTTTATATTTCATTTTTCCAACTTTTTTGCTTAATAGTTTATCTAAATCAATTTCTAAAACATAAACCCCATCTTTTTCTAAAGAAGGATGAACTCTTCCTATACAACCAATCATATCACCATTTAAAGAAATTAATGCAGATTGTCCTGGATGCAATTCGTCTGGAATTTTATCTTCTTTTATAACTAAACTATATCTTCCACCATAACCTAAATAATCTAATATTTCTTCCATTATTCCTTTTATAATATAGAAGTCAACTTGTTTTTTATTTAGTCCTAAGTAAAAATCTCCACTCATAAGAACTGCTAATTTATTTGTTTCACCATATTCTTCACCTAATTTATAAAATGCTTTCCCTATTTCGAATACAGATACATCTTTATTACTTCTAGCCTTATTATATTCATAGATTTTTAATAATGATGGTAAAATACTATGTCTTAATGTATTTCTTTCTTCTGTCATTGGATCTAATAGGCTTACAAGTTCTGTATTATCTTTAGTAAAATATTTAGCTTCTTTATCATTTACTAAAATATATGATAAAGTTTCATTTAGTCCTAAATCAACCATTTTATTTCTTATTCCACGTGTTACTTTATCATATGAGCCTTCTTTCATTGGCATTTCTGGAAGTCTTCCAACAATATTATCAACACCATATATACGTCCT
This sequence comes from uncultured Clostridia bacterium, assembly GCA_944392455.1. Classification (GTDB taxonomy): domain Bacteria; phylum Bacillota; class Clostridia; order TANB77; family CAG-508; genus CALXVA01. The sequence continues at coordinate 140,797 of CALXWP010000002.1, forward strand.
ACTTCTTCAATTAGATCCTCTTTTATTGAAATATCTCCTCTACGTCTTGGAACTGATACTAATATTTTTTCTATTTTTTCTAAATCTTTTTCGTTTTCTTTATATTCTGATTTTTTACCATTTATAATTGTATCAAAACCTAGTCTTCTAAATACATCTAAAACATCTTTTTTTGCTATATTCATTCCTAATATATTATTTATATTTTCAAATGTTATATCTATTTCTCTATTTTTCAAATTCTCTTTATCATATTTTGCTATTCCGCCTACAACTTCACCTTGAGCATATTCTTCTAATAATTTACAAGCTCTCTCCATTGCCACATATGTTCTATTTGGATCTAATCCTTTTTCAAATCTTGAGCTAGCTTCACTTCTTAATATTTCTTTCGATGTCATTCTTATTTTAATTCCATCAAATATTGCAGATTCAATAATTACATTTTTAGTTTTATCAGTAATCTCTGTATCTAAACCTCCCATTACACCAGCTAATCCAATTGCTCTTTTACCATCTGATATAACTATATCCTCTTCTGATAATGTTCTTTCTTTTCCATCTAAAGTTTTTAAATGTTCTCCATTATCTGCCATTCTTACTTCAATCATTCCATTTAAAGTATCTGCATCATAGAAATGAAGTGGTTGGCCTGTTTCAAGCATTACATAATTACTAATATCTACAACATTATTAATTGGTCTTATTCCTGATGCTATTAATCTATTTTTTATAAATGCAGGACTTTCTTTAATAACTATATTTTTTACTTTTCTTGCTAAGAATATTGAACAGTTATCTGTATTAATCTCAAGTTTAAAACTATCATTAATATTCTCTTTATTTTCTCCATGTGTTAAATCAATATCTTTAACCTTTTTATCATAAATAGCACCTACTTCATATGCCATTCCTAATATACTTAATAAGTCACCTCTATTTGCAGTTAAATCAAAATCTATTACACTATCATCCATTCCCATATATTTTATTGGGTCTTCTCCTATAGGGGCATCTTCTGGTAATTCGTGTATACCTGTTTTATCAGCTTCATCTGCATATTTGTGTTCTAATCCAAGTTCTAACATTGAACAAAGCATACCATTAGATTCTTCTCCTCTTACCATTCCTCTTTTTATTACTCTTGGCTTATCTTCTTTTTCAATTATTCCACCAGCTTTAACAGTAACTCCTGGTAAAACTGCTCCATCTAATGCTACTATAACTTTTAAACCTTCTCTTACATTTGGTGCACCACAAACTATATTTAAAACTTCATTTCCAACATCTACTTTACAAACATGTAAATGATCAGAATCTGGATGCATTTTACATTCTATTACTTTACCTATAACTAGCTTAGAAGCATCTAATAATTTACCTGCTTCATCATATTCATTTCCTACTCTTGTCATATCTTCTGCAAGAGTTTTTACATCTACATCTATATCTACATAATCTTTTAGAAAATTAGTACTTAGCTTCATTTTTCTATCCTTCCTTTTTATTAATTTTTATTTAATTATCTATCTAATCTATCAAACTGATTTAAGAATCTTACATCATTTTGATATAATAGTCTTATATCTGTAATTCCATATTTGAACATTGCAAGTCTATCTAACCCAGTTCCAAATGCAAATCCACTATATTTTTCTGGATCATATCCACCCATTTTTAATACATTTGGATGAACTATTCCAGAACCTAAAACTTCTATCCATCCAGTTTGTTTACATAGATTACATCCTTTTCCTCCACATTTAAAACAACTAACATCAACTTCATATGATGGTTCTGTAAATGGGAAATAACTAGGTCTAAAACGAAGTTCTAGATTTTCTCCTAATAGTTTTCTAACAAATACTTCTAAAGTTCCTTTTAAGTCTGCTAAAGAAATATTTTTATCTACAACTAACCCCTCTACTTGACTAAATTGATGTGAATGTGTTGCATCATCATCTCTTCTATATGTTTTACCAGGGCATATTACTCTAATTGGTGTTTTTTCTTCATTCGCCATCATTGTTCTAGCTTGAACTGCTGATGTTTGAGTTCTTAATAAATATTCTTCAGTAATATAGAAACTATCTTGCATATCTCTTGCAGGATGACCTTTTGGTAAATTTAGTCTTTCAAAACAGTATTCATCTGTTTCAAGTTCTGGACCTGTTACTACATCATATCCCATTGAAACAAATAGATCTTCAACCTCTTCTATTATTCTATTAAGAGGATGTTTACTTCCTCTTTTTACTTTTTTAGATGGAAGTGTTATATCTATTTTTTCCTCTTTTAATTTCTTTTCTAACTCTAATTTAGAAAATTCTTCTTCCCTTTGTTTAATTAATCCTTCTAATTCATCTCTTACTTCATTTACTTTGCTACCAATAATTGGCCTTTCTTCTGGTGATAAACTTCCCATACCTCTTAATATACTTGTAAGCTCACCCTTTTTTCCTAAGTATTTTACTCTAACATCATTTAGTTTTTTTGCATCTTCTGAATTTTTTATTTCATTTAATGCTTCTTCCTTAATTTTAGAAATATTCTCTTCCATATTCTACCTCCTTGTAGTTTTGTTACTTTGACTTATAAGATAATTGGACGTTAACGAAATCAAAGATTTCGACGTCCACATGCACAAAATTGCTTCGCAATTATTGTGCGTATCAAGGTAAATTAACCTTGTTGTATACGAAAAAATCGTTCAAATTACTGAAACATCAAGTAAACAGTCGATTTTTCTTATACAATAAAAACAAAAAAGCTAATCTTCCTAAAAGATATAGGACGATTAGCTTTATATATCGTGGTACCACCTAACTTCATTAATTACATAACTTCATAATTTCAATAATTAACCTCATTAATGCTATAACGGGCTTTCCCGTCTTTTCCTACTATTATTTCAAAAAAGAACCTAAAAAGTGAAATTCAGTTTAATTAATATTAAATAAGCTCTCAGCCTCCGACTTATTTTCTCTTTAAATATTTTTTTGATTAAACTTACTTTGCTTCTTCAATGGTTTTAATATTTTCAAATTTAATAGCAATATTATATCATAAAATATATTAATTTCAATACTTTAAATAATATTTTTTATTTTTCAAAATGATGATGTAGAACTTTATGATATAACTTTTAAAAATTTCTTATATGTGGAATCATGAGCAATCTTTGCCCATTCATCCATCTCATTGGTCCTTATCTGAATTTCAGCTCTATATGGTATAAAAAATCTGCCTAAATTCAAATATTCTTTTAGTATAATATGATAACTCATATAACCACTCTTTTTTGGATTTTTTATATAATCTTTTTCTAGAACAATATTAAATTTGTTTTCGTTTTTTATACATCTTACTAAATCATAAACTTCATTTTCATTATTACATATAACTCTTACTCCAACAATATCATTTATATTTTGTAACATTTCTTCTAGAGTTAAATCATATCCTTTATATTTCATTTTTTCAATTAAACTAGTATATGTTTTTATTCTAGATTCTAATCTACTTATTTCGTTAATTTTATTATTTTTTATTACATCTTTTACACTATTTAATATTTGTATTCTAGTAAAATCCGCGCTATTACATATATTTTTATATACATAATAGCTCAAGTCAATATTAAATTGTTTTTTATCCATTATGTTCCTCCTCTTCTTTTGGCCACAAGATAGTATTATAACACTTTATTTTGTTTTTTTCAACAGTTTTATAGAAAATTTACAAATTTTGTAATTATACTAATTCTTTATTTAATATTTTATATATAATATTCTATTTTTTTTATTATATGATAGTGTTGTTTTTTCTATTTTTTTCAAACTAATTAACCTACAATATATTTGTATATATAAAAAATTATGAATCTTTATTCTATAAAATAAAAAAATATGATAAAATATAAAAATAGAAGGAGTATAAATATGGAAAAATATTTAACACAAAAAGATATAGATTCTTATTTAAAAACAATTACACATTTAGAAGATACAACTGCAGATTTGCACAATCATACAACAGGTTCAGATGGAACACAATCTCCATTATTAATGCTATTAAGAGCAAGTAATAGAGGAAAAAACATTGTATCTATGTCAGATCATGATAGTGTGAAAGGTTATACCCAATTAAAGACGCAAATATTAAAAATATTAGAGAAGTTAGAAGAAATAAATAATAAAGATGATGTATCTATAGAGGAAAAACGTAAAGTTCAACTAGGTTCCAAAAGATTACTAAAGATATTAGAAAGTATAAAGATATTACCTGCAGCAGAATTAATTACTTCTTACAAAGGTCATACAATAGAAATATTAGGTTATGGAGTAAATCCAGATATATTAGGAGAAAAAATAGAAGAACTTCACGTTGGATTAGTTCCTGGCTCAAAATTATTATTAGAAGGAACAGATAGAATTATAAAAGATAATAATCTTGTATTTGATAGATTTGTAATAGATCATCGATCAGATTTTAAAGGTCTGTTTTTTCATGAGTTATGTAAGCATCCAGAAAATGCTAAGCTTTATGAAAATATTCCTGGAGATACTGAAGAAGAAAAAGCAGAGAATTTTTCTAGACTATATTTAGAAAATGAAGATTCCCCATTTTATGTAGATATGAATAAAACAGAAACAAGAGGAATAAAACAAATTAGAGCAGATATACTTAGTATGATAGAAAGAAATAAAAATAGTATAAAATTTGACCCAGCTGTTATACAAAATTCACATGCAATTTCAAATGAATTCTATGCAGAATTAATAAAACATCCTGAAAATATGCATTTATTAAGTAGAGATGTAGATACACTAAAAAAATTTATTTATGGTGAATTATATAATAATGAGTCCCCATTCTTTATTGATATGTCACCAAGTAGACCAAGTTTACAGGCAACCATAGATGCAATTCATGAAGCTGGTGGAATGGCTTTTCTAGCACACCCTGGTAGATATAGTAAACAATTTGATGTAAAAAAAGAAATAGAACAAGGAAAATTATTTGATGACATAGATGGTGTCGAAGTATTCTATCCTACACATAGTGAAGAATTTAGACAATATCTTTTAGAAGAGTGTAGAAAACGTGATTTAAAAGTGTCAGGTGGAAGTGATGATCACTTAGCTCCTAAAGATGGTGAAGAATATAAGATGGGAACTGTTAAAGTTCCAGAGATTCCAGAAACATCATGGATTAATGACTATTTAAAAACAGGTACAGACTATATTCATATGGCATTAGAACAAAAGGTACTTATTGATAGACTTAAGAAATTAAGAGACGAAAAGCAACAGAAAACTGAGCAATTAGTAGAATTATCAAAAGAAAAAGATAGAGGTAAAGCCTATGGAAAAAATTAAGGATTTTTTTAGAAAACTTTTTTTCAGAAATAAACAGTTAAAGATTGAATCCAAAAATGAAAATATTAATGTTGAATCCAAAAATAATATGAAAGAAAGTTTACGAATAGATAAAAGAAGGTTAGAATTAATTGAGTTACAAAAAAAATTTGAGAAAAATGAATTAGATTTATATAGTCTAACCAAAAAGCAAATACAAGATCTGACAGCACTATATGAAGAACAAGTAAAAGAATTAAATTATAAATTAGGTACAATAAGAAACTCAGAATCTTAGGTTCTGAGTTTCTTATCTTATCTAAAATCAAAGCTTTTAACTATATTCATTCCTATTTTAAATTTCTCTCATCTGTGATATAATATGTATCATATTATTTTTGGAGGATAATGATGAATAATAAATACTTAAAAACTTTAGAATATGATAAGATCATTGATAAACTAAGTAATTATTGTAAAACATATATCGGAAAAGAAAACTTAAAGAATATTAAGCCATCTTTTTCTAAATTAGAAGTATTAGATTTATTAGAACTAACAAATGAGGCTATTAGCTTAATTTATAGAAAGTCAAATATTCCTCTTTCTGAAGTTCCCAATATATCTGTATATATTAAAAATTTAGAAAGCAGTATGGTTTTATCTAATAAACCATTGTTAGATATTGCTAAATTATTAAAAATATCAAGAGAAGTAAAAGAATATTTCTTTAATGATGATGATTTTGATTATTCCGAATATGAATCTTTACATAGTTTTTTTAATAATATCTATACAAATAAATCTATAGAAGATAAGATTTTTGATGTAGTTATAGATGAAAATACAATAGCAGATGATGCTTCCCCTACACTTAACTCATTAAGAAAACAGAGTAAAAAATTAGAACAATCAATTAGAGATAAACTAAATTCATTTATTCATTCAAATACCTATTCAAAATATATAATGGAACCTATAATAACTATTAGATCTGATAGGTATGTTATTCCTATAAAAGAAGAATACAAATCTCAAGTAAAAGGATTTATTCATGATGTTTCTAGTAGTGGTTCTACTGTATTTATAGAACCAATTAGTGTTTTTGAATTAAATAATGAAATAGCTAATATAAAAGTTGAAGAAGATATTGAAATAGAAAAAATATTAGCTAATCTTTCTAGCCTGTTATATGATTATACTGATAAATTAAAATATAATTTAAATTTATTAGGAGAGTTAGATTTAATATTTGCAAAAGCAAATTATTCAATAGAAATTAATGGTATTAAACCAGTATTAAATGATACAAAATACCTTGATTTAAAATCAGCAAGGCATCCTTTAATTGATAAAGATAAAGTTGTACCAATAGATATTTTGATTGGAAAAGATTATTCTTCATTAGTTATAACTGGTCCTAATACTGGTGGAAAGACTGTATCTTTAAAAACAACAGGTCTGCTACTTTTAATGGCATATACCGGAATATTCATTCCTGCAAAAGAAAATAGTAGTATTTATGTATTTGATAATATTTTTGCAGATATTGGTGATGAACAAAGTATTCAAGAATCATTAAGTACATTTTCTTCTCACATGTCAACCATAATAGAGATTATAAATAAAGCCACATCAAATAGCTTAGTTTTATTAGACGAACTTCGGATCAGGTACTGACCCTATAGAAGGAGCAAACTTAGCAATTAGTATATTAAAGAACTTCTTTGATTTAGGTATTACAACTATTTCTACAACACACTATCAGGAACTTAAAAATTACTGTTTAGTAACTAAGGGTTTTCAAAATGCTAGTTGTGAATTTGATTTAGAAAATTTAAGACCAACATATAAGTTATTAATTGGTATACCTGGAAAAAGTAATGCTTTTGCAATTAGTAAAAAGTTAGGATTAAATGACAAGATTTTGGATTATGCTAATTCTTTAATGAAACAAGATGATATAAGTATTGAAGAATTAATGAAAAATATATATGATGACAAAATAGAAATTGAAAAAGAAAAAGAAAAAATCAAACAAAATTCTGCTCAAGTTGAAGAATTAAGAAAAAAATTAGAAAATCAAAATAAATTCTGGCAAGAAAAACAAAATAATATCTTGCAAAAAGCAAGAGAAGAAGCAAAAGAAATTTTATCTGATGCTAAAGAAGAAGCTACTTCAGTAATTAATGAACTTAATTCTCTAGGAAAAAATGATTTAGCAAAAGCAAATAATTTAAGAAACAAATTAAATGAAAAATTAAAAGATGTATCTGCAAATGACAGTAATACACTAAACTTAGATGCGTTAAAGGCTTTAAATAATAAATTTAGTTTAAAAAATAATACTTTAGATAATAAAAAGAAAAATAATAATAAAAATACTTCACACTCTTCTGTTACATTTTCTAAAGTTAATCAATTTAAATCACAAAACATATCTAGTGAAATAAATGTAATTGGTATGAATGTTGATGAAGCAGTATTTGTAATAGATAAATACCTTGATGATTGTGCTATTGCAAAATTATCACCTATCAGAATAGTTCATGGCAAAGGTACTGGTAAATTAAGAGAAGGAATTCATAAATTTTTAAAAACTAATCCTCATGTGGCTTCATTTAGACTAGGAACATTTGGTGAAGGCGAAATGGGCGTTACAGTAGTTGAATTAAAATAAAACAGGAGCTAAAAAGTTCCTGTTCAATTTTTATGTTTTATTTTGCTATTAATTCTAATTTATCTACATCTACTATCTTTACTTTTTTAATAACATTATCTAAATTATCATTCGTTTCTAATTTAACAACCATATAATTAGTTGTATGACCTTTCATATATTTTTTTTCATTTTCTATATGAGGCTCTTCAAATAATACTTCTACTTCTTTTCCTATATATTCCTTATTATATTCTTCTTCATTTTTATTTGAAAGTTCAATAAGTTTTCTACTTCTCTCTTCTTTTACATTCCCATCTATTTGGTTTGGCATTACTGCTGCTTTTGTTCCCTTTCTTTGAGAATATTTAAATACATGCATTTTATAGAATTTAATTTCTTTTAAATTTTCATATGTAATATTAAATTCTTCTTCAGTCTCTCCAGGGAAGCCAACTATTACATCTGTTGTCAAAGAAACATTTGGATAAGTTCTTCTTAATAAATTCACTCCATTTTTAAATTCTTCTATTGTGTATCTTCTATTCATTCTCTTTAAAGTATCATTACATGCACTTTGAAGAGATAAATGGAATTGATCACATATTTTATCTAATTTTGATAATCTTTCAACAAATTCTTCAGTTATTAATGTTGGTTCCAATGATCCGAAGTCTTATTCTTTTTATTTTTTCTATTTTATTAATATCTTCTAATAAATCAATTAATTTATAATTATCTTTAAAATCCCTACCATACGAAGCTAAATGTATTCCTGTTATTACAACTTCTTTAATGCCTTCTTCTGATATTTTAGTAATTTCACTTATTACACTTTCTTTTTTTCTACTTCTTATATGTCCTCTTGCATATGGTATTATACAATATGAACAAAATCTATCACATCCATCTTGCACTTTTATAACTGCTCTTGTTTTTTCTGTAAAAGTAACATCTCCAAAATCAGAATACTCTTCTTCATGTAATACGTCTGAAATAATATTATTAGATTCTTCTTCAACATATTTAACTATTTCTTTCTTTTCATTAGTTCCAAGAATCAAATCTATTTCAGGAATTTTTTCTAATTCATCTTTTGCAACTTGTGCATAACAACCACAAGCAACTAATAGAGCATTTGGATTTAATTCTTTTACTTTTCTAAGCATTTGTCTTGATTTTCTATCTGCCATATTTGTTACAGTACAAGTATTGACAATATATATATCTGCATATTCATCGAATTCAACTATATCATATCCTTTATTTTTAAATTCCTGTATCATTGCATTTGTTTCATATTGATTTACTTTACATCCTAATGTACAAAATGCTACTGTTTTCATTTCTATCTCCTTTAATATATTTTCATACATTTATGTATTATTACATATTTTTGCTTTATTTTCAAGATATTACATAAAAACAGTTATCTATTTTCAGATAACTGTTTTTATTTTAATTAACTATTTTATTAATACATTCCGCCCATTTGACTTGCTTCATCATTATGTCCTGCACAATTACAATCTTTTTCTTTCTTATCTGTTACTAAACTTTCTGTTGTAAGAATCATAGATGCAATTGATACAGCATTTTGAAGAGCGCTTCTTGATACCTTAGTTGGATCTACTATACCTGCTTTCTTCATATCAACATATCTTTCTTCTGCAGCATCAAAACCAACTCCTGGTTCACTATTTTTTACTTTTTCAAGAATAACAGCTGGTTCTAATCCTGCATTTGTAGCAATTTGTCTTGCTGGTTCTTCTAATGCTCTTAAGATTATTTTACCACCAATTTTTTCATCTCCGTTAAGTTTTTCTACTGCTTTAGCTACTTCTGGTATAATATTTACAAATGCTGTACCACCACCTGCAACAATACCTTCTTCTACTGCAGCTTTTGTAGCAGATAAAGCATCTTCTATTCTTAGTTTTCTATCTTTCATTTCAACTTCTGTAGCTGCTCCAACACCAATTACAGCAACTCCACCAGCTATTTTAGCAAGTCTTTCTTGTAAGTTTTCTTTTTCAAATTCACTCTTTTCTTCTGCAAGTTGAGCTTTTATTTGATTTACTCTTGATGCTATTTGATTTTTATCTCCCATACCATCAACAATTATTGTATTTTCTTTTTGTACTTTTACTTGTCTTGCTCTACCTAATTGTTCTACTGTAGTATCTTTAAGTTCCATTCCTAAATCTGAAGAAATAACTTCACCACCTGTAAGAATAGCAATATCTTGTAACATATTCTTTCTCTTATCACCATAACCAGGTGCTTTTACAGCTACTACATTTAATACACCTCTTAATTTATTTAAGATTAATGTAGATAAAGCTTCTCCTTCTATATCATCACATATAATAACTAGTTTAGCAGAGTTTTGCATTAATGTTTCTAGTAATGGTAATATTTCTTGAATATTACTTATTTTCTTATCTGTAATTAATATATATGGATTATCAACTATTGCTTCCATTTTTTCTGTATCTGTTACCATATATGGTGATACATATCCTTTATCAAATTGCATACCTTCAACAACATTTAATTCTGTTTGAGATGTCTTTGATTCTTCAATTGTTATAACTCCATCTTTAGAAACTTTTTCCATTGCTTCTGAAATAAGTTTTCCAACTTCTTCATTATTTGCAGATATACTTGCAACTCTAGCAATATCTTCTTTACCATTGACAGGTGAACTTACTTTTTTAAGTTCTTCAACTGCTGAGTTTACTGCCTTATCCATACCTCTTTTTATTGCCATTGGATCTCCACCAGCAGCAACATTTTTTACGCCTTCTTTTACCATGCTTTGTGCTAATACCATAGCTGTTGTTGTACCATCTCCAGCTACATCGTTAGTTTTGATAGATACTTCTTTAACAATTTGAGCTCCCATATTTTCAAATGGATCATCTAGTTCAATTTCTTTTGCAATTGTAACACCATCATTTGTAATAAGTGGTGCTCCGAATTTTTTATCTAGAACTACATTTCTTCCTTTTGGTCCCATTGTTACTCTTACAGTATCTGCTAATTTATTGACACCATTTAATAAACTTTTTCTTGCATCTTCACCAAATTTTATATCTTTTGCCATTAAAATTACCTCCTTAAAATTTATGTGCAAATTATGTTGCATATTTATTTTTATTTATATAAATATTAAAATTTATGAATTAAAATCAATTAAAAATACTTTAATTATTCAGCTATAGCTAAAATGTCATCTTGTTTTACTATAATATAATCTTCACCTTCATATTTTACTTCTGTTCCTGCATATTTATTTACTACAACCTTATCACCTTTTTTTACTAGCATTTTTTCTAGTTTTCCATCAACCTCTAATCCTGGTCCTACTTCTACAACTTCTGCTATTTGTGGTTTTTCTTGTGCACTACTTGTTAAGATTATTCCACTTTTAGTTGTTTCTTCACTTTCAATCATTTTTATTACTACTCTGTCTGATAATGGTTTTAACATTTTTATCTACCTCCTTAAAAATTTCTACCATTTTATATATATATTAATATGTAGTAAATTTATATATATGATATATATGTAGCATACTAATATATTTTTAGCACTCTTTTGCTTTGACTGCTAAAAATATATACCCTTTTTATTTAAAAGTCAATACCTAATTTTAAATTTCACACAATATTCACATTTACTCTAAAACCATACTTCTAACTAATGAAACCAAGTTTTAAATATTGACATATTAGAAAAAAAATGTTATTTTTGTTGTATATATAAAAGGAGGAGTAAAATATGGAACAAGAAACTCAAAAAACATTTGATACAAAAGGGATTGGCTTTGGAATTGCTTCTTTAGTACTTGGAATTGTATCTATTATATTTTTATATTACATTATTATATCTGTCATTTCAGCTGTTTTAGCAGTTATTTTTGGAATAATAGCTCTTGCTAAAGGTGATCATGCACTTGGAAAAACAGGATTAGTACTAGGTGTAATTTCACTAATAGTCACATTCTTACTATTCTTATTTTTACAAGTATTAGATGTATCTATCTTTATGATACCAGATTGGTATAAATTTTAATTTAATATTACATTAATATATATCTTTATTAAAATATTAAATTAATTACTTAGTTTTAAATAAGGAAATTATAGAAGTTTTTATATACTCTATAATTTCTTTATTTTTTCATTTAATAAAATATAGTTTAAAGTAATTTATTAATTTTACTTTCATTTTACTGATATTATTTATTGATTTTAAATTGTATATAATATAGAATATTAAATATAATATAATTATTGGGAGGTAATATATGTCTATTCACTGTAATGCCAAAAAAGAAGATATTGAAAAAACTGTACTTATGCCAGGAGATCCTTTAAGATCTAAATATATAGCAGAAAATTTTTTAGAAAATACAAGATTAGTAAATACTGTAAGAAATATGCTTGCATATACAGGAACATATAAAGGTAAACCTGTAACTGTATTTTCTTCTGGCATGGGAATGCCTAGTATGGGAATTTATTCATATGAATTATATAAATTTTATGATGTAGAAAAAATAATTAGAATCGGATCTTGTGGCACATATAATAGAGATATACATTTATTTGATACAATATTAGTAGATAAATCATATACTGAAGGTAATTTTGCTTACGAGTGGAGTAAAAAAGAAGAACATGTTATAGAAGCATCTGCTGAATTAAATGATTTAATAGAAAATACAGCCAAAAAACTTGGAATTAATTATGTTAGAGGAAATGCTTTTTGTAATGATTGTTTTGATGGATATCTTGATCATTTAGATGATTTTATTAATAACTTACCTAAAGATGTCCTTGGATGTGAAATGGAAGCTTTTGCATTATTTTATATGGCTAAATATTTTGGTAGACAAGCTTCATGTTTACTTACTGTAGTTGATGCATATTTTCAAAACAAATCAATTACATCTGATGAAAGAGAGCGTTCTCTAAATGAAATGATTACTCTTGCTTTAGAAAGTATATAGATATATTTATATAAAAATACCTGTCATATAATTGACAGGTATTTTTATTTTTATAACCATTCTCCATATTTTTTTATATATCTTTTCTTTATAAATGATGCTAAGAAACAATATAAAATTGGTACTAATAAAATTATTGAGAAATATTGAAGTGGTATTGGAACAAGTCCTATTGCCTTTCCTATAAATGTAAATGGTACAATTATTGCAACAATGCTTAATATAATAGATGTTGCATAAACAGGCTTTGATGCATTGCTTTGTATAAATGGTGTCTTTCCTGTTCTTATAACATGAAGCCCAACCAAATTTGAGACTACTCCATATGAAAACCATATTGACTGGAATAAAGCTGCATCAGCCATTCTTAATCCAAATCCAAACCATAGAATAGCAAATACCATTAAATCAAATATAGAACTTGCTGGTCCCATACATAGCATAAATCTTTTTATACTTTTCATATCCCAAGCACGTGGTTTTTGTAAATATTCTTTATCAACATTATCATAAGGTACCGATAATTGACCTAAATCATAAATTAAACTTTGTACTAATAATTGAATTGGTGTAATTGGGAAAAATGGTAATAATATACTTGCAATAAAAACTGATAAAACTTCACCAAAGTTAAAGCTTACAGCCATTTTAATATATTTTTGTAAATTCCCAAAAGTTTTTCTTCCTTCTATTACTCCATCTGTTAATACATCTAGATCTTTTTCTAATAATATTATATCTGCAGTTTCTTTAGTTATATCAACTGCTGTATCCACAGATATTCCCACTTCTGCATTATGCATTGATGGTGCATCATTTATACCATCACCCATATATCCTACTATGTTTCCAGCATCTTTTAATACTCTGATAATTCTTGCTTTCTGAATTGGTGAAAGTTTAGCATATACATTTGTTTTCTTTAAATGTCTTCTTAATGCCGCATCTGATAATTTTTCTACTTTACTTCCTAATATAATTTTATCTGTATTAATATTTACTTTATCACAAATTGCTTTTGTAACGTATTCATTATCTCCTGTAAGAACTATTACTCTTATACCATCTTTATTAAGTCTTTCAATAGCTCCTTTTGCACTTTCTTTTGGTGGATCTAAAAATCCAATGAATCCCATTAATACCATCTTTGATTCATCTTTTACAGTAAACTTCTTTACATCATTAATATCATTTTTCTGACAAATTGCTACAACCCTTAAACCTTCCATGTTTAACTTCTTTGTCATATCTAAAACATCTTTTTTTATATCTTTAGTTAATTCAGTTACTTCACCTTTATAATCTACTAAAGTACAAATACTTAGTATTTCTTCGACAGCACCTTTTGTAATAAGTTGTTTTTTCTTTCCATCTGAAACTACAACAGACAATCTTCTTCTCGAAAAATCAAATGGTATTTCATCTATTTTTTCATAATTTTCTTCTATTCCTTTAAGTTCAGATCTTTTTGTTCTTTTAATAACCGCTTCATCAATACTTCCTTCTAATCCTGTTTGAAAATATGCATTTAAAAAAGCATGTTTTAAAACTCTTGTATCTTCTTCACCTTTTACATTCAAGTATTTTTCAAGAACAATTTTATCTTCTGTAAGTGTTCCTGTTTTATCTGTACAAAGAATATTCATTGCACCAAAACTTTGTATACTATCTAATCTCTTTACAATAGTCTTTTTCTTTGACATTCTAGTAGCTCCTTTAGCTAAACTAGATGAAAGTATTACTGGTAAAAGAAGAGGTGTGATACCTATAGCTATAGCAACTGCAAATGTAAATGCTGTTATTGTTCCATGTTTTGCCGCATTTGCTATAAATGTAATTGGTATAATTACAGTCATAAATCTAATTAATAGTTTACTTACACTATCAATTCCTTTTTGGAAAGCTGTTTTTGGTTTTTCTTCTGTTATTGTGTCTGCAACTTTTCCAAAATATGTTCCATCTCCAATTCTAAATACAACGCCTTTTCCAGAACCACTTACTACATTAGTTCCCATAAAACATATTGTATCCAAGTCTGTTATATCTTCTATTTTTCCTTTTTGCTGTGACTCAGCTGATTTTTTAACAGAATCACTTTCTCCTGTTAAAGATGATTGGTTAATAAATAAATCACTTGATTCTATTATTCTAACATCTGCTGGTATTAAATCTCCTGCATTAAATAGTACTACATCCCCTATTGTAATATCTGATGATGGAATTTTTACTTCCTTTCCATTTCTTAATACATGTGACTTAGCAGATACTAAATTTTTTAATTTTTCAGCTGCTCTATTTGATCTATATACTTCAAAAAACTCTAAAAAAGTACTTACCACAATTAATATTAATATTACTGATATATTTGCATAACTAGGTGGTGAAGTTAATATAACATCTGTATAAAATAATACTAAAGCAATTCCTAATAGAATTAAATTAAATGTGCTGAATAAACTTTCTAATAAATAGTTGTACCATTTTTTTGGCTTTTTTTGTTTCATTACATTTTTTCCATATTTATTTAAATTGCTTACTGCCTCGCTAGATGTTAGTCCCCTCTTTTTAAATTTATTTTCCTTTAAAAAATCTTCTACACTGCTTGTACACTCTCTTTCGTACATAACAAAATACCTTCTTTCGTTAATTTTCTATTTCAAATTATATCATAAATTTTTTATATTACCAGTTTTTAACTAAAATAAATTATTTTATTTTCTGGAAAATATTTTTGTAATAAATTGCCAATATACTCTTCTCCTATTTTCCTTATTTCTTGTTTATATGTGTATTTTCCTTTTCCTCTTCCTGTCATTAATTCTTTATTATATAAATCGATACTATTAGGAAACGCTTCTTCATTTATTTTTCTATGAATATAACTATATGTCATAAAAATAACTTCAAAAAATAAATTTGCTTTTACTTTATCACTTAAATTATTCTTTAAGTATATTACCAATTCTTCATATAACATTTCCCAATTATCAACAAAAATTACAGGTGCTATTAATATCCCCACCTTATATCCTCTATCTACTAACTTATTAATAGCTTTAACTCTATTTTCTAATGGAGAGGTACCTATTTCTATTTTTTGAATTATCTCTTTTGGATTTACACTCATTCTTATAATTATTTTTTCTTTTCCTGGCATATCTAATATATCATCTACCATATCAAACTTAGTTGGAAATGTTAGATAACCTTTTGTACTTTTTTTATTAAAATTTTCAATAGTCCATCTTAAATTATCAGTAATAGAATTTTCTAATATCAAATCACTATTACTTCCTATTTCAAATACTAATTCTGATTTACTTTCATTTGCTGTTTTAATTATTTTTTCTAACATTTCTTCTCTATTAACAAAAAGTCTTAAATATGAACATT
The DNA here is from genome assembly GCA_944392455.1 of uncultured Clostridia bacterium. Classification (GTDB taxonomy): domain Bacteria; phylum Bacillota; class Clostridia; order TANB77; family CAG-508; genus CALXVA01. Next base: position 157,229 of record CALXWP010000002.1, read on the forward strand.
TATTATAATTACATACTAAATAGCAATATAAACACATAGCAGTACAACCTGATGAAGTATATGGAACTAAATAATCCGATATTTTATTATTAGGTACAAATTTATGTGTTTTTCTAGTACCTATTATCAAATTTCTTTTCATATATGGAAAGTCTTTATTATTCTTTTTTCTCATTTCTTCAATATTATTATGATTATCTATTATAAATTTCGGCACTGAGCCATATTTTTTTAATAACTCTCTTCCTAGTTCATAATTAGTTATTTTTTCCTCATAATATATTGCATCCGGAATAAATTTTTTCATAATTTTCTCCTAAAACAAAATTTATATTTAATATGATAATAAACTTTATTTATTATACCTCCTTATTCTTTTTCTATTCTAAAGCTATATAAATAACATAAGTTATATAAAAATAGCATAATATAATTTAGGTGAATTTTATGAAGTTTTTAATTCTATCTTTTAAAAGAAATATTTTACCTGCAATATTTGTTTTAATAGCTATTTTTTTAGTTGTTTTTTCCAGATCAAACTTAGATGCTACAAAACAAGGACTTGAATTATGGGCATATACAGTTGTTCCTTCCCTTTTTCCTTTTTTTGTTATTACTAACCTATTATCACAAACTAAAGTTGTAAATATTATTGGAAAAATACTGGATAAATTAATGAGACCATTTTTTAATGTTCCTGGTATTGGTGGATTTGCTTTTGTCATGGGATTAATTAGTGGATATCCTGTAGGTGCAAAAGTTGTTTCTGATTTTAGACATCAAAATCTAGTTACTAAAGACGAAGGTGAAAGACTTTTAGCATTTACTAATAATTCAGGTCCTTTATTTATTATAAGCAGTGTTGGAATAGGAATGTTTGGAGATACAAAAACTGGTATATTACTTTTATGTACTCATATATTAGCTTGTATTACTGTTGGAATAATTTTAGGTAAGTTTTCTAAAAAATCTGATAATGAATTTAGAACAAATATGAATAATAGATTAAATAAGAAAAATGAAATAAAAGAAAATAATTCAGATAGTAAAACTGTTACTCTAAAAAATTTAGGAGAAGTTCTTAGCATTAGCATTAATAACTCTATTTCCACAATTCTTCTTATAGGTGGATTTGTAGTTATCTTCTCAGTTATTATATCTATTTTAAATAAAACTCATACTCTAGATCTGTTAAGTAATTTATTAAAACCTGTTCTACAAATGTTTAATATGGATATAGATTTTGCAAAACCATTACTGTCTGGAATTCTTGAACTAACTAATGGTGTAAAACAAGTATCAGCTATTAATATAAAAGCTATATCTCAGAATATTATACTATGTGCTTTTCTTCTTGGTTTTGGAGGGTTCTCTGTTTTACTTCAAGTATTTAGTATTGTTTCAAAAACAGATTTATCTATGAAAAAATATGTTATAGGAAAATTTATGCAAGGTATACTTGCAAGTATTTATACGTTTTTAGCTTTAAAATTTATACCATTTATTAATTTAGATATTGTTGAAACATCTAGTAATTTAAGTAACGCAATAACAATACAAACACCACATTTAGCTTCTATCTTCTATGACCTTGGAGTTTCAACAATATGTATTGCAATAGTTTTTGTGGTTTTTAAATTATTTAACAAACTATATAGAAAATTAACTTAAGATTAAATGAATATAATTTATTCTAAAGAATATATATTTAATAATATTAAAACAAAATAATAATAAGTTTGGAGTGATTTTTCTATGGATAGAAATATGGATAATATGAATAATTTTTATGGGATGCCACCTTTTAATTATGATAATAATTTTGATCCTAATATAAATGATAATCCTATGTTTAACCCTATTATGCAATATGAACAGGCATATATGTATTATAAATATATGACTCAACAAATTGAATATAAAATAAAATGTAAAGAGTATGATAAGATGTGTTCTACTAGTGGTAGAAATGATAATCAAAGAAATAGAGAATAAGGAAGTTAGATAAAACTAACTTCCTTATTCTCTATTACAATATATAATTACAATTATTTATCTAATTTTTAATTCATATTTATCTGAACCAATATTTATATATGCTACAATGGATTCTTCACCATTAGCAACTTCATCTGGTACATCTATTAAGTAATGTAAATTTCCCTCTGTAAGAGGTTCAATTGATGTTATATTTGCATATGTAAAGTCTCTATCTGTATCCTCTATAATACAAAATCCATTATATTCATATTTATCATCAAATTTGATACTTACGCTCCCTACATCATCTGCACCAATATCTGTATAATCTAAATTCTTATATTTTATTTGTATATCTAAATATTGATGTCCATCTTCTTTAGCTTCATAATATGTATAAAAACTTGAGGTATTTGGCGGTAACACTTTTTTAGAAAAATCATAGTCTACAACTGTCATTTCATATTTTGATTCTTTAGTTACTTTATCATTTAATTTTATTGTAGCAACATTATTTATATTTTCTTCTTGATTTTGTTCTGTAATAGTTATATCTGAATTATTTTGTTCTTCAACTTTATTTTCAACATTAACCTGGCTTGATATATTATTATTTGCTTCCCTACTATTATTTATATAAATCACACAAAATCTTGCTGTTAAAATTATAACAATAATTGTATATATGATTAAAATTAATAATCCAACTACTATTTTTATAGCTAATTTATTATTTATTTTTTTCTCTGTATCTTCTGATTTTTCTACATTATTATTTATATTTTCATTATTATCTTTTTCCATATTATCCCCCTATATTTTATTATATAGTTTATCATAATCCACATTTTGATATGTTGCTGATTCTTGCCAAACTTTATTTACTTGATTTTCTACTCCTTCAAAAATTGTTTTATAAAATTCTTTTCCTAAAGTATATGTTCCGTCTTCATATTTACTTTCATTTTCTAAATTTAAAGTATCTAAATCTTCCAGTTTTAAAAAAATAGTTACTCCATGATCATTTACATCTATGTATCTTCTTGTACTGAATTCTTCTGTATCTGAATTCATCTCCACATCAAATAAATATGAAACATCCCCATTTTCTGATGTATATTTTCTGCATTCATAAACTTTACTAAACATAGTTTTAAAATCAGTAGGATCTGTAACTGCAACTGTAAATTCCAATGAATTAGCATTTTCTTCTTTAGGTACCGGGTTTTTCAAATAATTATCTGCTTGTTTTAATGCTTCTAATATTTCTTTTTCTCCATCATTAAGAGTAATTTCATCTACTACAGATAAATCAATACTATCATTATTCATGTTAATATATACAATACTGCCTATTGCTATGATCACTACAATAATAATTATTCCAATTACTACTCCTTTTTTCTTCATTTAACATCCTCCTTCCCCATTTTTTTAATACTAATAAACTTTTATAATTCATATACTAACATAAATAGACAGGCTTTTCAATATTAATACTTATGTATTTTATATAAAGAAAAATAACATGTCTCATTTTATGAAACATGTTATTTTTCTTTATATTTTGGTAGCGAGAAATGGATTCGAACCATCGACCCACTGGGTATGAACCAGTTGCTCTAGCCAACTGAGCTATCTCGCCATTTCTAAACGCATTTAAAATTATAAATGTTTTTTTTATGTTTGTCAAGTATAAATACAAAATTTTATTGTATAGGTTTGCCCTATACAATAAAATCTTTTAATTTTTCTTTAAATATTAATCTACCATTTCTCTATCCGCTGACTTAGTTTTTGGAGTTTTTGCTTTTACTTCCGTTTTTGGAGCTTTATTTAATTGATCAGGTTTAACTTTAACTTGATCTTGTATTCTTCCTCCACCTTTGCTACTAGATTCTGCTTTATCATCTCTTCCTGCTATTTTTTCAAGAGACTCAGCTAAAGCTTTCTCTGTAGGATCAGTTGAATTTCTATTTAATTCAGCAAGTTCTGCTGTACTATAATCTGGTCCTAAAGTTTCATTCCAAAACTTGCTCCATCCTTTTTTTATTTTCTCTAATATACTCATAAATATTACCTCATTTTTTCTATAAAATTTACAAACCCATTGTTTTCTCAATAAGACTCTATTATTATATTAACATAATTTTACAGAAAAATCAAGTTTTTATCCCATATAATCTCTTAATTTCTTACTTCTACTAGGATGTCTAAGCTTTCTTAATGCTTTTGCTTCAATTTGTCTTATTCTTTCTCTTGTAACATCAAATTGTTTTCCAACTTCCTCTAAAGTTCTAGACTTGCCATCTTCTAATCCAAATCTAAGCTTTAAAACCATTGCTTCTCTAGGTGTTAAAGTATCCATTACTTCTTCTAATTGTTCTCTTAATAATGTATGAGCTGCTGAATCTTGAGGTGCTGGACTATCTTCGTCTTGTATAAAATCTCCTAAATGGCTATCATCTTCTTCTCCTATTGGTGTTTCTAAAGAAACTGGATCTTGAGCTATTTTTTGTATTTCCATAACCTTTTCTGGAGTAATTTCCATTTCTTTTGCAATCTCTTCTGGAGTAGGTTCTCTACCGTTTTGTTGTAATAATTGCCTTGATGTACGAATTAATTTATTAATTGTTTCAACCATATGAACTGGAATTCTTATTGTTCTTGCTTGATCGGCTATAGCTCTTGTAATAGCTTGTCTAATCCACCATGTAGCATAAGTACTAAATTTAAATCCCTTGTTATAGTCAAACTTTTCAACTGCCTTAATTAATCCCATATTTCCTTCTTGTATTAAATCTAAGAATAACATTCCTCTACCAACATATTTCTTTGCAATACTTACTACTAATCTAAGGTTTGATTCAGCTAATTTTTTCTTTGCTTCTTCATCACCATTTACTATTCTTTGAGCTAAATCAGCTTCTTCTTCATAAGTAAGTAGAGGTATTTTTCCTATCTCTCTTAAATACATTCTTACAGGATCATCAACACTAACTCCATCTAAATTAGTAACTTCCATATCCTCTAGCTTTATTTCTTCTACATTCTCTAAATCTTCTATATCAGGTTCATCTAAGTCATCATTTAAGTCTACACCTAAGTCTTCAAATGCATCAAAAACTTTATCTATTTCTTCTGGATTTGAGTCATCTAATTCAGTAGCTAATTCTCCATAAGTTATTTTTCCTTTTTCTTTAGCTTTTTCAATAATTTTTTTAACTTTTTCATCCGCTACCTCTTTATTTTTTTCTGATTTTTCTGCATTTTTAGTTTCTTTTTCTTTATTTTCTTCTAATACTTCTGACTTTTCTGACTTTTTCATTATTTTACCTCCTACTTAACTTTGGCTAACTTCAAAATCGTTTCATTTAGCTTCTCTTCTAACTGTTTAATTTCTTCTGCACTCATATTATTTGTATTTTCTAATTTTTTTATAATGTCATTTCTAGTATTTATCAATTTTTCTTTATTATATGTATTAAGTAAATCCTCTATACATTTATTAATATCTGATATTCCAAAATCATCAGTCATAATTCCAGATAAATAATTTACTATTTCTTCTTCATCAAATAAATCTATAATATTATTAATACTTCCTTTAGCATATTGCTCATAAATCTTTAAAATTATTTTTTTATTGATTTCTGATTTTATATCGTCAACAGTAATCTTATCTTTTATAGAACTATAACTTTCTTTTGGATAATTCACTAATATATATATAACCATCTTTTCTCTTTTTATCACAGATTCATCTAATTTCTCTGTTTGTTTATTTTGTATGTAATTTTTTATAGGTGGTCTTTCTAGTACCTTTTTTTCACTAGATTTATTATATATTAATTTATTAACCTCTCCATATATAGCTTCCTTTGAAATACCATATTCTTCTGAAATTTTATCAATATAAATTTCTTTTTCCATGTTATTATCTACTTTAGCTAATATTTTTGCTATTTCATTTAAGAATTTAATCTTATCATTAATATTTTCAATATTTAAATTTTGTTTTAAAATTTTAACTTTAAATTCTACCAATGATATCGCATTATCTACACATTTTTGAAATCTCTCTGGTCCATACTTTATAATGAATTCATCTGGATCTTTTGCACCATAAATTTGAAGCACACGAATATCACACCCCATATTTTGAAGTATTTCTAATCCTCTTAATGTTGCAGCTTGTCCAGCACCATCAGCATCATACCCAATAATTACTTGCTCACTATTTTTTCTAAGGAGCCTTCCTTGCTGCTCTGTTAAAGCTGTTCCAAGTGATGCTACTACATTTGTAATACCTCGTTGATATAGGGAAATTGCATCCATGTATCCTTCAACTATTATTATTTTTTTAGTATCTCCTTTTTTAGCAATATTTAAACCAAATAAATTTCTTCCTTTACTATATACAATATTTTCTGGAGAATTAATATATTTGGGTTTACTATCATCTAATACCCTTCCTCCAAATGCAATAAATCTTCCTGTTGTATCTTGGATAGGTATCATAAGTCTTCTTCTAAATCTATCAACAAATCTTCCATTATCTGTTTTATTAACTAAACTAGATGCTAGAATTTCTTCTTCTGTATATCCTTTACTTTTTAAAACTCTATATAATTCATCAAAAGTACCAGAATATCCTATCAAAAATGATTTTAAAGTTCTATTATCTAACTTTCTCTTTTTTATATAATTCTGAGCTTCTTTTGATGTTGGTCTATATAAATTTTCATGATAAAATTTAGCAGCTATTTCATTAATTTCATAAACTTTTGATTTTAAAATAGCTCTTTTATTATCTTGGTAACTGTTATCAAGTGTTGGAAGAGTAATATTGGCTCTATTAGCTAATAATTCAATTGTTTCTCTAAAATCAATATTCTCTATTTTACTAACAAAGTGAATAACATTTCCACCTACTCCGCAACCAAAACAATGGAAAATTTGCTTATCAGGTGAGACTGAAAAAGAAGGTGATTTTTCTTTATGGAATGGACATAATCCAAAAAAATTTCTTCCGCTTCTTTTCAAAATGACATATTGTGAAATTACATCTACGATATCATTACTGTTTTTTATTTCTTCAATTAATTCTTCACTATATCTTACCAATTTTTCATAACCTTTCTATCATATACTTATTTTATTCGACATAAAGTCTTTAATTCCTTCTTACGAGTTTACAGTTTTTACCTACAATAAGGTCGTATCTTCTAGATACGACCTCTCTTTTGTAATATTTTAATTTTAAATACGATTTTTTATCGATTAATTTCATTATAAGTTTTCACTTGTTCCAGTACCATTAAATGGAATAAATTTACTAACAATATTTTGATTAATATCAATATTTTCTTGTGGTAATTTATATTCATCAAATGATATATTAATTTTATTCTCTACTAATTTCTCTACTTCTTCTTGTGATGCATGCTCGGCAAGTACAAGTTCACTAACTAATATTTGCTTTGCATTATTAAGCATTTTCTTTTCTCCTGTAGATAGACCTTTTTCTTTTTGTTTAAAGCTTAAATTTCTAACTACATCAGCTACTTCGTAGATATCACCGCTCTTCATCTTTTCCATATTGTCTCTATATCTCTTATTCCAATTTTGAGACATTTCTGTTTCATTTTCTCCTAAAACAGCCATAACTTTTGCAGCTTCATCTTTTCCGATTATATTTCTAACACCAACTTCTTCAGCTTTGTTGGTTGGTACCATTACTTTTACCTCTCCAGGCATTTTAATAATATAATAATTTTGTTTTTCCCCTAATATGTCTTTTTCTTCTATTGCGTCAATTGTTCCTGCTCCATGCATTGGATATACAATTTTATCACCTATGTTAAACATATGAGGCCTCCTTTCTAATGTAATTTTCAAAATACGAAGTTAAAGAAAGGGTTTGTTTCTCTTTTTCAACTACATTTCTATTATACTACAAAAACTGGCAAAAGTCAAAACTTTTACCAGCTTTTTTTATGTATATTTTACCTGTAATTCAGTATTCTCTAAGGATTAATTTTTTTTATTTTTTTCTATTCAATAAATAGTATATTTTCTAATGCTTTGGCAATTTCTTGCTTAGTATTACACTCTGTTATAATACCTTCATTATTTATTATCATAGCCCAATGCTTTCCATTTCCTATTTTTGATAAGTCATTTGCTACAATATAATCTGCATTATTCTTTTCTCTTAATTTAGATGCAACTTCATAAAGATGTTCTTTAGTTACCCCATCTAATAATTTAAATCCTACTAATTTAACATCAGGTGCCATTTCTTTTATTTTACCTATAACTTTAGGTGTAAGTTTTAGCATTGTCATTAAATGTGGTTCATATGATGAAATTTTGGTATCATTATTACAAATACTTCTTGGATTTTCAAATATTTTCATAAGTTTCCCTTTCGTGATTTCCTCTTTTGTTTCTGTCTCTTGAATAGTATCCCATATTTCATCAACTAGTTCTTCTGCTCTTATTACATATTTTCCTCCATAATCTCCAACAGCACATGAATGAATAATTATATCTATTTTTTTTGTAGAAAATATTTCTTTTAATGCATCTATTAAATCTTGGGTTGATTCAATTGTTACATATTTAATTTTCTCACTTGTACTTTTAGGTTTAAAAGTCATTTTAGTTGAGACAAAATATATATTTTCGATTTCATCATTTTTATCTGCCATTAAAGTATCTGCTATTGTACTTCCTAATGATCCTGTAGACATATTAGTAATTTTCATTACCGAATCTATTTTTTCATTTGTTGGTCCTGCTGTAATAATTATATTTTTCATTTATATTCCTCCTGTAAAAACTTATTTGTCTTATTTACTTGTAGATCCAAATCCTCCAACTCTTTCACCTTCTGCATTATCATCATCAGATACTAAGTATTTTTGGAATACAGCTTGTCCTATGGCTTCTCCTTTTTTAATTACTATATCTTCATCTTTTATGTTAAAAAATGCAAACATAAAATGTCCATCATTATCTGGATTTCCATAATAATCTTTGTCTATTACTCCAACACTGTTTGCCATTATTAATCCCTTCTTTTTTGGATTAGAACTACGGTTATATAAAAATAGTACTTCATCATCTTGCATATATGCTTTTAGCCCTGTTTTTATTAATGTTGGTGCCATACCTTTTTTAAAACTTGGTATTACTGTATCTTCTGCAGCTTCTATATCATAACCTGCTGAATATTTTGTTTTTCTAACAGGTAAATTTATTCCTTTATCTTCCCATCCTTTTGCTATTTCAAATCCTCTTACTTTTTCCATCTATAATCAATCCTTTCTTATCTCTTTTTTCATTGATCATTATATTATATTTTATTTTTTTGTCAAGGGATTTTATATATAAGGAAAAGGGGAGCAAAAGCCCCCCAAATCCTATCTCGTGATTTCGAACATAGACACAAACTTCATGTCTTTTATATTAAACTGGCTAGGCTTAAGATAATTGCCCTCGTCATCTGTGATAATTTGGACTTTTCCTCTATATCCAGACTTTTCAGTCCAGAAACCTTCGCTCTCCTGTCTTATAAAATGGAATCCTCCATTTTCATCCAGGTACAAAGCCACTTTGTAACCTTTCCGTGAAACAGATTCACTTCTAGTCACATAGATCTTTCTGCCCATTGCTCTAACATCTTTTATGAACCTATTTACAGCCACTTTGCCAACAGAGGCATTATAGTGTCCATCGGTCCAACCGAGATAGCCCCAGATTCTCTGGTCTGGAATTGGCAAGTCAAATCCCATTGCATAGGCATAGCAATTAAGATGCTCTACCTTTGCCAGATCTGAATTCCACCTATCAATATCAAATTTAGGTGGAAACTCCATCTTTTTCATAAGATTTTTCAAAACCTTCCGAGCCCAAACCAACTCATCAAAATCATTCATATTTATGCTCCTCCCTCTCTCTGGGTTCTTCCAAATGCTTTACTATGAAAGCATCATATTTTATTATATCATATATCAATACATTTTTCCAGTAATGATTAATATCCTATAAAATGAAAAGAGAGTAAACTCATTAAAATATTTATACTCTCTTAGATTCATATATATATATAATTTTTAAAATCATTCAAATGATAATGTGATCATTCCTAATAATATTAGTCCTATAAGGATATACTGTTTTTTCTTTAACTTTTCTTTTAGGAATATTCTTGACAATATAACTGTTACAATACTATATGCAGCAATATATGGTGAAGCAAGAGCAGCATCTCCAAATGCAAATGCATAAATATATGTATATTGACCTGCTGTTTCCACAAGTGTTCCAGCTAGTTTTAATTTATTTTCCTTAATATCTAATACTTTATATTCCCTATCTTTAAATTTAAGTACTATTAGTGCAATAATACCTATAATTGCATATATGAATGAATATGCTATAATAACTTGTTCTGCTGATAAATCCGCTTCTAATGTATAATCATCCATAAATGAGCCTATGCCATCTAAAAACCAATATCCTAAAGCAAATGCAATACCTTTAATATATAGCATATATGCTCTTTTGGCATTTTTTTCATCTTCCTCCTTATTTCCAGATTCTATTCTTAATACTTCATCTTTATTAATTGATAATAAAATCATACAAATAATTATAACAGCAATTGCAATAATTTGTGGTACTCCCACTTCTTGACCTAATAAAAATATACAAAGTAAAGTTGTAATAGCACAAGAAGAATTTTGAATTGGTGATAATATAGACACTTTTACTAATGTCATAGCCTTATATGTACAAAACATTGACGCTATGTATATAAGTGCTATTGGTAAATATGTTATAAGAATATTTAAGTTTATCTCTGCTCTTGTAATAAGCATAAATATTACAGCACAAATTCCCAGTATTATTCCATTAAATGATATTAATTTTAATACACTATGTTTTTCATGTGTTGATACTTTTTTAAATATTGTCTCTGATGTACCCCAAAGTAGTACAGTTATTGTTGCAAATAAAAGCCACATTTTTTATTCCTCCTATAAATATATTTAATACTTCTAACTAATAAGTACAATAAATATATTTATCTATGGACCATTAATATTTATTACTGCAACAAGTAAAAGTTTACACATTTTTGTCTTTTTCATATAAAATAAAAATCTATGACTTAAATGTATAAGTTTTAAAACTATTTCTTTCACCTATTTCCTTCCTTTCATTTTCAGTAAAAATTATATATAAATCAATCTTATGTGTCAAATACATCTCCCTAATATTTCCAAATAAGCTAACAGTCATTCTTAACATCATAATTCTAAAATAAAGGAAGAGTCATGATTGCCTCCTCCCTTTATTTTTATTTACTATTTTATTATCGCTATAATATTTCTATATACTTTATTTATAAAATCCAAAGCTTCTTTTTCTATCTCAGTATCTCTTATGCAAATTATATATGAATTTTTATTAGTATTTATTTTTAATTTTAAATCAATTGTTTCTTTACTCTTTCTTGCACCTACTCCAATTATTGTACCATTTTGCTCATTCATAATATTTTGATCATTTTCTAATATTTCGCAATTTGTTATCTCTTCATATTTTATAAGGTCACATGTATTTTTATATGTATTAATAATTGCTAATATTCTATTTGAATTATCAAAGCATACAATATTTGAATTATATTTTATCTTTTTATCAAAATTAAATTTTTTTAGTTCCTCATTTATTTTTTCTTTTTTTGCATCTCTTTTTATTTTTTCCTTACTTGGAACTAAGATCCATTGCACAATAAATGAAAACATAGCAATTATATATGTCAATAAAAGAATATATATAATTGGTAAAGTAGTATTTAAAGTTTGTTCACTTTCTGTCTGTTTATTAACGTTTAAAACTATACTAAATGCAAGAATCAAAATAATAGATAATACTCCTAGAATTATAATCTTCTTCCTAAATTGTTTTAAGATTGTTTTGTACTTTTTAAAATTCTTATCATATATTTTTTTATTTGTTTTATTTATTGATATCAAAAATAATATAATTGTTAATGCAAGTAAAAATATTCCCATTTATGCTCCTCCGCTTTTACATACATAAAATTTTATCATATTTATTTTGTTTTTACAATGTTTATAACTTTTTTATACTAATTCTTCTATATTTTCACATATAAAATTATCGCAATATTTTTTTGCTTTATTCATATCATCTTTATTCCTTATTACCCAACCTAATACTGGTTTCCTCTCTCTAAATTTAGAAACCTTTCTATTAGGTAATGCTTTAATATTATATGATATAAAATCTGGTTTAGTAATAAAATTGAAAAACATATTTCTTAATAAGAGTTTTAAAAATCCATTTAATTCTACTTTTTCATAACTAGATACTAATTGTCCTCTTATTATATCAGGATAATTTTTTTTAAACCAATTTACAGATAATGGACTAAAACTTTTTACTACAAACTCACCATTATATTTTTGTAGGAATTTCATAGCTTCTTTTTCTAATAGACCAGGTCTTACATCATATTTAAACTCAATGACTAGCGGGACTTTCCCATCAACTAGTTCCAAGACTTTTTTTAATAATGGAATATGATATTTTGTACTATTTAAATTTAGATCCTTAATTTCATCATATGTACAATCTTTAATATTTTTATCCATACCAGTCATTCTTTCTAGATTATCATCATGAAAAACTACAACAGAATTGTCTTTTAATAAATGTAAATCTAATTCTATTATATGATTATTCTCTATTGCCATTTCAAAAGCTTTTAAAGAATTCTCTGGTATTCCTTTATTAATATTATACATTCCTCTGTGTACTATTAAATTGCTTGTTAAAAAATCAAAATTTTTCATTTTCGTTCACATCTCTTTTTTAATTTTTTAATTATATCAATTAATCTTTATTATATATATAAATTAAAAAACTCTCAATATAAATTGTTAAATACTAACAAATAAATATTGAAAGTTTTGTTATTGCTCAAATATTCTAATTTTTATGCACTCTTTAATTCTAATCTTAGCTTATCAGCAATCATTGCTATAAACTCACTATTTGTTGGTTTTCCTTTAGATGCAGAAACAGTATATCCAAATATTCTTTCAACAGTTTGTTGCTCTCCTCTTCCCCAAGCAACTTCAATTGCATGACGAATTGCTCTTTCTACTCTACTTGGAGTTGTATGATACTTAACAGCAATATCTGGATACAATTGTTTTGTAATTTGATTAATTACATCAATATCATTTACTACCATTATTATGGCTTCTCTCAAATATTGATAACCTTTAATATGAGCAGGAACACCAACTTCATGTATTATATTTGTAACTAATGCTTCTAAATTATCTTCATTATTTCTACTTTCAGGGGATATATCTATATACTTCGTTTTAATCTCTCTTGATATAAAATTAGATTTATTTTGTGTTGGTTGATAATATTTTAATTCTTTTATTCTCTTAATTAATATTATGATGTCAAATGGTTTTACTATGTAATATTGTGCTCCGAGTTCAATTGCTCTTTGTGTTATTTTGTCTTGACCTACAGCAGATAAAATTATGCAGATAGGCTTTTTTTCTAAATTACTTGAATTTAATTTTTCTAAAACTCCTAATCCGTCTAAATGAGGCATTATTATATCTAGTAATGCTATATCTGGTTTTGTCTCTATTATTTTACTATATGCTTCTTCTCCATCTCTAGCTACTCCTACAACTTCAATGTCCTCATCTTCTGATAAATACTTTACTAATGTTTTTGCAAAATCTTGGTTGTCATCTGATACTAAAATTCTGATTTTTTCATTCAATTTTCTAATCCCCCTATCAAATTAATTGTAAATATTTTACAATTTGATTATATATCTTTTTCCAAAATTTTACAATAGTTTTTGATAAGTTTTTTATTTTATTTTCTTTTATCTATTAATTTTCTCTCTAATAATCGGTATTCTAGTATATTTATATTCATTTCGTTATATTTATATTTTTCTAATTTCTCCATTTCTTCTTTTGTTAGTTCTATTCTACAAATAATATTCTCTAAATATGCAATATTTATAATATCTATTTTATTTTGAGTACAATAATATTTAAACTTATCTAAATCTTGATATGTTATTACTATTTCTATTTCATACCCTTCTTCTTTTTCTAATATATTAGTCTCATTTATTGCCTTAGCTGCGGCTTCAGTATATGCTCTAACTAATCCCCCTGCTCCTAATAGAATACCTCCAAAGTATCTAGTTACTATTATTAAAACATTGCATAATTCGTTTTTTTCAATCACATTTAAAATTGGAGAACCTGCTGTTCCACTTGGCTCTCCGTCATCACTAAATTTTTTCTTTTGTATTCCATCTTCATCTATTACATATGCATAGCAATTATGTCTAGCATCATAGTATTTTTTTCTTATTTCTTGTAATCTCTTTTCAGCTTCTTCTACATTATTTACTCTAAATATATTTGCGATAAATCTTGATTTTTTTTCTTCTACAATTACTGTAGCATTGTTATCTATAGTTTTTAAATCTTTCATATATTACCTTTCTATTTCTAATTCATTCCTGCTGTATATCCTGTTGAATATGCTATTTGTAAATTAAATCCTCCTGTATAAGCATCTACATCTATAATTTCTCCCGCAAAATATAAACCTTTTATAATTTTTGATTCCATTGTTTTAGGATTAATTTCATTAATTTTTATTCCTCCAGAAGTTATAATTGCTTCTTCTATAGGTCTAAATCCTTTTATATAAATTTCAAATCCTTTTAAAACACTTACTAAATTTTTTCTTTCTTCTTTTGTTATTTCATTAACTTTCTTATCTGATCTAATATTAGATACTTGTATTATTGTTTCAATAATTTTCTTTGGTAATAGTTTGTTTAAACAATTTTTATATTCTTTATTTTTTTCTTCACTAAAATCTCTTAAAATTCTATCATCTAACTTTTTTTCTGAAAGTGCAGGTTTTAAATCTATTTTTAAAACAATTTTATCGTTTTTTAATAACTCATCTATATTTTTATATCTTAATAAATGTGCTGAAGCACTTAAAACTGTTGGACCTGATACTCCAAAATGAGTAAATAACATTTCCCCAAAATCTTCATATATTATTTTATTTTTTTCTAAGTCAATGAACTTAATGCCAACATTTCTTAGACTTAATCCTTGCATATTTTTACATAATTTTAAACTTTCATTATTCACAGTTAATGGAACTAGAGATGGTCTTATTTTAGTAATAGTATGACCTAGTTCTTCTGCCATTTTATATCCATCTCCAGTCGATCCAGTTCCAGGATAACTTTTCCCTCCAGTTGCTAATATAACTTTATCTGCTTTTATTTCCTTTTCCTTACCATTAATATTCGCTAAAACTCCGTATACCTTTTTATTATTATCAACTAATATTTTACTTACTTTGCAATTAGTTATGATTTTAACTCCTAACTTTTCTACCATTCTTATTAGCGCTTTTTGAACATCTTGAGATCTATCTGATACTGGGAATATTCTATTTCCCCTCTCTACTTTTGTTTCTACTCCTTCTTTATTTAATATATTTAAAATATCTATATTCGTAAAATTATTAAAAGCACTATAAAGAAATTTTCCATTTCCAGGAACATTTTTTATAAAATCATCCATAGGAAGATTGCTTGTAATATTACATCTTCCCTTTCCAGTAATTAAAATTTTTTTGCCTGGAATTTCCATCTTTTCTAAAATTATTACATCATTTCCATTTTTTGATGAAGAAATAGCAGCCACCATTCCGGCTGCTCCTCCTCCTATAATAACCACTTTCATTTTATACTCCCATATTTTGTATTGCCTTTAATACACCAATTTTTCCATATTCATATGTTAGTCCACCTTGCATATATGCAATATATGGATCTCTTATTGGACCATCACACGAAAGCTCTATTGATGAACCTTGAGTAAATGCTCCTGCTGCCATTATTACTTGATCTGTATATCCAGGCATATCCCATGGCTCTGGTATCGAATTAGAATCAATTGGTGATCCCATTTGTATACCTTGGCAATATTTTATAAGTTTATCTTTATCTCTAAAAGCAATTGTTTGAACGATATCTGCTCTTTTATCATTATATCTTGGTTCAACTTCATATCCAAAATCTTCTAATATTTTACTTGCAAACACTGCAGTTTTTAAACTACTTGCTACAACTGATGGTGCCATAAATAATCCTTGTAAAAATAATTTAGTAATTCCAAGTGAAGGACCTACTTCTTTTCCTTCCCCTGGAGCAGTTAATCTTTCAGCTGCTAAATTTACCAAATCAGCCCTTCCTGATATATATGCTCCATTAGGTGCAATTCCACCACCTAAATTTTTTATTAAAGAACCAACAATAACATCTGCACCTATTTCTATAGGTTCTTTTTTATCCACAAATTCGCAATAACAATTATCAATCATTATTATTACATCTTTATCAATATTTCTAATGTGATTAATTACTTTCTCTAATTTTTCTAGATCAACACTTTTCCTAGTACTATATCCTTTTGATCTTTGAATCTCAATTAATTTAACTTTTCCTTTTTTTAGTCTTTCTTCTATTTTTTCATAATCAAAATCATCATTAACTAAATCTATTTTTTCAAAATCTATTCCATATGATTTTAATGAACTTGGATTATCTACAATACCTATCACTTCATCTAATGTATCATATGGTTTACCTGTAATACTAAGCATTATATCTCCAGGCCTTAGAAATGCAAAAAGTGCAACTGTTAATGCATGTGTTCCTGATATAAATTGTCCTCTTACTATACAATCTTCTGATTTAAAAATATTAGCAAATACTTTTTCACATGTATCTCTTCCTATATCGCCATATCCATATCCAGTTGTTTGGTTAAAATGCATATCAGAAATATTATTTTCTTGAAATGCTTTTAATACTTTTAAAGAATTATATTCACATACTTCTTCTATTTGTTTAAAAACAGGCTCTATCTTTTTCTCAGTTTCTTTTGCCATTTCTACTAGTTTATCTGATATTCCAAGTTCGCTATACATATACTTATATTCCTTTCCATTATTATTCTGATACTTCTCCTATAACTTCTTCTCCAAGATTTTCTCCTAATGCTTCATTTGTTTGATTAGTTATATCTTCTGTATCATCAAATACCTTATCTGTATAATAATCATTTCCATACCACTCATTTGACTTATAGTATTTTCCAATAAATTCAGGTACTAAACTATCTATTTCATATACTGGATCTTGAATAATTTCTCCTACTGAATTAATAACTCCCCATTTTCTACCTAGTCTGATTCCAGCAAATCCATATTCATTTATCTCTGTTACCATATCATATTGATTTTGAACTACTACATTACCATTTTTATCTACAAATCCCCATTTTCCATTTATTTTTTTTGCATAAATATTATTTTCTGGGAATAATTCTTGTGCAGATAATTCATTTCCTGAATAATCAAAATATTTTATATCATCTTCAGAATATATTTTTATATAATTATCTTCTACATTTACTCCTGCTTGGTCCATAGTAACAATAACTTGCATATCTTTATTTATTAAACTTACTGTATTTGTTTCTGCAATATTAGCTTGTAATAATTCAGTATCATCTAATTGGAATATACTACTATATTTTAAGTCAATAACAGATTTTCCTGTTAAATCTATTACTCCATTTTTTTGTGAACTAGCAACTATATAATAGTTATTATCTAGCTCTTCTATATATGTGTAGTCTTTATCAATTATGATATTTCCATTATTATCTATTATCTTATATATATCATCTTCACCATAAACTATACTATAATTTCCATCTGAAGTTGGTGTTCTAGATACATATCCATCTGTTACTTCATTTCCATTTACATCTAAAACTTTGTTTTGTCCATCTTGCTCTACATTAATATATACTCCACCCCATATAAGCTTAGAATATTGAGGTTCTATTATTATTTTACCATTTCTATCTGTTACTCCATATTTTCCATTTCTTTGAACTGTAAATACATCATTTGTCGCATTATATATTATTCCTTCATATTCATGATCTAATATTTGTTTTTTGTTTTTTATAACTCCTGCTTGACCATCTTTATATGCTATTAAATATATATTATTATCATCATCAATATCTGTGATTCTAGATACTTCAGTATATTCTGTTACTAATAATGTATCTCCTTTATAGTTTATATATCCATATCTATATCCATTATCACCTATTTTACATACGATAAATCCTGTTTTTTGATATTTTGTATCAACATTATAATAATTATCAACTGTAATATTATCATATTCTACATCTACTACTACTACTCCATTTAAATTAATAACTCCTAATTTACTATCTTGCTCTACTAAAAACATTCCTTCTTTATATGTTACAGCAGAGATATTATCATATATTGGCTCTGTTATTTCATTTCCTTCAAGATTCATTAAACCATATTTTCCATCTTTCTTATATTTCAATACAGTTTTCTCAAATGGTATACCATCTGCTGTTGTTTCAGTTGGAATTGCTTGAACATTTTGATATCCTGTAATTACTTGTTCTTTTTTATCATTTAAAACTTTAGTCTCATATTCATTAATTTCTGTATTATAGTTAGACATACAAATAAATACTGGCTTTGACGGATTTGGTATTTGTATAAGGTCATAACTTGGATCTATTAAAATATTTCCATTTTCATCTATTACACCATATCTATTATCTATACATATAGTATTGTATTTAACATCTGTTACCTTCTCTATATCATACACATATTTTGCCCTTTTATTAAAATGTAAAATTAATATAGTTGTAACAATTGCAATTAAAGCCACAATTATAATAATTATTATTAATTTCTTTTTATTCATATATAATCTCATTCCTTCCTTTGTTTAATTAGTCTTCTTTTTCATTATTTTTTTCTTCTTTTTTATCTACATCTTTATCTTCTCCATCACTTTCTGTATTTTCTTTTAAGTTTTTACATACTTTTACATACTTAATTCTTCTATCTTCTATTTCTTCCACTTTATATGTTAAATTCTCATCTTCAATAACTGGTTTTTCTTTTTCATCTGGTATTCTTCCTAATAAATCTAATAAATATCCAGATAATGTTTCATAATCTCCTTCTGGAATCTTTACTCCAAAAATTCTGTTTAATTCATATATCGTTATAGTACCATTTAATAAATAAGTATTATCGTCAATTTTCTTTATATCAACTTCTTCATCATCATATTCATCAAATATATTACCTACTATTTCTTCTATGATGTCTTCCAT
Organism: uncultured Clostridia bacterium; assembly: GCA_944392455.1. Taxonomy (GTDB): domain Bacteria; phylum Bacillota; class Clostridia; order TANB77; family CAG-508; genus CALXVA01. Next base: position 176,602 of record CALXWP010000002.1, read on the forward strand.
TGTTATAACTCCTGCAGTGCCACCATATTCATCAATTACAATAGCCATTTGAACCTTATTTTGTTGCATTTCTTTAAATAAATCATCTATATCTTTAGATTCTGGTACAAAGTATGGTTCTCTCATTAATTTTTTTAAATCTATTTTTTTATTATTTTTTAAAGGTTTAATTAAATCTTTTACAAATAAAATTCCCTTTATATCATCTATACTTTCGTCATATATAGGTATTCTACTATATTTATATTCATCTATTTTTTCTAATAACCCATTTATATCATCATTTATATCTATAGCATACATATCAGTTCTCGGAGTCATAATTTCAGAAACTACTATATCATTAAATTGAAATACATTATTTAATAGTTGCTTTTGTTCTTTTTCGATAGTTCCTTTTTCTTCTCCCTCATCAATCATCATTCTTATTTCTTCTTCTGTAACAATTTCCTCTTCAGCTTCACCAACGCCAAATATTTTTGATACCATATTTGTTGATATTGTAAGTAATTTTACAAGTGGTGCAGTTATTACTGAAATTGCTCTTATAACTCCTATAGTTGCATATGAAATTTTTTCATAGTATTTCATTGCTAATCTTTTAGGAACTAATTCTCCAAATACTAATGTAAAGAATGAAAGTATAATTGTAATAATTACAATTGATATTCCTCTCCATACTTCTAGTGTTAAAAATGGCATTGCTTCACTTAAAACCGGTGCTAATTTGTCAGCAAAAGCATCTGAAGCAAAAGCACTTGATAAAAATCCAGCTAAAGTTATTCCTATTTGTATTGTTGATAAGAATTTACTTGGTGATTTTAACATTTTTAAAATCTGTTTTGCTTTTTTATTTCCATCCTTTGCTTCTCTTTCTATTTTTGCATCATTTAAGGATATAAAAGCCATTTCTGTAGCTGCAAAATATGCATTTAGCAATATTAAAATAGCTAAAAAAATAATTTGTGATAACATTTATCTTTTCCTTCCTATATTAGTATATTTTTATTATATACTATTTTTTTATTTTTACATATATTATGATAATTTATTTGATGAGTATTGTCAAGAATTCCCAAAGAAAAATAGACCTATTTCGGTCTATTTTATAAGTGATTTTATATATTAAAATCCAGTCCTAGGAAGATTAATTTTTCTCTTTGTATATCTAGTAATATTACCATCTTCAATCTTTTTTTCTTCTTTTTCTGGTTCTTTATAATTATTCACATCAATTGTATATTTTTGATTTAATTCAACATCAATTTCTATTAATTCATCATATATAATATAGCCATCTGGTGATTTAATTTCTTCTACATAATATTTGCCTGGTAGGATTCCTTCAATTTTTGCTACACCACTTTCGTCTGTTATTAAATCCGAATATACAATCTCCTTATTTTCATTTAAAATATTAAACTTCGCTCCTGATAAAAATTCTTTAGTCTCAGCATCTTTTTTTATAATTTCTATTTTGGTAGAATTTTTTGAATAATTTAACTCGATCTTAGCACTTTCATATTCATAATCTCCTGCTGCTAAAGCATAACTTTGTTTTTCACTATCAGGAGATTTTCCATATAATATTGGTCTTGTTTTCATATTAGCTGTTACTTCTATCTCTAGTTTTCCATCATTTATCATTTCAGAAATTGGTACTAATACTTTAAATTTCTCATTTGAATTAAATTTGCTTTTCGCATTATTTTCTTCATCTACTATTTTTACATTTTCAATATTAACATTTTTTACATTTACAGTATATTCTGTACTTTCTACATTAGTCTCTATATAAAATGTTTTAGATGCATATTCTGTATCTATTTTATCTTTTTTCCAAGAATCATCATCTGTTTTGATCTGTATTATCGAAGTTGGTTTTGTTTCTGTTGAATTTCTTGCAGTTTTTGATATTTTTATAGCTGCATTTAATACTCTTTCACCTTGCTTATTTAATCCGCTAAAATCATCCCAATCATAATTGTACATCATATCATATACAGCCATTTTAGTTGCAGCAAATGCCTCAATATCACTATTACATCCTAATTCTTTTGCACTTACAAACGGATATCCATTATTTACTGCTCTCCATATTTTAGAATTAGAAACTAATTCCTCTACTTTTACTGTATACTCTTCATTTTCAGTAACTCCTGGTAAATTCCTATTTAAACAATATGCAGGATACTCCACTCCATTCTTTTTATATACTACAAATTCTACTCCTACAATAATATCTTTGTATTGTAGACAAACAATTTCTCCTTTTGAGTATAAATCTGCTTCATCAATCAAATATGTAGTTGCATTTGACGTATTCTGCAACATACATAATGTTGTTGTCATTACAATTAAAACTAATGTTATTGATATGATTTTTTTTATTTGCATATATCGTTTCCTTTCTTTATAATTTAATTTTATACACTACTTAACTTTTATTTAACTTATATTTTATTTAAATTTCTATTGCCTGAATACATCTTCTATATTCATACATATTTTCTACACATGTTATTAATGTAATTCTATTATCTTCTGTGTTTTCAATATATTCCCAATTAGTTTGTTTTATTATTTTATTCATTATTACTTTATATTCTCTTGTACCATAATCTGTAGAATAAATTATTTTATCTCCTAATTGCAAATACTTTATATTTTGAAAAAAATTACAATATTCTCCTCTATTATGTCCTGCTAATGCAATATTTCCATTCCATTTACAACTTTCAGCAAAATGTCCAACCGCTTTTGCTAAAATATCTTGAGTTGTACCGTTCTTCTATCGGAGCATCTAAATTTATCTTTGGTATCTTTATTCTCCATGAATTTTTTTCATTTTTATTGGACAAAAACTTTTGTTTTTCCTTATCTATTTTTTCTTTATCATCTACTCTATATCCCATTTGCATTACTTCTAAACATATACTATCAATACTTAAAATATTATTAGTAAGCTTTTTATTCTTTATATATGAATATTCTTTTATATAATTTGATTTTAATTCAGTATTACTTAATTTATCTCTAACGAAACAATTATTTTCATATATCTTTAATACAAATATGTCTAGTAATATGATTAAAATTGTCAAGAAAATAAATATAATGGATAAATAGATCATATTAGTCCTCTTTTTGTTGTAACTCAGCACATATTTACACCTACCTTTTATTTTGTGTGAAAACGATTAATTTTTTACTTTTGATAAAATTAGAATCAAATGTTTAAATAATTTTTAATTTGAATTTGAGATAAATAATTTTGAAATAATTTTTTTAGATTTAAATAAGATTAATAAAATAGAAATAATTTTAACCTAATAACTAATTTTTTTGAATTAAAATTATAATTTAATCTATAAAATTGCAATTTTTAGATTATTTATATATTACTACTATTTCCATAAATTGTAAAGCATTTTTCATCGACATTTTTTGACATTAGAATATAAAATAGCAATAATATACTATTTACTAGTTATATTATTGCTATCTGTAATTAAAATATTATTTGTTTTTATCTAGATTTTATTTGTTTCACCTGGATCTCTATCATCTAACTCAAAATAGAATTCTACGCCATTTTTTAAATTAATTACTCCATAGTCATTTTTGTAATTAGTCATTATAGCTTTTACTAATGCTAAACCTATTCCTGTTCCACCATCTGCTCTATTTCTTGATGAATCTTCTTTATAAAATCTTCCCCAGATCTTGTTAATATGCTCCTCTTGTATATTATCTCCTGTATTAAATACAGATATTCTAACTTTTTCGTTATCTTTCTTTTCTGTTTTTACAACAATCTCTTTTTTTCTGTCTACTTCTTTTGCATGTTTTATAGCATTTGTAATGTAATTTGTCACAACTTGTTCTATATAAAAGTCATCAGCAAATACTTGTACATCATCATCTGATAAAACTTTTACACTAATATTTTTCTCCTCTAACATTACTTTTGATTTTCTAATAACTTCATTTATTAATTCTGCTATATTAAAGAATTTATTATTAAATTTTCTTTTACCATACTCTAATTTCATAAGTTCTAATAATTGTTTTACTAATTTATCCATTTTATTTGATTCATCTAGTATAACTTCTGCATAGAATTTTTTTGATTCTTCATCTGTATTTACATTTTCTATTAATCCCTCGGCATATCCTTGTATTAAAGCTATCGGTGTTTTTAATTCATGTGATACATCAGATATAAATTGTTTTCTCATCTCATCTATTTTTGATTTTTCTTCTATATCTTTTTCTAGTTCACTATTATTTGCTCTAAGTTGCTTTATTGTTCTTTCTAGCTTATCAGACATAATATTTATGTTCTTTCCTAATTCATTTATTTCGTCATCTGTTTCAACACTTCTATATTTTTGACTAAAATCAAGTCTTGCCATTTTATCTGTTATGTCATTTAATTGAACTATAGGTGATGTAAATTTCTTTGAAATATATGAAGCAATTATAGCTGATATTATTAATATTATTGCACCTATTATAATTAATGCTTGATTAGATATTTGAACACTTTCTTCTATTGGAACTGCTGGTATACTTATGTATAAATAATATCCATTATCTAAGTTACCTGATAAAAGTATATAACTTATATTATTTCTACTATCATTAACCTTTCTTATTTCTATTTTATCATTAGAATATACTGGTTTCGAACTATTTTCAAAATTATTAGCTTGAGAAAGCATATTCATTGCAGAAAATAAATCTTTATCAGTACTAAATATAATTGTGTTTGTGTTTGTTTCTATGAATATATCAAAATTATTATTATATGCTATTCTTTTTAATTCTTCTTCTATCTCAATATTTGTAGTATTTGAATTATAATAATTATTAATTCTTGTATATAATTCTTTAACTGTATTCGTTTTAGAATATAAATAAAATGATTCTAATACAACACTATTTATTATTACAAGACATAATACAATTATTGTTATAACAAAACACATTGTAAAGAATAGTCTAAACCTTACAGATTTAAAATTTTTCTTTGTTTTGGCCATTTCCATTTCCTTCTTCTATATTTATTTTTTACATTATTTTATTTCAAATTTATAACCAATACCTCTTATGGTCTCTATATATTTACCTTTCTTTCCTAATTTGTGTCTTATCTTTTTTATATGGCTGTCAATAGTTCTTGAATCACCGTAATAGTCATAATTCCAAACATTATTTAATATTTTATCTCTAGATAAAGCAATATTGGCATTATCTACTAGATATTTTAAAAGTTCATATTCTCGTAAACTCATTTCAATTTGTTTTCCATCAACAGTAACAGTTCTTCCCTCCGCATCAATAACTATTCCGCCATAGTCCTTTAATTTTTTCTCTTCTGGCTTAGTTCTTTTTAATATAGCTTCAACTCTGGCAACTAATATTTTGGGACTAAAAGGCTTTGATATGTATTCATCAACACCTAATTCAAATCCAAATAATTCATCTTGTTCTTCTCCTCTAGCTGTAAGCATAATTATTGGAACCTTTGATGTTTGTCTAATTTGGCGAAGTACTGACCATCCATCTAACTTTGGCATCATTACATCTAACAAAATCAGATTAATTTTATTTTGATTTTCTTCAAATACTTTTAGTGCCTCTTCTCCATCAGCAGCTTCTAATATTTCAAAACCTTTTTGTGCTAAAAAGTCTTTGATTAATTTTCTCATTCTTGCTTCATCATCTACAATAAGAACCGTTGTATCACTCATCTTTTTTCACTTTTCCTTTCTAATTCTCTTATATCATACTAAATTAGAAATTATTATACAATAGTATTGTGTCTTTTTTATGAATTTTTCATAAAAATCCCCCTGTACTTGCTCTGCTGCCGGGTAAGAAGCTTTAATTCACACTCCAATTAATGAAATAATATGCCAAAAGGGCATACTATTAAGTGGCCGGACATTTCCATTCCATCCTTGAATGTAGGCTTTTAAGCAAAACAAAAACTCTTATATAATGCTACTTATACAAGAGTTTCTTGTTTTAATTATTGTTATTTTCTTGAATTATATTTTCTTTTTTATTTTCAGAATCATCAACATGATGTACATATACATTTTGACCAGGATATGCCATTTTTATTTCTTCAGATTCTAAGACTTTTAATATATCTCTATTAACTTTTTCTTTAAATGACAAGAATTCAGTATACGCAATAATATCTGTATATAAATATATATTAATATTTATATTATCTAGTCCAATAGTATCAAAATGTACTTGTATTGTCTTTTGATCAACATCTTCATTATTATGTAATACAAATTTTATTCTATTTATTATTCTGTCTATTTTATCAGAATTAGTTTCAAGTGGTAATTTTAAATTAAGTAAAAATCTTCTTTGTTTTAATCTTGACCAATTTATTACATTATTAGTTGTAAATATTGAGTTTTGAATTGTTACGATTGAATTATCAGAAGTTTTAATTTTAGTTGATCTAAATGAAATTTCAAGTACTTCTCCTTCATTAACACCAACAGCAATCCAATCTCCAACTAAAAATGGTTTATCTGATATAATTGATATACCTGACATAATATCTTTTGCTATATCCTGTGCTGCTAACACTACAACTGCACTGACAACTCCAAGACTAGTAACTAGTCCTGATAAATCGATTCCAAATACATATAATATTAAAAATACTGTTATTATGTATATAATTACTCTTAAAACTCTGCTAGTAAAGCTAGCCATTGTTTTATTGCCATCAATCTTATCTTCATCTCTTAATTTTTTTACAATACCTTTTTTAGGATCAACAAAATTAACAGCAGCATTTGAAGCAATTAATATCAATATTATTTTAAATATTTTCGTGCAAATGTCCATTATATTTTGTGGTAACTTTATTATCATAACAGCTATATATACACCAATTATGATAAATAAAGATTTTAAAGGCTTATAGAAAGCATTACTTTTTATTACTTCTTTATCTTTTTCTCTAAACTTAAACATCTTAATAATAAGATATGATAAGAATCTGCTAATTATGAAAAATACAAATATAATTGCAAGTGCGATTCCATAATCTATTATTTGATTTTGAGTAATATTCCTAAAAAAGTCAATTATACCATTTATTGTATCCATAAATTTCTCCTTTGCTTATTTTATAAACTACTAACTTTCTAAGGTTGCAATTAAAGCTTTTATTTTTATGCCTTGTTCAGTAAACATTTTTTCATGTTCTGTTTCAATGTTTTCCCAAAAACTAGTCTCATTTATTAAATCATATGTATATTTTTCTATTTTAAATCCTGAACTTTCAAAATATCTTATACTATCATTAAATAAGTCATCATCATCTGTTTTAAAGTATATGCTTGCATCATCTGACAAAAACAATTTATATTTTTCAAGCTGTCTTATATGTGTAAGTCTTTTTTTTCTATGTTTACCTCTTGGCCATGGATTGCAAAAATTAATATATATCCTTTCTATATTATCCTCTTTGTTAAGAATATTATCTATTCTTTCTATATCATATCTAGTAATATATATATTATCTATTTTCCTATTTGCCATTTTATATTCTTCTTCTATTTTTCTTTTTGCCAATCCAAGCATTGCATCAACTAAGTCTATTGCAATATAATTTATATCTGGGTTATATACAGCAAGTTGAGATATAAATCCTCCTTTTCCACATCCTAATTCTAAATGTATTGGATTATTATTTTTAAATAATTCTTTCCATTTTCCTTTATAATCCTCAGGATTATCTATATAAAACTCACTAGCCTCAAGTTCTGGTCTAGCCCACGGTTTAAATCTAATTCGCATTTTATTATCTATCTGCCTCCCTTTTTTTACGTTTGTATTATACCATTAAAAGTAAGTTCTCACAATACTTTAAAAAAAATTCTTCTATTTATTACAATTTTCTATTAAATATACTTTTTATTTTTATTTTTTAAATTAATAATTTCTTAAGTTTTTATTTCTAGTTTTTTAATATTTCTATGATATATTGTGAGCATAGAAGGAGGGATGATATGCAAAACTTAATTTTGAAATGTGAAAATTTGCATAAAAATTTTAGAAAAAAAGAAATCCTAAAAGGTGTTTCTTTAGAAATATCTAATGGTGATATTTTAGGTTTTATTGGTCCTAATGGTGCTGGTAAAACCACAACAATAAAATTAATATTAGGACTTCAAAAAATCAATTCTGGTAAAGTAGAAATTAATGGATTTGATATAAAAACTAATTTTGAAAAAGCAATTGCAAAAGTAGGAGCAATTATTGAAAACCCTGATCTTTATATGTATATGTCAGGTTTAGATAATCTTAAATTAATTGCTAATTTATATCCAAGTGTTACTGATAAAAGAATTTTAGAAGTTATAAAATTAGTAGGTTTAGAAAATAGGATTAATGACAAAGTCTCAAAATATTCACTTGGAATGAGACAACGTCTAGGTGTTGCTCAAGCAATTCTTCATAAACCTAATCTATTAATTTTGGATGAACCAACTAACGGTCTAGATCCTGAAGGCATAAAGGACCTTCGTAATCTTTTAATAAAATTATCTAAAGAAGAAAATATGGGAATATTAATTTCCAGCCATAATTTAGCCGAACTAGAAAGCTTTTGTAATAAAGTTTGTATAATAAAAAATGGAATAATAGTAGAAACTAGTGATATCGATACTGTAAAAAAAGAAGCCTCTGAAGGCAATTACATTATTGAATTAGATGATGCAAAAAGAGCAAGATTAATTATAGGTGATATATCAATTGCTAAAGATAATACTCATATATTAGTACATGCAATAAAGGAAGATATACCTAATATAGTAAAAAAATTAGTACTTCAAGATATACAAATTTACTCAATAACAGAAGAAATTATTAGTCTTGAAGATGCATTCTTAAAAAAGACAGGAGGTAATGTAATTGATTAATTTAATTGGTAATGAACTTAAAAAAATATTTAAGAAAAAAACAATATATATTTTGTTAATTATAACTATCGGTTATATGATTTTATCAAATGTAATGCTGAGAATTACTAATGATTCAATGTATTCATATTACTATTTCATGGATGGTGATATAGAATATTATGAAAATAACTTATCAGATTTAGATCCTAATAATGAATCAGAATTTTCAATGTTTTTAAATTCAAAAGTTCAAGTTGAATTAATAAAGCTCGCTGATGATTATGGTAATAATACATGGCAAGCATATATAATCTTTAATAGAGTTATAGATTATATGAATACTATTTTACGATATGAATATTCTGATGGAATAACAGATGAAGCTTATAAAGAAGCAAAAGATAATCTTAATTTAGCAATAGAAAAATTTAATACAAATGACTGGAGATACTTTGCAAATGAAGACTTAAAAGAAATAAATTCTTCTTTAGAAGAGCAATATAATTTCAAAAAACAAGCTGTCTCTCCTTCAGAAGAAGCATCTATTGATAGAACTATTTCCTCTTTAAATATAGAAAAACAAGTTGCTGAATGGAGACTTGAAAAGAATATAGATTATGGTCCATCATTTTTAAATACAGCATTGAATGACTACTCATCTTATTCTACAGCTTTATTAGATTATGCTAATACTGATATTGACGAACTAGATTCTGATGAATTATCTCAATATAGATCTGCATTAGAAAATATGAATCTATCTAAATACTATATTGAGAATTCAATTTCTTTAGATTCACTAAGTAGGAACTCATTTATTAATTTATTTAGTAATTACGAATTATTCATACTAATTGTTGTTATAGTAATAGCTGGTTCAATAGTTAGTGAAGAATTTAATAAAGGAACTATAAAACTTCTTCTAGTAAAACCATATAATAGATTTAAAATACTATTTTCTAAATTTGTTGTATGTTTAATTATATTACTTTTAACAATTGGAATAGTTTATATTTCTCAATTATTGATTGGAGGTATAATTAATGGATTTGATGGATTAAATACTCCTGCAATTGTTTATAATTTTGATACAAATCATGTCGAGGAAATAAATATCTTTGTGTATGTAATCATATTAGGTATCTGCAAATTACCAATGTATATATTATTATTAACACTAGCATTTGCTTGTAGTACAATTTTTGCCAATACTGCATTAGCTGTAGCCGTTCCTTTCTTAGGATATATAGCTTCTTCAATAATAAATCAATTTGCTCTTTTATATAAATTAGATTGGATTAAATATTTTGTAACTCCTAACTGGGATTTGTCATATTACTTATTTGGTGGTCTACCTTTATTTAAAGGTCTAACTGCACCATTCTCAATTTTAATTTGCGTATTATATCTTGCAATACTTTTAATACTTAGCTTAGTTGTATTTAAGAAAAGAGATATAAAAAATATATAACTATTAATTTTAGTTTCATAAAAAATAGAGAAATATAGAAATTTCTCTATTTTTTACTATTATATTATTTTATATTTAAATTATTAGCCTAATATATATTAATCTCTTACATATTCGTTCATTGGTTTTACTAAATATTTTAATTCATCTAACTTATCTGTAGAAACATAACCTGATTTTCCATTTATAACATCTGGTATTCTATTTACTACTGTTGCACAAGTAAGTTCAACTGTACTTGGTCTTGAAACAACTATTGTAGTATTTGGTTCACCTTCTATTGTCCATTCATTTTTATCGTAATCCTCTTTCGAATATACTTTTCCTATACATTGGGTTTCAAGTGTAATTCCTTCTTTAGTTTTTGTTGTTACAACTGCACTCATACCTGTTGCCATTCCTTTTTTTACTGTCATTCCTAAAGTTGATGATTCAATATCTTCTTTATATGTTTGAGGTACACATTTTTGAGTTTGACTTATTGGTGTTAATCCTAATTTTGAACATAACCATCCATTTACATTCCACATATATGAAGGAGCATATTCCCCTGCATTAATTACCTTTTGTCTTTCATCTTCACTAATTTCATCTGCAGATGCTATTTTTTTGTCAAATTCTTCTAATGTAAGTCCTGCACCATGAGCTTCTGCTAGTGCTATTCCATAATCTTCTACATTATATGAAGAACTTCCTTTAATTTTTGTTATTTTTTGAGTAGATCCTGCAATACTGCTAATTAATTGTCCCCAATAAACATCTTGATATCCGCTTCCTGTTATTGTGCAATTATTTGCTTTGGCTAACTTATCAATTTCATCTGTTACTGTTGGATTAGAATTAAATGGAAAAAATGCTTCTTCGCATGTAGATATTGCATTTATTCCTAATTTTGCACAAAGCATAAATGCATCTTTTATATCATTTAATAAACTCATTGTTGTTACTATTACTATATCTGGTTTTACTTCATTTAATAAAGTTTCTGCATTTTTTACATCTGTAACATTTATTCCTGTCTTTTCAGTTCCCATTATTTCGCCTATATCTTTACCTATAACTGCAGGATTCATATCAATAGCACCTACTATTTCTCCTCCTTTTTCTAACACATATCTCATTGTATAAACAGACATCTTTCCTGTTCCATATTGTACCACTCTTACTTTTCTCTCCATATTACACTCTACCTCCTAATAAATTTATTTATACAGAGATTATATCATTAATTTAAAAAAAATATACAAAAAAACAGGAAAAATAAAATTACTTGTTCCTGTTTTAATTAAATAATCCTGTTATAAAATCCCATATTCCAGTAAATATACCTGTTATTATTGATACTATAATATCTATTACTGTTTTTATTATTGGATTACTTTCATAAAAATTTATCATCCACTTACGAGTTGGCGGAAATAGCCATAATAAAAATATTATTACTATAATAATTATTATTACAAAAAATAAATCTCGTGTTTTTTCTTTTGTCCATCTTTCTTTTACTTTAAAACCAAGACTTCTTAAATAATCATTATATGCGTTTGTATATTCTTTATTTAAATTCTCTTGCATTTTCATTCTTTGTTCTACTTCTTCTTGTCTTAATCTTTGTTCATATTCCATTCTATCCTTATCATAATTAAAATTCGTATTATTTGAATTATTATATGATTGATCATTAGTTACATTATTATTTCTATTATAATTCTGAGAATATCTTTGATTTGCTTGATTATTTGGTCCATAAGCCATATTTGAACTAGCTTGTTTTTTTAACTCTTCTTCTCTTCTTTCTTGTTCTCTTTCAGCTTCTAATTCATTATCATATGCTTTTCTTTTTTGTTCATCTCCCAATACTTCATATGCTTCATTGATTTCTTTCATTTTATCTTCTGCATGCTTCTTTTCTTCAGCAGGTTGTAAGTCTGGGTGATATTTTTTTACCAATATCTTATATGCTTTTTCTATTACTTCTGGTGAAGCATTTTCACTTACTTCTAGTATTTCATATAATGTATTTTTAGCCATATTTTTCCCCTTATTTTGTTTGATTTTTCCTCATTATAACATTAATATATTAAAAATGATAGTATTTTTAATATATTTATGATATAATTTTTTTGAATTTTTATGAAGAGGTGATAACTTTTGAAATTAACATCTAATGGTGAAACATTGGCAGAGAGTAAAGTACTAATTCTCTATATACTTAATAATGTAAAAAAAGCAATAAATAATAATACTTTATATAAAATTGTTCTTTCTGTTTTAGATATGAATTATTTCTATTTCCAACAATTTCTATTAGATTTAATAAAAAGTGATTTTGTTCTTACTTATGAACAAGAAGATCAGAATATGTACTTAATAACAGAAAAAGGTATTAGAACATTAGAACTTACAGAAGATATTCTTCCTGGAATCTTAAAATTACAAGTTGATACAAACTTAAAATACACTCTAGATGATGTAGATGAAGAAAATTCTATCGTTGCTGAATATACACCTATAAATGAAAATTATTATAATGTAACATGTAAAATTATGGAAAATAATGAATGCCTTTTTGAAGTAAAAACTTTTGCTGGTTCTAGAGAACAGGCAAAACAAATTGTTGAAAATTGGAAAAGACATGCAGGAACAATGTATCCAAATTTATTAGAAATTTTAACACAAGATTTTGGAGATGAAGATGGATTAGAAGAGCAATCTTCACATACTATCGAAAATGTTATTGGATCACCAAGAGAAGTATATAATTATGATGTAATTAATAGAAATATCCAAGAAGAAATCACATCAGAATCTGACATAAATTCTGATAAAACAATTATAAATAATAGTTCAGATGTAATAGAAGGAAATATGAATATTTTTGATTTACTTGATGATAAAAATAATAAAAGTAAATAATATAAACAAATAAATAGCAACAAACTAAAAAATTTGTTGCTATTTGTTTTATAATTTTATAATTTTTAAACTTACTAATATTGTCTTCCCCAAACCACCATTTTTGTAGCAGGTTTTCCACAATATACACACTTATCTCCCAAATGTTCTTGTTCAAATGGAAGGCATCTAGATTTAGCACCTGTCATTTCATGGATCTTTTCTTCGCAATCTGCATCTCCACACCACATTGTCTTAACATATCCTTGATTTGTATTTAAGTTGTTAACAAATTCATCCATATTATGTGCTACAGTTGTTTTATCTTTTACTCTTTGTACACATATATCATACATATTTTTTTGTATAGCTTCTAAGATTTCATTTAATTTGTCTGATAATTCATCTAAATTAACTTCTATTTTTTCTAACGTATCTCTCCTTACAACTATACATTTTCCAGCTTCTATATCTCTTGGTCCAATTTCTATTCTTACTGGAACACCTTTCATTTCCCAATCATTAAATTTATATCCTGGTGAATATTGTTCTCTTAGATCTAATTCTACTCTATATTTTTCTTGTAAAGTTTTATATAGTTCTTCTGCTTTTTCTTTAACTCCTTCTTTATGAGGTGCAACTGGAACTATAACTACTTGAATTGGTGCAACTTTTGGTGGTAATTTTAATCCTCTATTATCACCATGTGCCATAATTACAGCACCTATTAATCTAGTACTAATTCCCCAAGATGTTTGATATGCATATTCTTCTTTTCCTTCTCTATTTTGAAATTTTATTTCAAATGGTTTTGTAAAGTTTTGTCCAAAATAATGTGATGTACCTCCTTGAAGAGCTCTTCCATCATGCATTAATGTTTCTACTGTATATGTTGCTTCTGCACCTGCAAATTGCTCTGTTTTTGTTTTTCTACCTTTAAGTACAGGTATTGCTAACAAATTCTCAATAACATCTGCATATACTTCAAGCATTTCCAATGTGAATTTTTGTGCTTCTTCTGCAGTTTCATGTATTGTATGACCTTCTTGCCATAAAAATTCTCTTGAGCGTAAGAAAGGTCTTGTTTCTTTTTCCCATCTTAAAACATTACACCATTGATTATATAAATATGGTAGATCTCTCCATGAACTTAACCATTTAGAATACATTGTTGAGAAGATAGTTTCTGAAGTTGGTCTTACACAAAGTCTCTCTTCTAATTCTTCTCCTCCTCCCATGGTTACCCAAGCAACTTCTGGTGCAAATCCTTCAACATGATCTTTTTCTTTTTCTAATAAACTTTCTGGAATAAGAACTGGCATAGATAAGTTTTTAACACCATGTTCTTTAAATTTACTATCTGCATACTTTTGAATATTTTCCCATATAGCATATCCATAAGGTCTAATTGTTATAAATCCTTTTACCGCTGTATAGTCAGCAAGTTCTGCTTTTAGTACAATATCTGTATACCACTGTGCAAAATCTTCTTCTATATTAGTAATTTCTTTTACAAACTCTTTTTTATTTTCATTATTTTTCATAAAATTCGCTCCTTTTTATTAATTTAATTTTTCTTTTCCCTCATTTTCATTATTATCATCTAAGTCCTCCCTTTCGGGCATTGGAGCCTCTTCTATGTTTTCTATTATTTCATCTATTACAATTTGTTTGTTTTCATCTAACTTATATCTTGGAAGATCTGGTAATTCATCTAAACTTGATATTCCAAACAATTTCAAAAACTCATTTGTAGTTTTATATGTTGTAGGTCTTCCTGGTGCATCAAGTTTTCCAGCATCCTCTATTAAATTATAGTCTAATAATTTATATATAGTTCCGTCTGAATTAACTCCTCTTATAGATTCTATTTCAGCTCTTGTTATACGTGGATTATACGCTATAATTGATAAAGTTTCTAAGGCTGCATTTGATAAATTTGGTTTATTTCTTTTATCGAAAATAGGATAGATATATTCATAATATTCTTTTTTTGTGCATAATTGATATGCATCATTTAAATTAATAATTGAAAGTCCTCTATCTTCTTTTGCATAATCTAATTTTAAACTTTCTACAGCATTAATAATATCTTCAGAACTTAGCTCTAATGAAGACATTAACTCTGCTATTTTTACTTCTCTACCTGCTGCAAATAAAATTGATTCAATTACTCCTTTAATTTTATCTTTTTCCATTCCTATTTCCTTTCTTTCAGCTATATGCCATATATTTTATCATTTTTTTTATTTATTGTAAACAACTTGACTTTATTAATTACAACATTTATAATAAAAATAATTTAGAAAAGGAGGTTTTGTATATGTATACATATAATAAAAATGATAAATCTTATACATTCTCATTTGATGAAGTTGATATAGATAAAATGGTAGAACTTAGTGAAGATAATAATATAAAAAATGATGATATAAATGATAATAATCATTCTGAAAATAATACAGAATATAAAAAGCCACATAAAAAAATAGAAGTAATTAATGGTGGCAATGATTTGGATATTTCTCCTGTTTCTGAATATATTGAAGTTGAAAAACCTAAAAATGAGAAAAAAGAAAATATAGTTATTCCAGAAGATAATAAGTAAACTATATTAGGTTTAATATTTAATAATTATGATAATAACAATAAAAAATTCAGGGATTTCCTGAATTTTTTTGGATTCTATATTATGTTTAATTAAATAGCTTCTTTATCTTCTTCCTTACTTTCATCTGATTTTTTATCTATAACCTCTAATGTAGATACAGATACTTCATATGCAACTCTATTTTCTACAGTTCCATCATCATGTTTTTTCTCATATTGTCTTGATTGCACTCTACCAACTACTTTTATTTCTGTTCCAACAGCTACAGTCTCGCAGAACTTTGCATTTCTTCCCCATGCTATACAAGGAATATAGTCAGATTTATTATATGATCTGTTTACTGCAAGTAATACATCTGCTATTTCTCTTCCAAATGGTGTCTTTCTGTATATTGGTTTTCTACAGATATATCCATCTAAAGTAACTTCATTTGTAATAAAATCTTTTCCTACTGGTATATCTGCTTCTTGATCTTCTAAGAACTCTACTTCTTTTGCAAATACTGTAAGAACTAATCTGTTCTTTTCTCCTTCATAACTGTTATATGATCTAAATTGACCTGTTATTGACATTTTGCTTTCTATAGGTAATCCCTTTTCTGTAATCAATCTTTCTGAAATAGTAATTGGTATGTTATCAAAATTTCCACTTAAACGTGGCACACTTAAATCAAATACATAGAATTTTTCTCCATATATTTCATGGCTTAATCTTTTCTCGCTTGTTACCTTTCCCACTAGTGTGATGTGGTTATTGTCTAAATACATAGTATTCACTTAAATTTCCTCCCCCATTTGTTTCTTTTTTGTATTTTTTCTAGTAACAAATTTAATATCGTTTTCTCACATTTCCTATTATACTACGTTTTTTTGGTTTTGTCTACATAAAATGTTATTTTTTTGTATTTTTTTACAATTTATCCTTTTAGATGTTAAAATTTATTTATATATTATTTTCATTATTTCAGTTCCTATAACTGCGTATTTATCAATATTTGTGCTGTTTTCTATTTTATATTCTTGAGGTTCTATTTTTTTATTATTTTTACTAAAAATAATTCTTTGTAAACAAATTATCAGATTATTTTCCTCCACACTTGATATAGTAAATGTTGATTTACTATTAAACCCATAGGTTATAATAGTAAGATCTAAATCTCCAAGTATAGAATTATCAAAATTAATATCATAATTTAATATAAGATATTTACAAGATGATATTATTTTTCTAACTTCTTTTTTCCTACTATCAATTTTAGTATCTAATAATATTGTTTCAAATTTAATATTTTTAATATTTTCTATATTTTTCTCAGTTATAAATATAATATTATCAATAGGTATAATTTCAGATAATTCCTTTTTTATAAATATTTCATTTTTTTGATTTGTAATAATTCCTATAAAAAACATTTTTTCTCCTAAATATAATTTATATGTATATAAACTTTAGATATTATTTCACTAAAAAATAACAATATGTTATATAGGTTAATATATATTATTCATAGATATTGATTATTTATGTATGTAAATTGATTATTTTTCTATATTTTTAAATATTATTAAGCATATTTTGTGAAATATTATTTTCTACATTAGAAATTATATTTTTGGTTTCATTTTTGTCAATATTAATAACATTCTGTTCTACAATACTATTTTCTACTACATTTGCAGAAGTTGTTATTGAATTAGTTTCTTCTCCTCCAGATGCTAGCATAAATAATATAACTACAGTACAAATAGCCACAACATATGATAATATTTTAGATTTATCAATAACAAAAAACATAAAAAAACCTCCAATTACAAGTTATTAGATTATATGCTTATAATTAGAGACTTATTCTTTTACTATTAATATATTTTTTATAATTTTCTATAATTTATATCTTTATAATTTTTTCCCAAGCTAATTCATCTTTTCCAAAATGTCCATAATTAGTTGTTTTTGAATAAATTGGTTTCTTTAAATCTAAGTAATTTATTATTCCATCAGGTGTTAAATCGAATTTTTTCTTTATTATCTCTATAATCTCTTCATCACTCACTTTTCCTGTACCAAATGTGTTTACATATATAGATAGTGGATCTTTTACACCTATTGCATATGAAACTTGTATTTCGCATTTATCAGCATAATGGTTTGCAACAATGTTTTTAGCAATAAATCTTAACATATATGCTGCCGACCTATCTACTTTACTTGCATCTTTTCCAGAAAAAGCTCCTCCCCCATGTCTACTATATCCACCATAAGTATCTACAATAATTTTTCTTCCAGTTAGTCCAGTATCTCCAAGAGGTCCCCCAATAACAAACCTGCCAGTCGGATTTATAAATATTTTAGTATTCTCATCTATCATATCACTCGGAATTATTTCCTTTACCAATTTATTTATTATATCTTCTCTCAATTTTTCCATTGTTACATCTTCTGAATGTTGTGTTGATACTAAAACATTTTCTATTCTTTTTGGAATATCTCTTTCATATTCAACTGTAACTTCTG
Source organism: uncultured Clostridia bacterium (assembly GCA_944392455.1). Taxonomy (GTDB): domain Bacteria; phylum Bacillota; class Clostridia; order TANB77; family CAG-508; genus CALXVA01. Next base: position 195,044 of record CALXWP010000002.1, read on the forward strand.
TTTTTCCATCAGGTCTTAGATATGGAATTATATTTTCTTTTCTTAATCTTGTTAATTTTCTTGATAATTTATGAGCCATGTGTATAGCATATGGCATATAATTTTCAGTTTCATTACATGCATAACCAAACATAATACCTTGGTCACCTGCTCCTCCTATATCTACACCACATGCAATATCTTCGCTCTGTTTTGTAATATTTATATCTATTTTACAAGTTTTATAATCTATGTCAGTTTCGCTATCAGTATATCCAATTTCTTTTATAGTCTCTCTTACTAATTTTTCTATATCAACATTTCCTTTTGATGTTATTTGACCTGCTATAGTTATTTGATTTTTTGATGCAAATGTTTCTACAGCAACTCTAGATTCACTATCTTGTTTTAAATATTCATCTAAAATTAAATCAGAAATATAATCGCATAGTTTATCAGGATGTCCTTCTGTAACACTTTCTGAAGTAAAATAATATCTATTCATTTTTTCCTCCTATATTTGTTATATTTTTGTATATTCTAGTATATCATGAACATAATATTTTTTCCACAAAAACTAGTAATCAATGAATTTAATTATTGAATTTTTTTATCTCTATATCCTCATTCTCTAATAATTTTTTTGCAACATTTAAAAAATTGCATTCTATATCAGTTAAATATATATTTAAATTTGATTCATTTGTTTTACTATTTTCAATTTTTCTTTCAGTTATGTATTTTTTTAATTCTTTAGCTACCATTTCTCCTGTATTAATAATTTCTATATTTTCTCCTAATTCTTTTTCAATCAATCCTTTAAACAAAGGATAATGTGTACAACCTAATATTAAAGCATCTATACTTTTATTATCTATCTCCTTCAAATATTCATGTATAGTAAGTTTTGCAATTTCATTTTCTGTCCACCCCTCTTCTGCCATTGGTGCTAAAAGAGGACATGCCTTATTTATGATATTTGCATTATCAATATTTTTATTAATATATTTTTCCCATCCCTTACTCCTTATTGTTCCTACTGTTGCTATAATCCCTATGTTTTTAATATCATGCTCTTTTAAATACTTTACTGTTGGATCTATTATTCCTATTATAGGCATATTAAACATCTTTTGCATTTCTTCTAATGCTTGGCTAGTTGCTGTTCCACATGCAATTACTATCATTTTTGCATCCATATCAATTAGATTCTCTATTCTTTTTCTACTTAATTCTATTATTGTATCTTTAGATTTACTTCCATAAGGAAAACTTGCTGTATCTCCTATATATATATAATCTTCATGTGGCAACGTTTTTTTTAGTTCTTTTAATACAGTCAATCCTCCTACTCCAGAATCAAATACTCCAATCGGTCTATTGTCCACGTAATATTTCTCCTCTCTTTTTATATCTATAGTTAATTATTATTGTATTTAATAAAATTTAAATACTTTATATATATAATTTTTATATTTTCAATATATACAACATATATTATTATACTTCTTTTTTTATACTTTTTCTACATATTATGCACTTTTTTTTAATAGATTCATAATATATATTAAGCTAAATGCTAAAATTTTGAAGGGAGTCTTTTATATGGAATATGAAAAAAATGTATGTCCAGTTTTAAATGTTGACGGTATATTATCTACTGGTAAACAATTTGATTTAGAAATTAATCTACCAGAAGACAATAGAAATGTTATATACGGAGTAGTAAAAGATTGTTGTGGAGAGCCTGTATGTGATGCAGTAGTAAAACTTATAGAAGTTATTTGCGATTGTGACAAAGAAGAAAGAAGACCTGTATCTCATACTTTCACAGATAAGAATGGTGAATTCGTATTTGGTCCTCTATGTTCTAATAGATTTTACGAAATCCAAATTTGGGTTGATCGTGTAAAACATTGTAAAATATGTACTAAAGCAGAACATGATGGTAAATGTTTAAAAGGTGTAAAAATAGATTGTAAAAAAGAACATTGTAAACCTTGTGGAATGGAAAAAGAATATATGGAATATGAAGAAAAAAAATGTAAAGATAAAGATGATAAAAAGTGTGAAAACAAATATGAAGACAAATGCGATTGCAAATGTGAAGATAAATGTGATAAAAAAATGGAAAAACCTTGTAGACCAGGATTTAGACCATTTTAAAGAAACGCTAGTATAATACTAGCGTTCTTATTTTTATGTTATACAATTCCCATTTTTTTTGCAAATTGTCTACCCATTTTTATCATTTTCTTTTTTCCTGTTTCCATATTTTCAGAACAAGCCATTGCAACTCCAGCAGATATTAAGCCACCAACAATCATTCCTTTAATAAATTTCATATTCATTTTATTCCTCCTTTTTACTTATTTTATACTAGTATCCCTATTTTTTTCTTTTATATACCTTTTAATAAAAGAATATCCTTCATATATTGCTACAATAATTAAAAAGATTCCAAATATCTTTCTTAATGTTCCGTACTTTCATATTACTAGATATATTAGCACCTGTAACTGCTCCTATTACACCAAAAAAACATATTGGCAACCCAATTTTAAAATTTATTTTTTTATTTTTTATAAAAATTATTATAGCAGCAATAGCAGTAGGAACAAAAAATATTACATTGGTTGCTTGTGCAATATGCTGTTCTATATTGGCAAATAAAGTAAGAAACAAAATTAATATTGTTCCTCCTCCCATTCCTAATCCACTTATTATTCCAGATATTAACCCTATTATTATTTCTTTCATCCTTACCTCATTATTAAACTAAAACCTGCATAAAATAAGAATAATATGAAAAATATTTGTAACCATTTATTGGATATTTTATTTAGTAATTTTCCTCCTATAATTCCACCAACAATTCCTCCAATAGCGCACTTTATCCCTAAGTTCCAATCTAAAAAATTATTTTTATTATATATAATTGCTGTTGATACAACCATAGGTAAAATACAAAATAAAGTTGTTGCTCTTGCTTCTTTTTCATCCATTTTAAAAGCATAAGTACAAATAGGAACTAATATTAGTCCTCCACCTGCCGAAAACATTCCACTTATAAATCCAATTATTATTCCAATAAATAACTTTTTCATCTCTCATACTCTCTTTTTATTTATATTTAGTATGAGTTTATTAAAAATATTTATTCACTTTTTGCCTTTTTATATCCCATTTTATAATAATAAATAAATCTATTTTCTGCTAATTTCGTCAATACATTATCACATCTTAACATTTGATAAATAATATTTCTTTTTAGTATTTCATCTTGTATATTTTCTGCTTGATCTAAAAAAGTTTGTAGTTCTTTTAAATATAACTTACTTTCTTCTTTCCATTTTTTATTTTTATTTGCTTTTTTAAACATATTCTCCCTTTCTATTACTTCTAGTATATCTTTTATTACTCTTATCGTTATTTTTTATTGTGCATGTGTAATTTTAATATATTGCATGATAAAATACAAGTATATGTATACGACAAAATATGACAAATTTCTACCTGATATATTATTTATTTTTTAACGGAAGGTTGTGACATATGATTAGAATAAAACTATCAGATTTGTTAGGTAAGCATAAAATGACTCAATCAGCATTGGCAAAAGCAACTAATATACGACCTGCAACAATTTCTAAGATGTATTATGAAGAATCTAAAAGATTAGATATTTCACAATTAAATAAGATTTGTTCAGTTTTTAAATGTGAAATATCTGATTTACTAGAATATATTCCTGATAATAAACACAAATCTTAATTTTAAATTAATATATCTTTTATTTACTTATAAGTTATAGAAGATTATACTATAAGTACTAGCGTATACGCTAGTACTTATTTTCCTATTTATTTGATTTTATTTTGTTTTTTCTATTATTTTCTTCTTTTTACTCTTCATTTTACATATTTGTATTTATTATGCCTTCTAATTTATCAAGTAGATAATCTACGTCCTCTTTTTTATTATCCATACCAAATGAAACTCTTAATGTATTTTCTGCCAATCTTGCTTCAACCCCAATAGCAGTAAGCACATGAGATGGCATAGGATTTGATGTAGAACAAGCTGATCCTGCTGATGCACATATTCCATTTTCATCTAATCTAAATAGAAGTTCACCTCCAATAATATTCTCAAAACTTATATTGGCATTTCCAGGTAATCTTTTTTCTAAATCGCCATTAATTCTAATTCCATCCAATCTTTTTTTGGCTTCTGAAATGAAATAATCTCTAAGTGTTTTTAATTTCTTATTATATTCATCATATTCATTATATATAAGCTCTATAGCTTTTCCTAATCCTACTATTTCAGCCACATTCTCAGTACCAGCTCTCTTATTGTCTTCTTGTTCTCCTCCATCTTGTATCTTTTCAATTTCTATTCCTTCTCTAACATATAAAGCTCCCACTCCTTTTGGAGCATAAAATTTATGTCCTGATAAAGAAAGCATATCAATATTTAGTTTTTGTACATTTATTTTTATATTTCCTATTGCTTGAACTGCATCTGTATGAAAAACTATATTATTTTTTTTAGCAATTAAACCTATTTCTTCCATTGGTTCAATTGTCCCTATTTCATTATTGGCGAACATTATTGATATTAAAATAGTATCTTCATTTATTGCATTTGCTAATTCTTGCAAATTTATAAATCCATTTTTATCTACATTTAAATAAGTCACTCTAAATCCTTGTCTTTCCAGTGTTTTACAAGTATCTAATACTGCATGGTGCTCTATTTTACTAGTAATTATATGATTGCCTTTATCTTTATTTGCATAAGCAAAACCTTTAATAGCTAGATTATCACTTTCACTTCCACAGGACGTAAAATATATCTCTCTTGTTTTTGAATTTAATGTTCTAGCAACTTGTTTTCTTGAATTATTTATGGCTCTTTTTGCATTTCTTCCTAATGAGTACATAGTTGATGGATTACCATATTCTACGCCAAAGTATGGTAACATTTCTTTAATTACTTCTTCTCTTACTGGTGTAGTAGCTGCATGGTCAAAATATCTAATCTTCATCAGCATTCCTCTCTTATTTATATATTAAAAATAAATATATAAATATACAAAAAATAAAATCACATATATTTTTATTATATGTGATTTTTTATGATTTATTACCTACTTTTTCTTTATTCCATCTATCTAGTCTTATATCTTTATACGCATTTAAAACTTGTGAATATTTTCTATATTCCTCTTCCCATATCATATCAGGTATTTTATCAAATGCTTCAAATACTTTTTCTGCTTCACTTAAAAATATTATTTGTTCTTGAGCACTAAGCTTTTCATATTTTTTAGAGAAAGCATATAATTTATCAAGCATTTGATTCGCTTGTATAAAACTCCAAAAATCTTTTACTTTAATTCCTGCTACTCTAAGCTGCATAACAGAAAAAGCTATTAATCCAAATATTATAAATATTAGTATGTATATTATTATGGCTATTTCCATATTTCTTCCCTTCTTTGTGAATATATATTATTATATCATTTGGATTTTTTTTATTCAAGATATTTTTTGGATATATTTTACTTATCTGTAAATTTAGAGAAAAACTTCTAGTTTAAAAAAAATATTTTCCTATTATTTAGTTAAATATTAATACAAAAGGATTGTCACAAGTAACAATCCTTTTGTAAAACGCTAAGCGTCTTGGATGGAAGCAAACATGATTCCTCCAATCAATCCGTCCTCTAGTACAAAGTCAAAGCTGTCCATTCCAGGATCTGGAGCTTGATATGCATCATATAGAATGTATGTGTATACATCCATTGCTGAACCAGCATAAATAGTAAAACGGTATGCTGTTCCATCCATGATGCAGTAATATACAAGTCCTCCATCCATAGCTTGAGCATAACAGTAGATGTAATCATCTGTCACACTCTTGCCAAAATAATCCTCCACGGCCTTTCTCGAAGCTTCCCGATATGCTGAAACGAGTTCTCCATTGACGGAGTTACTACTATCTACCGGTTTGTTTCGATCATAGGTATAACGGAGAATGATGGAATCATTCCAAAGAATAATTCCGAAAATCATGGCCACAATTACTGCCACAATCCACAGCATAGCACTGTGCTTCTTAGAACTACCCATGTGATATCCTTTCTACTGGGTAACCTCAGGCTTAAAGCCTCTTCATGTATATTATATATGCTTCAAATGGCTTATGTCAACTTTTATTGTTGTTGATATTTTGATATATCATCTATTCTAGCTGCAAAATATGGTAATGTTTGTCCTTCTTCTCTTAAGAACATAGCAAATGTATTGTCTAAATAAAAATATCTTGGATTCTCTTGTTGTGGTTCTGTAATAACTATAGCATCCAATGTTACATCTAATCCTGCTTCGCTTTTAATCTCTCCTCCTGTTTCATCTAAAGTAAATTTAACTGATTGTATTGCTTTTTGAATCATACCTACATATTCACTTCCAACACCTTGATCTGATATTGGAAATGTTTTATTTTCAAGTTCTTCATATTCTTTGGTTATATCTATATTTATATATGGTATTTTTAATTCGTCTATATCTTTAAATTCTCTTTCTCCAGTATATGAATTCATTTTATTATTCATATTAGTATATATATCATTAAAATTATTTCCTTCAGGATTTTTACATAATATTAATTCATCATCAGAGTTAGTTTTTACTATAATTGCAAAATCATCTTCTGAATTGTAATATAAAACTTGTACTTGATTTCCTACCAAATCATCAGTATTTGCATTTATACCAAAGTATTGTATATTTTCAAATTCATTTCTAAAACTACCATTTTCTAATTTATCAAAATGTGATGCGAATTCAAATTTTCTATATAGCATTGCATATAAAAAATACCTAAAATCATGTTCTCCTGATCCATGTAATGCATCTTCTGACCAATCAAAAGAATCTAAAATATCACTAGTTTGTCCAAATTTTTCATAAATACTGTTTTCGATTTCTTGTTTTAATTCTAATGTTTTTAGTCCATATTTTTTATAATAATAATCTTCTGAAATCATTGAAGTATTAAATTCTTCTAAATTTAAATTATTTACTTCATCCATATCTTCATCAAATTTAATATCTTGTCCTACTATTTCATTTTTTAAATCATTCCATGTTAATTGAAATGTACCACACCAAGTACTATCAGCAGTTATATTATCTCTCATAGTAGGTACAATAGTTATTTCTGCTGTTTTTTCTAGATCCTCACTTGCTAAATTATCACTAATAATATTTTGTGTACTAATATTATTAGTTAATATATCATTAGGATTCTTAGATTCGTTTACCATTAGTAATACAACTACTGCAATAATAAGTATTAATGCTAAAATAATTCCTACTAGCGGTATTTTTATTTGTTTTTTCATTTGTTACCCTCCTTTTAAATTTCATATGATACATTTTATCATACTTTATATAAATGTAAAACAAAAAAAGAATATTTGAAAAACATTTGACATATAATAAAAATATAGTATACTATATTTAGCTTAAGCAAGAGAATTATCGAAGAATTCAAATATTCACGAGATATGTTGACCACATATTTCTTTTTTTGGTGCAAAAATTAAAACACCAAGTTTGAATCTTTCGAAACACTTGATGTTCTAATGGTGCAGATGGCCGGAATCGAACCGGCACGGGAGGTTAAGTCCCGCAGGATTTTAAGAATTTTACGCCATCTGTTTTTTACCATTAGATAACCTATTTTAGTTGTAGTTATTAACCTTTCTAATTAGCTTGTTTGTAAGAGAATTATAACACAAGCATTGATAAATATGCAATATAAATAAAAATCTTCTTTTCTAAAATTTTGAATTTGGTGTTAGAACTGTGTTAGAACTTTTGATAGAAGTAGCAGTCTAACTTATTGTTGATATTTATAATTTTTATAAGTTATGATATAATACAAAAAAATAATAGTATATGGAGGTAAAAATGTTAAATACTAAAATTTCAACTAATCCACTAAAAGATATTTTAGCAGATTTACAACTATTTCAACAAACTAATTATTGTTATGACTATATAAAAAACAAATATCCAGATGATGACGAAACTAAGATATTGTATTCTTCTGAAGTAGCTTCAGCTTGTTTTAGACAAGCTAATGAATTTATAATATCTGCTCAAAATGCTAATTTATCTACAAATCCATTATTATATTCATATGCTTTGAATAATTTTGCTAAAGGAATGGCATATCTTCTATATTTAGATGAAGAAATTCTAAAATATTTTAAAGATCATGGTTTTTATATTTCAGATGATAATATCAAAGATAATATTTTGGAAACAAATATTACCATTAAACAAAGTGGAGTTCCAACCTTTATATTAAAACTTTTTAACAATGTTGTTTTAAAAAAACAAGAAATATCATTTGAATTATTATTAAGCCAAATTCCAGAAATATCTGATATTTTTAATAAAACAACGTTAAAAATGTCTAATACAGCTAAACAAATACCTAATACCAAGAATGAATTTCAAATGTCTTGTGATAATTTTGACTTTATTAGAGAAAGAGAAGATATTTTTAGCAAATATGGGATTATTGGTAACTATAGGTCAAACAACCAAAGTTTTAACTTTTGTTTTAATATGATAGGTCAAACGAAAATAGAAAATGATGTTATAAAAAACAATCTATTTTATAAAGAATACCTAATATTACCTAACAAATTTATAGATGGGATATGCACTATTAACCTTATGTTTTATTGTTATTTATTGATAATGAGTTATGGAATGTTGGTAAGATATAATGCACATAAATGGGAGAATTTTATTGACCCTAAAATTTCCAAAGAATCTACATTAATTGCTATGTCTGTTGATGTATGTGTAAATGATTTTTTGACATTATTACATCAAAAACTATTAGGATATACTTATATAGAAGATAAGTATGATGATTATAATGTAAAAAAAGTTATTCGAGATTCGACACCTCAAATTATGAATAATATAACATCAGAAATAGTACATTATAATTTGCAATATGGTAAACATTATCCGTTGCCATGGCCTAAAAAAATGAAATAAGTATATAAAATGAGAGGAAAATATAATGAAAAAAAATAAAAGAGACGATTTTACAGAAGCAATTAAATTAAAACTTGCTAAAAGAGTGGCCTTTATATGTTCTAACCCCAGTTGTCAAAAATTAACAATAGGTCCTTCTACTAATCATACTATTAATAATATTGGTGTAGCTTCTCATATTTGCGCAGCATCTCCAGGTGGACCAAGATACAATAAAAATATGACTGAAAAAGAAAGAAAAGACTTAAATAATGGTATTTGGCTTTGTCAGAGTTGTGCAAAACTCATAGATAGTGATGAAACGAAATATACAGTAAAGTTACTTCATAGTTGGAAAGACGAAATGGAAAGTACCATCATTTATAATTTTGGAGAAAGAATTAATTTAAAAAAGAAAAATAAATTAGAATATATATTTGATACTTTAAGAGACACAAATAATTGGGAACAAATACAAGAAGAGAATATTGATGGTTACTATTTCAAAGAAAATCCTAGTTACATGATTGAAATAATTGATGATGATAATCATAATACTGAATTCTATAGTTATTTAATGACAAATGAAAGCACATCATATTATACACTTCTTTTAAAATATAATACAACTTGCATTTATTCAACCCAAGTAGTGTGTTTAGATTCAAGTAGATTAAAAACTGTTGTACCTTTGTCTAGTTTTGTTCATTATGATGGACATACTTATAAATATAAATATTTTATAAAAAACAGTAAAGAAATAATTTTAAGAGATTTTCTTTTTAGTTATAAAAAAGGCTATGACAATTCTGAAGAAATATATGCTATGAACCGTTTAAATGAAGTAGTTATTGAATATGAAACAGAGGAAGAAAAAGATTATTTTGAGAATAAATATTTAAAAAATATAAATTCACAAGATATCAAGGATTTATCTAAAGAATATACTTATGTTGGAGACAATCCAAAAGAAATTAAAATTAATCAAAATCATATTGGATTAGGATTATATATAAAAAATAAGTATAATTTATATAAAAACAACGTTATTTAATTATAAATTTTTAATACATTTAAATATATAAGCGATAAAGTCCGTTTGCAGAATAAAAATCTACAAACGGGCTTTTTTGTCGTGCAAAAGAGAATTGCCACAAACTCTATAAAAGTGATAGGTGTGATGAGCCGATGCTATAAAGTTCATTCGTATTTGTATAAGCAGTCTAATTATACAAAGTGCGTGAGTGAGATTTTAGAACACAGACTCACAATAATAAAAGAGTATTCGGTGGCAAAACTTGAAATGGATTTGTAATTGTAAAAAGTTTGGGCAAGTATGAACAAAGATACTTAACTGTATCAGCAATTATAGTAGCAAAAGCTACTTACTAGACTACCTATGAAACGAGGCGAACGACCGACGGTTTCAACTTATATAGGTGTAATAATTCTATTTTTCATGAATGGGATTATTACACCTAATTCACTTTAGCTCTCTCCCTCTGGTTTCTGCTTTATAGTTGCTAAAGTGAATACAAAAAAGCATAAGTGCTTTTTTGTTGTGAGTAAAAAAATTATTTTTTTGCTCACATTCATAAAAATTGCGATAGGCAAATTTTTATGAAAAACCTAAAAATGCAATTATGCAATTTTAGGTTTTGGGGGTGTGGGGTTAAATAACCCTGCCACACAAACAAACTTGTTTGTCTAGTGTGTTAGACATTGAAAAAATATCTCGAGTGAAGAAGGAGGTGCATGGAGATATGAGTTATGCTATCATAAGAAATGAAAAATTAACACGAGCAGAAATAAATGGAAAAGGAACTCACAATGATAGAAAAGCAAAAAATCATTCTAATAAAGATATTGATCCATCAAGAACACATTTGAATTATTACATTAAGAAAAATGAATTAACTTACACAAAAGAATTTGATAAACATATGAAAGAAAATAATTTACAAGGACACCTTAGAAGTAATAGTATAATTATGTGTCAAATGATATTTACTTCTGACCAAGCATTTTTTGATAAAATTGGAGCAAAAGAAACAAAAAGATATTTTGACGAATGTTATAAATTTATATGTCATTATAAAAATCTTGGAGAAAAAAATATAATATCTGCAGTAGTACATTTAGATGAAGGAGCACCACACATGCATTTAATGTTTGTTCCTGTTGTTCATACAAAAAATAAAGATGGCAAAGAGATTGATAAAATTTGTGCAAGAGATTTTTGGAAAGGTCGAGATAGTTATAGAAAATTACAAGATGCTTATTTTAATCATGTAAAATCAAAAGGTTTTGATTTAGAAAGAGGTACGTTTGTTGAAGATACTGATAGAAAACATTATACTATTGAAGAATATAAAAAAATTACAAACTATGATAATACTAAAAAAATTTTAAATGAAATAAAATTAGAATTACCAGAAGTTCCAAATATAACTGATATTAGTAAATTTTCATTAAAGAGAGATGAAAAAATATTAGAAGAAATTATAAAGCCTAAAGATGAATTAATTAAAGAATTATACAAAGATAATTTATCATTGCATAAAGAATTGTCGAAACAATCTAAAATGGTTGATGATGCAGAAAAATATCAAAAAGAAAGAAATTCTATAATCGTAGATAACAAAAAATTAAATGACAAAGTTAAGGGGCTAGAAAGTGAATATAAAAGAAAAAGCAATAATTTAGATTTTGAATATAATAATAGAAAAGTTGAATTAGAACAAGAATTTCAAGATAAGGAATTTAGTATTGAATATAAATATAAAAGTAAAATTAGGTCGTTAGAAAAAGAGAATAACTATTTACACAAGATTATAGATAAATTTTACGAAACTATTGATAAATTTATAGATTGGGTTTGTCATAAATTTGGAATTGGAGAGTCAAAAGAATTAGTCAAAAATTTTCAAGAAGAAACTCATACCTTTATTGATCCAGTAAAACAAATTGAAAATGAAGAAAGAGAAAAAGAATGGGATTTAGAAAGATAAACGAACAGAGACCACTTTCCTAGAAAAGTGGTCTCTGTTCGTTCTGCATTAATCTTTTTTTGATGAAGAAGATGTGCACAAACACTGACCAAATGTCATAATTTGATAAGCAACATAATAATCCACGTTAAACAATTTTGTTGCTCCCCATGTTGCAAAAAGTATAACAGCAACAATTGCTGCATAGCAAATAGCAACTACCAAAGGGATTCCTAACCGCTCTACAGCCCCATCTCCTGCAAACAAGCAGCTAAGGATTACAACTGCGAGAATAAGTCCAACAGCTCCCAAATCAATGTACATAAAGGCCTTTCCCTGTTCAGCCCATCCCCAGCTTTCCACCAGGAAGCTAAGACCAAAGCAAATAAACCATAATGCAATTTTTTTCAACATAATAATGTCCTCCAATTCTTTTATTGTTGTATTGGTGTTATATATGTAAAACCAAAAAGTAAGAGGTATATTCCTCCACCAATTGGTGAATACAGGAATTAAAATATAAAAAAATTTTATATTCTTTATTATACCATAAATTAACATAAATTGCAAATTTAATATTCCCTACAAAATTGTTTTTCTAAAAATTGTGCTTGTTCTTTGGTAAGCCTATTGCTTATAACAGCTAATCTTAATAAAGATTTAATATTTTCCCATTTCATATATTTCGAATAACCTTTTGCGCTTAATTCTACATAATCTATAATTTCTTCAAATATATAGTAAGGCACATTAAATTCTTTGTTTAATTGTTCCATTTTGTGTTGCTCCTTTTTAATATCTTTATTGTATAGAAATATAATAAAGTGTTAACACTTATAAATATAACATAAAAAAATATTAAAATCAATACATATATAGAATGAAAGTAGGAATGTATATGTCATTGATTACAAGATTTAATGGAAATATGAATGTAATAGGAAGATTATTAAAAGAATATAGAATAAAAAAAGATTTATCTTATGAGAAACTTTCTGCAAAACTAGAACTAATGGGAATTAGTATTCATAAGCAAAGTTTATATGATATTGAAAATAATAAAAGAACTGTTAAAGATTATGAATTATTTGGTATTGCATATATTTTAGGTATAGATGTTAACGATTTACTATTAGATATGAGAAAAAATTTTAAAAATTAAACTTTAAAATGAATTTTTTATTATATTTGACATATAATAAAATTGATGTTATAATAACATTAGCTAGCAAATCAAATGAAGTCACGAAGGTTTGCACGAGATATGTGTCCGCATATCTCTTTTTTATTGTTCAAAATAAAGAAAAGGCAGGTGTCCGCCTGCCCCAAAGATTAATCTTTGTTTGTGTCTTGGCTTTCATCATTCTTATTACTTAAAAGTAACAAAACAATTAATCGCCAGATTAAATCAAAAGAAGTCACTATGTTGCACCTCCTTTCTCAAAGTTTTCCTTTGGAAAAGGATGGATTTATTATACTTTAATTTTATTCTAAAAACAATGTTTTTTTACAATTTCAACAATTATTATTAATCAGCTTTATTTTTATTTCTACTTTTATATACATTTGCTTGATTTCTACATTGACTACTATCATATTCAGCTTTAGGATTTTTAGCATAAAAAACTTTTCCGCAATGTTTACATATCTTTAGAGGATTTTTTTCACTGCAAAGCATAAATCCAAAAGTCATATCTATAGCTTGTTTTAAAGAATTAGGTTGCCAAGATATTTCAGGAATATTTCCATACATATTAATTTTATATGGTATTCCAGAAAAATAATAATCATTTATAGTTTCTCTTGCTTTATATTCATCATAATCATTTATACTATTATTTGCTAAATCTACATACTTTTTAAATATTTTATACATTTTTTTAGCATATTCAATTATCCAATCTATTTTTTCACAATAAAAACTAGAATAAATTAATTGGTTGCTGAGTGATGTACGATTTAACATTCTTTGTAAATCGGAATTTGTTTCTATTTCTACTTTACCACTTGTTACTGTGTAACTCATTTCATCATTGGTAGCAAATGGAAAGAATAATTCAAAATAATCTTTCGTTCTCATTGTACAATTTTTATTAATAAAATTATTTTCTTTTAATGTTACTACATCATTTAGCATAAAATCAGGGCTAATTGGAGCTTCAACCATAAAGCCCAATAATCCATATTGCTTTACAAAATAATATACACAAGTAAATTTAGTTTGATCATCGTCTACATCTATACACATTCTTCCTAAATTTAATAAGTCAACCAATATTGAATCCATTTTACTAAACATATCATATAAGTCTCTAATATTTATACTAGCCTCTGGATTTGGAACCATATAGTATTCTTTTCCTTTATATTTTCCTTGATATCCACCATATTTCATATATGAATATGCACTGTTACTTTTAAAATTAAATTCCATGATTTTATTCTCCTTAAAATTTTTTCAAAAATTTAATTGTAATATATTGACATATTACAATTATTACTTTATAATAGTATCAAAATATTAATAGTTGAAATATAATAATATATTACAACAATTAATATAAAATGTCAAGAGCTACAACTATATAAAAAATATGTAGACAAAAATTTTACCAAATTGCTTGAAAGGTTGTGATTATTATAGATACAAAGAACTATATACTAGACAAATATTATAATGAACACAAAAAGCCATCTATTATTGCTAAAGAAATAGGTGTTAATCCTTCCTATATCACAAAAATAATAAAAAAAGATATAAGATATATACCAGAAAAAGAATATAGAATTCAAATAAGTAAAGAAAATCGTAAAATTGCAAAAAGAGAATGGATTAGAAATAAAAGATACAATGAAGCTGACAAACAATTATATGAATTTGTAAAACAACAACATATTGAAGCAAGTAAAGAATTATCTTATTCTTCTGAAATGAGTGATTTAGCATATAGAAAATGGAACCCAAATGCTTATCATAGAAATAGTAAAGGTAATTTAGTTATAGATAGAAAACTAAAAGTTGGATCAGATGTTCCAAAATCTATAAATATGAATATTAAAATATCACCACAAAAATATAAGAAAAAATATTGTTATAGTATTTAATTAGTCCTATTGTAGAATAGGTCTTTTTTTATTTTAAATTTTAGCAGAGGAGGTACAAATATGGCTGATATGAGAGAAACTTACACTTTAATGTTTACAGACTACCCAGACATTGTTAATCTCGACCAAATGAGAAAAATGTTAGGTGGAATTAGTAATACTCTTGCATATCGTATGTTAAGAGAAAAAACAATAAAAAGTAAAAAAGTTGGCAGAGAATATAAAATTCCTAAAGTTAATGTTATTAAATATATGATGACAGAACAGTAGGAATTTTTTTATTATCATGGTATAATACACAAAATATCAATGATAAGTTAAATCTAAACTGTTACAACGGAAAGGAGTAAAATGATAACAGGTAGCTTACAAAAAAAGAAAGGTCTTTATTATGCTGTTTTAAATTTATATGATGACTATGGAAAAAGAAAACCGAAATGGATTCCTACAGGTTATACTATAAAAGGAAACAAGAAAAAGGCTGAAGAAAAATTAGAACAATTTAAAATTGAATATGAACAAAAATCAAAAAAACAATTAAGAGATCCAAACATATATGATAAATATAAAAATATTTTGTTTTGTGATTATATGTTGGAATGGTTAGAGAAACAAAAAGGAAAGGTCGAACAAACAACTTATATAGGTTATGAACAAGTTATTAAAGGTAGATTATACAAATACTTTAAAGCAAAGAAAATCAAATTAGTAGATTTGAAACCTAAGCATATTCAAGACTTTTTCGATTTACTTTTTAGCGAAGGTCTTTCAGGAAATACTATAAAACATTATAGAGCCAATATTAGTAAAGCTTTAAAAAGTGCAGTTATTACCGAGATTATTGATAGTAACCCTGCTACTAAATTAGAGCCTATAAAAGTAAAAGAATATACCGCAGATTATTATACTCAAGATGAATTATTAAATTTAATGGAAATAATAAAAACTACACCTATCGAACTACCAGTAATTATTGCTGGAGTATATGGCCTAAGGCGTGAAGAAGTTATAGGTATAAAATGGAATGCCATTGATTTTAATGATAAAACTTTAACAATTAGACATACTGTAGGCAGAGGAAAAATTGATGGTGTTACACAATTTATATTCAAAGATAGGTCAAAAAGCGATTCTGGTTATAGAACTTTACCCTTATTTGATTTTATTGCTGATTTACTGAAAGAATATAAAAATAAGTATGAAGAAAATAAAAAGTTTTTTGGAAATACTTATGTTAATGATTATAATGAATATATTTGCTTAATGGAAAATGGAGAGTTAATGAAACCAGGATTTCTATCTCAAAAATTTAGTGAAATATTAGATAAAAATAATTTAAGGCATATTAGATTACACGATTTAAGACATAGTTGTGGAACTTT
>CALXWP010000003.1 GCA_944392455.1 uncultured Clostridia bacterium
AAAACGCAGTCATATGTTTTGATATTTCAAAGTATATATTTTTTAATAAATTGTGACACATCATTGACTAACCTACATATGAAACATATGCAAGAGAACAAACTAATTTGAAAAAATGTGTTTGATATGGTATAATTAAAAGGTAAACCGTTAATAAAAACCATATCATAATAGAAGGGAGCAAAAAAATGGCAAAAATTAAAGTGACGGACACACTGGAATTTCCCGATATACAGGTAATTCTGGAAGTGGCAAAAGACATTGATGAGGTCTGGGAGCTACTAATTGATTCGTTTAAGTCAGATCCTCGTGATTTAGAGCGGAATGCTTGTGCAAACAAGCTAATCGAGCTAAATAACATGAGAAGACCGGAAATTATCCAGGAATTGGATAAAGAACAAGCAGAGTTAAAGGAGGTTTTAAGAGGTATCTCAAGGAGATACGGTAGACGCATTGAAATCCTTAGGAGGCAGAAGGATATTATTGGTATTGTTGCCAAAATGATCCGCCTTATTAAGGACGGAGAAGAAGAAGGAATTAAAGTATTTGCTTCTTTAGAGCGATTACATGATTTCCTTGGACTCAGATTTGTTGCACAGACCGGTGAAAAAGACACTCCTGAAAGCCAGAAGATGTGTTATGAAATCATGAATGAGATTTTAACGTATCTTGTGGTTAAAAAAAGCCATACCTTAGAATGTCTTTCTGTATGTCAGAAAAAAAGAGAATTTGAAGGAATTTTGGTTCCTGAAAAATCTCTCATTTTACCCATCTTCAAGGACAATGTGAAGGACTATGTGAAGTGGATTAAACCCACGAAGTATCAGTCACTTCATGCTGTGCCAAAGAATCCTAATAAAAGGGAAATCGAGATTCAAGTAAGGACTGAAGAAATGGACATAAGAGCTATCTACGATGAGGAAACGGGACATGATCGTCACGACGCAGTAAGATATGATGGTATTGAAATTCCTGTTGACCTGACAAAAGTCAATATTAGGGGATTCAAATACATTGACGAAAACCATATCTACGATAGAGTAGGTCTAGTTAAGTCAATTGATCCCTTGACACTTCTCGACTAATGGTTTGCGATTGCCTGGGGAGAAATTCTCCGGGCGATCATTTTTTATTGCATAGGAAAATCGACTTTTTCTTTGATATTTCAGTGTTTTAAGCGATTTTTCTGTATACAACAAGATTAAGTTACCTTGGGATGTCCGAGCGAAGCTAGTGACATGTATTTCGCCGTTGCCCCAGAGACTAGCTAAGCAAAATGCCTTTCTTATGCTTAAATATATATTTAAGCATAAAAATAAGTATAAAAATTAATTATAAAATATGAAATAAAATTCTTAAAAACTAGTTTTTTATGTAGATTAATAAAAAAAACTGTGATATAATACAAAACGAAAAATTATAGTAATATAAAAAGGAGGTAAAAATATGGCTAGAACAGCAAAAAAGAAAGAAGCAGAAAAAGAAACTGAAAATGAAATGGAAAACAAATTAAAATATATCGGACTTAATTTAAATAGAATACCAGCATTTTTAAAAGAACATGAAAGCCTAAATTTTAGACCTTCTAAATCATATGATGATACAATTTATAAAGTATATAGATATGTTAATATAAAAGATATAGAAATATTAATAACACCATCTGATAGATTAACAGATTTAAAAGAAAAATATAAATTAGCAAGTCCAATAATGGAGTATTTAGACAAAAAAAATGAACTTAATGTAGAAAAACATGCTACTTTTCTAAATCTTGTAAATACAATTAATGAAAAAAGAATAGAAGAAATTGCAAAAGAGCAAGAAGAATTAAATGAGCAAATTCCATATGAAGTTAAATATCCAAATAACTATATATGGCAAATATATTATTCAGATTATGCAAAAAAATATTTTATGCTTGCAACAACTAAAGAGCAAGACAATAATGCTTTATTTTATTTATTAAAAGAACAATTAGCAAATACTAGATCAAGAAAGGGAAAATTTATTTTTGTTCCAGTAAGTCATTTGGAATATTCAGGAGTATTTTTAACCAAGTCAGAAATTTCAGACATAGAGAATTACTTATGGTATTTTACAAAAGAGTGGCCAAATGTATATGAAATATTTGATAAAGAAGGAAATCTATGTATAAAAATAGTAGGTGTTACAAGGATATATGATAAAATAAAAACTACATATAATATTAGTTTGGATTCAAAAGAACAAGCACTAGAATTTTATAAATTATTAAAAGCCATGTTCATATTAGCTACAGGAGCAAAAGAAGAATTTAAATTTGTGACTAAAATTAATAGCGAAGGAAAATTAGAATTTTGGCATAAAGATCATTTAATAAGATATGATAATCTTTCTGAATATATAAGATTAGAATATTTAGATAAAATAGAAAAATTAAAGAAAGAAGTAAAAGATCAGGCGGAATTAGAAAGAAAATTAAATAAATTTAAAATTGTTATAGAAGAGCTAACTCAGGACTATTTATTAAGACAAAAGCAAATAGCTACATTTCTTGAATGTAAAAAAACTTTCTTTGGTAAAGTTAAATATTTCTTTAAAAAGAAAAAAGATGATAAAGATATTAAATCATTAAAAGAGCAAAAGGTATTGGGAAGAAAAGATGAAAATAAACCAAAGAAAGAAGAGAAAAAAGATGAAACTTTAAAAGAATTATATGTTTTAAAACAACAATATACTATAGAAGACTTAATAAATATATGTACAAAATTAGAAGAGGTAGTGAAGAAAAATACTAATTTGACACTAGATATTAAAGCTATAGAAACAAAAAAAGATATATTATCTAAAAAAATTGATAATGCAGATTTATATATAAAAGAGATAGACAAACATAAAAAGAGTATTTTTGAGTTTTGGAAATTTACAAGTAAAGATGAAGTACAAACGTTAAATGAAGCAGAGGAAAAAGAAGAAATAGAAAAATCTAAAATGAAAAAATATTTTGATTATGAGGATGATTTAGAAGATTTAGGAAAGATTGTAGATGAATTACAAAGAAGAAAATTATCTAAGAATGAAACAGATGCTATATTTGCATTAAAACAAGTTCCAAATTCATTTAAAGAAATAAATAATGAAAATGAAACAGATGTAGAAGTATTTGTAGAAAAAGAAGAAGCAGAAGTAAAGAAACAAAGAAAGAAAACAAAGAAAAAGAAAAGTAATATAGATACTGATTTAGAAAATCTAAAAAAAGAGTATGAAGAAGATATAGATGTAATAAATAGTAAAGATTTTGATATATTTGGTGGCTTAATAGATGATAAAACAAAAATTAAAAGCATTAATAATGTAAAACATAGAGAAATAGAAAAAGATAAATATAAAGTGCTTAATATAAATTTAGATACAGATATTAAAGTATATACTGAAAATCTAGAAAGTTATTTAGCTTTAATAAAAGAAGCTTTAAATAAAATTAAATCACCATATGATATGTCTATATATTGTATTAATGACCAAAAAACTATTAGTGGAATAAATATTTTTAATATGAATCCAAAAGATGCATTAAAAGAAGAATTAGATGGAAGAAAATCAAAACTAACATTATGTAAAATAAATATAAAAGAAAATACACCAATGGTATTTTATAGTAATATCATGTTTTATGAAAACTTTAATAAAACATTACCTGTTGGAATGAATTTATCATCAGAAGTTGTGGTAGATGTTAATAAATTAAAATTAGACTTTGTCAAAGAAGAAACATTTTATATAAATCATAAAG
This sequence comes from uncultured Clostridia bacterium, assembly GCA_944392455.1. GTDB lineage: Bacteria > Bacillota > Clostridia > TANB77 > CAG-508 > CALXVA01. The sequence continues at coordinate 3,776 of CALXWP010000003.1, forward strand.
TAAACGAGTTTGAATTTGAGACAAAGGAAATACATATTTATGAATATAATTCGGAGTTTGAAGTCAAATAATAATATGAAAATAGTGCGATGTTTTAGAAAATTGCACTCCGGTACTGCAAATACTATTTATTATTTTAGCTGGTATTTGCGGTTTTGTAAGTTATATATATAGTTAAAAGGAGAAAATATGGAGGCAGAAGTACAAACAGAAGAAAAAAATATAAATTCAATAATTTTAGCTCTAAAACAAAATAATTTTACTAAATTTAAAAAGCTTTGTATTTTTTTATTTTTAGGTAATATTATATTAAATTCTAAATCATTATCAGTAATAATTGATGTGGAATTTTCTGAAGATGGACCAATATATGAACCTTCTCCTATAGAAATTATGGATGAAGTAAATCCAATAATGAGATCTATTTTGTTAATACTTTTAATATTTGATGTAATAGGTTATTTAATAATAGCAAATAGATATAAAATTAATCCTAATGATGAAAATTTAAAAAAGAAGATGAAAATATTAAGACTTGCTTCAATTATTTTACTTTTCGTATTTATGATTACTTTTGTTATATCAGGAATTATTCAAATATTATAAAATATAAGATAAATATATATGATTATAAGAGAAATAATATCTACAAATTAAGTAAATTTAAGTAGATATTATTTTTTTAGTTTTATATAAAAAATGTATTGACAAAACGAACAACTGGTTGTAGAATATGAAAAGAAAATAAAACGAACATATATTCTGTAGGAGGATTAAAATGATATCTACATTACATATAAAAAATATAGGAATTATAGAGGATATAATAATAGATTTTAATGAAGGATTTAATGTTTTAACAGGTGAAACAGGAGCTGGTAAATCACTAATTATAAATGCATTAAACATTATAGCAGGTGGAAGATTTTCAAAAGAAATGATAAGAAATGGAGAAAAGTTTTCTTTTGTGGAAGCAAGTATATACTGTCCAGAAAATCCTAATTCAGTAGATGGAAATATTATAGTTTCTAGAGAAGTATATTTAAATGGTAGAAATTCATGCAAAATAAATGGAAGACTTGCTACAGTAAATGAATTAAAAGAATTTATGCAAGATATTATAGATATTCATGGGCAGCATGATAATTATAATTTATTAGACGAGTCTAAACATATTATATATTTAGATGATTTTGCAGGAAAAGTTTTAATAGATCTAAAAAACGAATATTATGAGCTATATGAAAGATATTGCGATATAAATAAAGAGCTTAATAGAAATTATGGTGATGATAAAGAAAAAGAAAGAAGATTAGATTTATTAAATTATGAGTTAAAAGAAATAACAAATGCTAAGTTAAAAGTTAATGAAGATATAAAATTGCAAGAAGAACATAATATAATGAAAAATTCTGAAAAGTTGCAAGAGAATTTACATATAGTAGATGAGAGTTTATCAAATCAAGCAATAGAAAGTATTTCGTTATCTATAAGGAGTTTAGAAAAAATATCTGGTTTTGGAGATAAATATGAAGAAAAACTTTCTGAACTTAAAAATATATATTATGAAGTGCAAGAATTATCAAGAGATATAGCCGATATGTATGATGAGATTAGTTTTGATGAAGAGGAAAGGGATAGTATTGAAAAAAGATTAGATGAAATATATTCTTTAAAAAGAAAATATGGAAATACTATTGAAGAAATTCTTTTATATAAGGAAAAACTAGAAAATGAGATAAATGAAATAGAAAATGTAGATGAAATAAATAATAAATTAAAAAAAGAAAAAGAAAAGTTAAAAATAAGTATGCTAGATATATGTAATAAGATGACAGTAATAAGAAAAACAAAAGCAAAAGAACTATCAGATAAAATAAATAATGAACTTACAGATCTTGAAATGAATAACGCAATTTTAAGAGTTGAAGTAGAAAATATAGAAGAATTTGATAAAAATGGATTAGATAAAGTTAAATTCTTAATTTCTACTAATAAAGGAGAGGAAGAAAAAGAACTTATAAGAATTGCTTCAGGTGGAGAAATGTCTAGAGTAATGCTTGGAATAAAAACAGTTCTTGCTGATGTTGATAGAGTTTATACATTAATATTTGATGAAATTGATACAGGAATTAGTGGAAAAGCAGGAAAGGCAGTAGGAGAAAAATTAAAAGCTATTTCTAAAAATCATCAAGTGATAATAGTAACGCATCTAGCATCTATTGCAGCAAAAGGCGATTATAACTACTTTATTAGTAAAAACGTAGAAAATGATAAAACATATACTAATATAAGAAGATTAACAGAAGAGGAAACTATAGAAGAAATTGCCAGAATATCAGCAGGTGATATTACAAAAACATCAATAGAACATGCAAAGGAATTAAGAAAAGCATCTTAAATTATATTATCTTCTTATTTTCTTAAGTAAATATTAATTTTAAATAATTATTCAATAATTATTTACTAAAAGATTCTAATACTATATAATAGCGATTAGAATCTTTTTGTAGATAAAAATTCAAGGAGAAAATATATGAGAATAGGAATTGATATAGATGATGTATTGGTTGATACATCAAAATTAATGAAAGAATATATAATAAAGTTTGACAATAATGGTGATATTGCAGATCATATGGAAGAAATAATGAGAGGAGATATTCCAAATAGTATTATATCAAGATTTATTGATAATAATATTATAAATATTATCGATCAGGTACAGATAAAACCAAATGCTAAAGAAGCTTTAGAAAGATTAAATAAAAATAATAAAATAGTTTTTGTTACATCAAGAGGAGAAGAAAGGTTTAAAGGATCGGAAAATATTACTTTGAATTATCTTAAAAGAAATAATATTAAATATGATGGAATAATATTTAATGCATTTGATAAAGCTAAAATATGTAAGGATAATAATATAGATGTTTTAGTAGATGATTCTGTTAAATTATGTGAAGAAGCGGAAAAAGAAGGTATTAGATCAATTGTATTTACATCTATTGTTAATAAAGATAGAAAGACAAATGTAAAAAGAGTGGATAATTGGTTAGAACTAGAAAAAATAATATAACATAATATAAAATAATTGGTTTACAAAAATAGTAAAATAGTATATAATATTGAACGTATAAGGTATTATAATACTTGAAATGGAGGAATTTTTATGAGCGAAAATAACAATAATGTAGAACAAGAATTAGATATGAACCAATTAATGAAAGTAAGAAGAGAAAAATTAGATAAATTAAAACAAGAAGGAAAAGATCCATATAAAATAACTAAATTTAATAGAACTCATTTAAGCCAAGAAATAAAAGATAATTATGATGAATTAGAAGGAAAAGATGTTACAATAGCTGGAAGATTAATGGCAAAAAGAATAATGGGTAAAGCATCATTTTGCCATATTCAAGATAGTACAGGAAAAATTCAAAGTTATGTAAGTATAAACGATTTAGGAGAAGAAAGTTATAAAGCATTTAAAGAAGATGATATAGGAGATATCGTAGGAATAACAGGTTTTGTATTTAAAACAAAAACAGGTGAAATTTCAATACATGCAAAAGAATTTACACTTCTTTCAAAATCATTAAGACCACTTCCTGAGAAATTCCATGGATTAAAAGATACAGATTTAAGATATAGACAAAGATATGTAGATTTAATAGTTAATCCAGAAGTAAAAGATACATTTATAAAAAGAGCAGAGATTTTCAAAGAAATAAGAAACTTTATGAATGAAAAAGGATATATGGAAGTTGAAACACCAATTCTTACAACTGTTGCAACAGGAGATGCAGCACGTCCATTTATTACACATCATAATACATTAGACTTAGAAATGTATTTAAGAATTGCACCAGAATTAAATCTAAAAAGATTAATTGTTGGCGGATTTGATAAAGTATATGAAATTGGAAAAAACTTTAGAAATGAAGGAATGGACATAAAACATAATCCTGAATTTACAAATATGGAATTTTATGCAGCATATGAAGATTATAATGATATGATGAAAATGGCAGAAGAGCTTATTTCAACAGTTGCACAAAATGCATTAGGAACAACAACTATAACTTATGAGGGACAAGAAATAAATTTAGCGCCAGGATGGAAAAAGATTGCTATGATTGATGCTATAAAAGAAGTAACAGGAGTAGATTTTAATACTATTAATACAGATGAAGAAGCGCAAGCTATAGCAAAAGAGAAAGGCGTTCAATATGAAGATATAAAAAATACAAGAGGGCATATTATAAATGAGTTTTTTGAAACATTTGTAGAAGAAACATTAATTCAACCAACTTTTGTAATAGACTATCCTGTAGAAGTATCACCACTTACAAAAAGAAAAAAAGAAGATCCAAGATTAGTGGAAAGATTTGAATTATTTATTGGCGGAAGAGAATATGGAAATGCATATTCAGAATTAAATGACCCAATAGACCAATATGAAAGATTCTTGAAACAAGTTGAAGCAAAAGAAAAGGGTGACGAAGAAGCAGGTGGAATGGACGAAGATTTTGTTAATGCTCTAGAGATAGGTTTACCACCAACTGGAGGTATGGGAATAGGTTTAGACAGATTAATAATGCTACTTACAAATTCAGCTTCAATAAGAGATGTGTTATTTTTCCCAACAATGAAACCTTTAAATTAAATGTAGCATAAAAGAAGAAAAATATGAAACTATCTATTGATGCAATAAAATAGATTATTTATATCATTCTAATAAGTTAGAAGGTAGTACTTTTAGTAAAGATAATTTAATTGAGCTTATAGAAAAAACAAGTAAATGGTGAACATCTTTTGGATAATGTAATTGAAACAAAAAATTCTTTAGAGTTATTTGATAAAGTTATTGATTCTCTAAAAGAGCCATTTGATAAATATCTATTATGGGAATGGCATATATCACAAAAAGTTGATTAGATTTTAATAAAATTAGAAAGGAGGTCTATTATGGAGAAAAGATTAAGTGAATTTTTAAAAATAGCTTATGAACATGGGAGAGTCAAAGATTTAAATGATGCATTTGAAGAATATCCTATTGATGAAGAATGGCATAAAGGAAAAGTTGAAAATGTATTAAATGAAAATGGTGAATCTTACAATGTTTACGAAATCGGAGATATAGTTTTTGTTAAAGAATATAGTTATCCTGATGGTAAAACAGGCAATAATCATTTCTTTGTAATAATTGACCAAGACAATACAGCAGTTCCTATAGAAAATTTTGGAATGCTTATATCATCTAATTTGAATAAATTAAAGTTTAAATCTAATAAATTACTTGAAAAAGATGGGATAAACAATCTAGAAAAAGATAGTTTAGTTAAGACAGATGTTATATATAAAATACCAAATGAACAAATACTTTTTAAAATTGGTATAGTAACTTATGAAAAAATAGAAGAATACAAAAAGAGTTTTTACGATAGTTTAAAAAATAAAGATTAGATAATTAATAAAATGATAATACTATAAAAACTTGATTATATTAGTTATTAAGAAAGTATTACAGGAAGTTGATTAATTTTTTATAAAATGGGTGTATTTACTTAAATTTTTAGAAAAGGAAATTTATAGTTTATGTATATTGATAGAAGAATGATATTTTTAATAGTAGCATTAATGCTATTTAGTTCTGTAATGTCTTTACTTTCAAATGAAGGTGCATTACTTAGTTTAATTATTTCAATACCAGGATTATTAATAGCAATCACATTTCATGAATATGCACATGCTTTTGCAGCAGATAGATTAGGAGATGATACTCCAAGACGCCAAGGAAGACTTAATTTAAATCCATTTAAACATTTAGATTTATTTGGAACAATAATGCTAGTATTTGCAAGATTTGGATGGGGAAAACCAGTTCAAATAAATCCTAGTAATTTTAATAGAAAGTTTTCACTTGCTAAAGCAGAAGCGATTGTTGCAGCTGCAGGTCCTGTTACAAATATAGTTCTTGCATTTATTTTTGAAATTATTACATGTGCTATTGTAAGATTTGCACCAGAATTTTATATGTCACAAGCAGGATATATAACAGCTGCAGTGTTACAATCTATTGTTAGCATTAATGTAGGACTTGGAATATTTAATTTAATACCACTTCCACCACTTGATGGATCAAAAATACTAGGTGGATTTTTACCATATAGTGCAAGAGATTGGATGGATTCTCATAGTCAAATATTTGAAATGATATTTATAGTATTATGGATTGTAGGATTATTAAGTTTAATAATTTCACCTTTAATTAGTGCAGTTTATAGTGGTATAGCAAATTTATGTGCTAGTATGTTTGGATTAACAGTTATTTAAGTATAGGAGATAGAGTTAAAAATGAAGGATATACTTACATTAGGAATTGAATCAAGTTGTGATGAAACTTCTGTTGCCGTTGTAAAAAACGGCAGAGAAGTTTTATCTAATATAATAAATTCACAAATAAAAATACATGAAAAATTTGGTGGAGTTGTACCAGAAATAGCTTCTAGAAATCATATAGAAGCTATTTCTGATGTAACCAAAAAAGCTTTAGAAGAAGCTAAAATAACATTTAATGATATAGATAATATTGCTTGTACATATGGACCAGGCTTAGTTGGAGCATTACTTGTAGGTGTGTCATATGCAAAAGGATTAAGTTATGCATTAAATAAACCACTTACAGGAACAAATCATATAGAAGGACATATTGCAGGAAATTATATATCACATAAGGAATTAAGGCCTCCATTTTTATGTTTAATAATATCTGGAGGACATACTCATTTAGTACATATTTGTGATTATGATAAATTTGAAATATTAGGTAGAACTAAAGATGATGCGATAGGAGAAGCATTTGATAAAGTTGCTAGAGTAATTGGACTTGGATATCCAGGGGGACCAAAAGTAGATAAGTTAGCAAAAGAAGGAAAGGCTAATATAGAGCTTCCTAAAACACATATTGATGGGCTAGATTTTAGTTTTAGTGGTATAAAAACAGCTATAATTAATCTACATCATAAAAATCCTGATATTAATAAATCTGATTTATGTGCAAGTTTTGAAAAGTATGTTACAGATATTTTGTTAGAAAACACAATAAAAGCTGCTAAAATGTTAGATATAAATACAATTGCATTAGCTGGAGGGGTATCTGCAAATTCATATATAAGAGAGAACTTTATGAATTTAGAAAAAGAAGGATATAAAATATATTATCCAGATCCTATTCTTTGCACAGATAATGCAGCAATGATAGCATCTGCAGGATATTATAGATATATTTCAGGAGTAACTTCTGATTTGACATTAAATGCTATACCTAATTTAAAAATAGGTGAATAGTAATAAAATAATATTAAAAATGTTTTAAAAATTTTTAATAATTTAAATAGTTTGGCATAAATACTTAAGTATGATTTGGAGGAAGAAAAAAATGTCAATATATGTTATAGCTGATTTGCATTTATCATTTTCAAATAATAAACCAATGGATATATTTGGTGAAAATTGGAAAGATCATGCAATCAAAATTGAAGAGAATTGGATAAAAAAAGTTAAAGAAGAAGATTATGTTATTCTTCCAGGTGACTTTTCTTGGGCAATGTATTTAGAAGAAACAAAGCTTGATTTCCAATATTTGAATTCTTTACCAGGGAAAAAAATATTATTAAAAGGAAATCATGACTACTGGTGGAGTACGGTTACAAAAACAAATAACTTTTTAAAAGATAATGATATAAAGAATATAGATATACTATATAATAACAGTTACCTGGCAGAAGATAAAATCATTGTAGGAACTAGAGGATGGAATATTTTAGATACTGATTGTGATTCTAAAATGATAAAAAGAGAATGTGCTAGACTTGAACTTTCAATTAAAGACGGAATTATAAAATTCGGAAATGATAAAGAAATAATTGCATTTTTACATTATCCACCTATAACTAAAGAATATAGATCTATGCCAGAAAAAAGTGAATTTGTAAAAATATTGAATAAATATGGAATAAAAAGATGCTATTATGGTCATCTTCATGGAAAGGCGCATAGTGATGCAGTAGAAGGAAAAATAGGAGAGATTACATATAGATTAATAAGTGCTGATTATTTAAATTTTGATTTATTAAAAATTGATGATTAGTTATGGAAAAAGTATAGAAAACATTAAAAATAAATAAAAAAATATGTAAACTATTGCAAAATTAAAATAATATGATATAATAATTAAGCTTATTAGAATATATATCGTGAAAGGATGAATAAAATGAACGTAAAAGTTGAAAACACAGATAACAAAAATGAAGTAAAATTAACATTTAACATTGAAGCTGAAAAATTTGAAGAAGCAATGAAAAAGGTATATTCAAAAACAGCTAAATATTTTAATATACCAGGATTTAGAAAAGGAAAAGCACCTATGCAATTAGTTGAAAGACAATATGGTTCAGCTATATTTTATGAAGATGCTTTTAATGAACTAGTACCTGAAATATATGATGAAGCTATTAAAGAAAATAAAATAGAAGCAGTTAGCAAACCAAATATTGATATAGTTCAAATGGAAAAAGGAAAAGAATTAATATTTACTGCAGTAGTTGAAACAAAACCAGAAGTTGAACTTGGAAAATATAAAGGTGTAGAAATAAAGAAAATAGAATATAAAACAACTGATAAAGATATAGAACATGAATTAGGACATATGGCTGAAAGAAATGCAAGACTTGTTACTATAGAAGATAGACCTGTAGAAAAAGGTGATATAACAATTATTGATTTCGAAGGATCTATAGACGGAGTAAAATTTGAAGGTGGATCAGCAGAAAATCACGAATTAGAAATAGGAAGCAATACTTTTATACCAGGATTTGAAGACCAAATAATTGGAATGAAAATTGATGAAGTAAAAGATGTAAAAGTAAAATTCCCAGATGAATATTTTTCAAAAGATTTAGCTGGAAAAGATGCTGTATTTAAAGTAACTTTACATGAAATCAAGAAAAAGGAATTACCAAAAATAGATGATGAATTTGCTAAAGATGTTAGTGAATTTGACACATTAGATGAATTAAAAAATAGTATAAAAGAAAGATTAGATACAGATAATGAAAGAAAAGCAAAATATGAGATAGAAGAAGAAGCTATAAAAACAGTTTGTGATAATACAAAATTAGATATTCCAAACGGAATGGTAGAACTTGAAATTGATAACATGATGAAAGATATGGAAACAAGATTATCATATCAAGGATTAAATTTAAATCAATATATGCAAATGCTTGGAAAAACAGAGTCTGATATGAGAGGCGAATTCAAAGAACAAGCTGAAAGACAAATTAAATCAAGATTAGTATTAGAAGCAATTGTTAAAGCAGAAAACATAGAAGTAGAAGAAAAAGATGTTGCTGAAAAAGTTAAAGAAATGGCTAAACAATATGGTAGAAAAGAAGAAGAACTTCTTGAAAATGAACAATTAAAAGAATACATATCTGAAAATTTAAAAACAGAAAAAGCTATTGACTTTATAGTAAAAAATGCAAAGAAAAAATAAAATATAGAATGTAAAATATAAAAGTTAGGGGGAAATTAGATTTATTAATAATAAATGTCTTTTACCACTAACTTTTTATACTTTAAGAAAATAATATAAAAACATAAAAAAAGCTTGCAAAAGCATGTTCGTTATGTTATAAAATATAACAAAAAAATAAATATATTTTATTCACATAAGAAAATTAAAATATATAAAATAAATAAGGAGGAATTTTTTATGGAAAAAAATAGTTTAGTTCCATATGTTATAGAACAAACAGCTAAAGGAGAAAGATCTTATGATATTTTCTCAAGATTATTAAAGGATAGAATTATATTTTTAGGGGAAGATGTAAACGCTACAACAGCAAGTTTAGTTATAGCACAATTATTATTCCTAGAGTCAGAAGATCCTGACAGAGAAATAAGTTTATACATTAATAGCCCAGGAGGATCTATTACAGATGGTATGGGTATAGTTGATACAATGAATTATATTAAATGCCCAGTTTCTACAATATGTGTTGGATTAGCAGCAAGTTTTGGAGCAGTACTTCTTGCAAATGGAGAAAAAGGAAAAAGATTTGCAACACCTAATGCAGAAATATTAATTCACCAACCTTTAATAGGTGGAAATGGAATAGCAGGACAAACAACAGAAATAAAAATACATGCAGACCATATGATTAAGACAAGAGAAAAATTAAATAAATTATTAAGTGATAAAACAGGTCAAAGTATTGAAACAATTGAAAGAGATACAGAAAGAGATCATTGGATGACAGCAGAAGAAGCTTTACAATATGGATTAATAGACGGTATAATGGACAAAAGAAAATAATAAATTAAGATAAGGAGATAAATATTATGTCAAATGGTAAACAAAAAAATATTAGATGTTCTTTTTGTGGTAAATCACAAGAGGAAGTAGACAGAATAATTGCAGGACCAGGCGTATATATTTGTAATGAATGTGTAAAAGTATGTGCGAATATTGTAGAAGATGATTTATATGAAGATGCAGAAATGACATATACTTTAGCAGAAAATGAAGAATTACCAAACCCAGCAGAAATAAAAGAAATATTAGATACTTATGTTATAGGACAAGAAGAAGCGAAAAAAACACTAGCAGTTGCAGTGTATAACCATTATAAACGTATAAATAGTAAAAATGAAAAAGATAAAAAAGATGATGATGTAGAACTTCAAAAAAGTAATGTATTGTTATTAGGTCCTACAGGTTGTGGTAAAACTCTTTTAGCACAAACACTTGCTAAAATATTACAAGTGCCATTTGCAATAGCTGATGCTACAACACTTACTGAAGCTGGATACGTTGGAGAAGATGTTGAAAATATTTTATTAAAATTAATTCAAGCAGCAGATTATGATGTAGAAAAAGCACAAAAAGGAATTATATATATAGACGAAATTGATAAAATTTCTAGAAAATCAGAAAATCCTTCAATTACAAGAGATGTAAGTGGTGAGGGAGTACAACAAGCATTACTAAAAATAGTTGAAGGAACTATAGCTTCTGTACCACCACAAGGAGGCAGAAAACATCCTCATCAAGAGTTCATACAAATAGATACTTCTAACATTTTATTTATATGTGGAGGTGCTTTTGAAGGACTAGAAAAAATAGTAAAAGATAGAATTGGTAAAAAATCAATGGGATTTGGAGCTACTATTGAAAGTAACAAAGATATTGATAAATATAAAGTTTTTGAACAATTATTACCACAAGATCTATTAAAATTTGGATTAATTCCAGAATTTGTCGGTCGTTTACCAATAGTTGCAACACTTGAAGAATTAGATAGGAATGCATTAATTGATATAGTTACAAAACCTAAAAATGCGTTAGTAAAACAATATAAAAAATTATTTGCAATGGATAATGTAGAACTTGAGTTTGAAGATGAAGCATTAGGTTTAATTGTAGATAAAGCAATAGAAAGAAAAACTGGTGCTAGAGGACTTCGTTCTATTATAGAAGAAATTATGAGAGATATTATGTTTGAGATACCTTCAAATCCTAAAATAGAGAAGTGTATTATAACAAAAGAAACAGTAGCAAATGGAGAACCACCAAAAATAATAATTAACAATAATAGAGAAATTCCTAAAAAAACTAATACAGAAAGTAAAAAAGTAAATTCTAAAAAGAATGTTACAACTGCATAAAACAAAGAATTATTATGAAGATTCTAAAAGTGTATGACTTTAAAGATTCTTTGTAATAATTCTTTTTTATCTAATAGGAAATTTCTCATTTCCTATTAGATAAAAAGGATGCAATCACCATTTCCTGTAAGATTTTCTTCTTATATTCGGGAGCCTAAATCTGCACCGATAAAGACTGGTTTTCACATCTTTGTTATAAATATATAGTAATTTAAATAAAGAATTAGGAGGTATAATATATGGATAAATTTTTAAAAAAAGCAGGGTGGACATCTATATTAACATCAATTATTTTTGCAATAATTGGACTTATTATGATTTATAATCCTACAACTACAATGATGTTTATTTCTACAATAATAGGTGTATTTTTTATAGTAGTTGGAGTAATAAAACTTATAAATTACTTTGTAGGAAAAGGAAATAATTCTACTTTATTTACTAATGATATAGCATGGGGATTAATTGCAATAGTACTTGGATTAGTTACAATGGTATATAGTAGTACTATTGAGAGCATATTAAGAATAATGATTGGTATTTGGATCATATATAGTGGATTTATGAGATTTACTGTGTCTTTTAGATTAAAAAATGTTAATAGTAAATTATGGGCATTTGTATTAATTTTAGCAGTAGCTATGATTGTTGGCGGTATTTATGTTACATTTTATCCAGGAGCATTAATTGTTACTTTAGGAGTAATTATTTTAGTATATGCAATAATGGATTTAATTGAAAGCTTTATATTTATGAGAAACATGAAAGATATGTTATAAAAAATCAAATAATAAAATTATCAAAATAATATTAAATTTATAATCATAAAAATGCTTAAAATAAGCAAAAAAAGACACATATTTTTTGTGTGTCTTTTTTGTGTAAGAATTATTAAAAATTTATGAAAAAGCTTTTCTTTTTAACTAATATATTATATAATAAATGAGTAATTTTCTACAAAATATTGGTATAATATTAGATGGAAAGTAAAGAGGAGGATTATCTATGGACATAGATGATGATAAAACAAGAATATATGAAATAAACCCATCAAGAAGAGCAAAAAGAACTACAAGAAATTCAGAAAGTAAAAATTTAAGAACCAATAGTTCTAAAAATGGTAAAACAGGAAGGAATGGAAAAAAGCAAAAAAAGCATCCTAAATTACGCAAATTTATAAAAATATTTATAATAATATGTATATTATTAGTATTAGCAGGAATTGGAGTTTTTGCTGCAATTTTCTTTAGTGATAAATGGAATATGACTCAAGAAGATTTAGTAATAAAAATGCAAAACTCATCAACGTATAATGAAAATGGCGAATTATTACATGAAATTAGTGGAGAAGAAAATAGAAAAATAATTCCTTTATCAGAAATGGGAGAATATATTCCAAAAGCTTATGTAGCAATAGAAGATGAAAGATTCTATAAACATAATGGAATAGATTTATACAGAACAGCAGGAGCAATATTTACATATATAGTAAATGGAGGAAGTTCTTCATTTGGTGGTAGTACCATAACACAACAATTGGTAAAGAACTTAATGGAAGATGATGATGATAGTATTGCAAGAAAAATAAGAGAATGGTCACGTGCATATAAAGTTGAACAAATGCTATCAAAGAGTCAAATACTAGAATTGTATTTAAATGAAATATTCATGGGCGATACAGTTTATGGTGTAGAGAGTGGATCTAAATACTATTTTAATAAATCAGCAAAAGATTTAAGTTTAGCAGAATCTGCTTTCTTAGCAGGAATAAATGATTCGCCAAACTACTATAATCCATTTGGCGAAGAAGATAAAACTGAAACAATTAAAAATAAAACTAAATTAGTTCTAGGAAAAATGTTAGAAGTAAAAGATGAAAATGGAGAAACATTTATTACTCAAGAGGAATATGATGAAGCAGTAGCTGAAGTAGATGCAGGTTTAAAATTTGAAAAAGGTGAATTTGATAATTCATCAGATCTATCTTTCTTAGAAGTCGAAGCTATAGATGAAGTAATAGAAGATATGATGGAAAAATATGAAATTGATAGAGAAGCTGCTGAAACTAGAGTATATAACAATGGATATAAGATTTATACAACACAAAATAATGAAATCCAAGATATAATGGAAGAAGAATATTTAGATGATTCTCATATTGTAGATGCAACAGATCCAGATGCAGAAGAAGGTGCACATTCACAATCAGGTATGGTTATAATTGATCATACAAATGGTCAAGTAGTAGGTTGTGTAGGCGGTCTTGGAGATGATTCTCCAACATATGGATTGGATAGAGCAACATCACAAAGGCAAGCAGGATCTGCAATGAAACCATTAGCTGCAGTTGCACCAGGTTTAGAAAACAATGTAATAACTGAAGCTACAGTATATGATGATTCACCAACAAGATTTGGTGGAGATCCATTTAATAATTCAACAGGATATTATGGATTAATAACTGTAAAAAAAGCAATTGAGGTTTCATCAAATGTAGTTAATCTGAAAATTATTTCAAATGTAGGAACAGATACAGCAGTAGACTTTCTAAATGAAATAGGAATGCCTCAGTTTACACATGAAGATGATGCAATGATAACACTTGTTTTAGGAGGTTCTGCACATGGAGCATCACCACTTCAAATGGCAGCAGGATATGCAATGATTGCAAATGGCGGTGAATATATTGAACCTACATTCTATACAAAAGTAGAAGATAATAATGGAAATGTTATATTAGAATCAGAACAAGAAACAAAAAGAGTAATGTCTGAAGCAAATGCATATATATTATCAGACATATTAACAGCGCCTGTTACAGGATCACAAGGAACTGCAAGTCAATGTGCAATTTCTGGAATGGATGTAGCAGCAAAAACTGGTACAACAACAAGCTTTAAAGATAGATGGCTTTGTGGATTTACTCCATATTATGCAGCAGCAACATGGTATGGATTTGATACTCCAGAATCAATACCTGGAGGAGGAAATCCTGCAAGAGATATTTGGGCAGCTATAATGGATGATGTACATAGTGATTTAGATGGAGCAAGATTTGAAAAGCCAGATAATATAGTAGAAAAAAAGATATGTACTGACTCTGGAAATTTAGCAACAAGTGGATGTACTCATACAGCTACAGCAGTATTTGTAGAAGGAACAGTTCCGGATAAATGTGAGGGACATAAGACTGTAGAAATATGTTCAGAAACAGGAAAACTTGCAACAGAATATTGCCCAGAAACTAAAAAGAAAACATATTTATCAACACCTGAAAAAGAAATCAATCCAAATTGGAGTACTAATGCCGGAAATAAATATAGTGAAATAACAGAAACATGTGATAAACATACTGAAGAAACAATGTCAGTTGAAGTTATAAATGTAGTAGGTATGACTGAAGCTGCAGCAAGGAAGGCTTTAAGTGGCTTGAATATAAGTGTAGTATATGAAAGTGATAATTCTAAAGAAAATGGAGTTGTATTAAGCCAAAGTGTAGCAGCAGGAAAGAAACTTGTGCAAGGTGATTCAATCACAATTATAGTAAATGAAGTAACTGCTACAGATCCAGAAGATCCAACTACTCCGGAAGATCCAGGAGATTCAGAAACAGATCCAGAAGAGCCGACTACTCCGGAAACTCCAACTGATCCAGGAGAAGGGAATACATAATAAAAATATTTTGCAGGAGGAAATTTTAATATGCAAATAAAATTATATAATACATTAACTAAAAAGAAAGAAGACTTCGTTCCCTTAAATGGGAACGAAGTTAGAATATATTCTTGTGGACCAACTGTGTATAGTTATGCTCATATAGGTAATTTTAGAACATATGTATTTGTTGATAATTTAAGAAGACTATTAAAATACAATGGATATAAATTAAGACATGTAATGAATATAACAGATGTTGGACATTTAGAATCAGACGCTGACGAAGGTGAAGACAAGATGGAAAAAGCTGCTAAAAAAGAAAATAAAAGCCCTTATGAAATAGCAAAATTTTATGCAGAAGCTTTTTTCAAAGATATGGATAGATTAAATATAGAGAGACCAGAAATAATTGCTAAAGCTACAGAGCATATTCCAGACATGCTAGAATTTGCAAAAGAAATAGTAAAAAACGGATATGCATATGAAACAAGTACAGCTATATATTTTGATGTATCTAAACTTGATAAATATCCAGTATTATCTAATAGAAATGTAGATGATCAAATAGCAGGAGCAAGAGTTGATGTGGATCCAGAAAAGAAAAATCCATATGATTTTGCTATATGGATAAAAGCTCCAGAAAATCATATTATGAAATGGGATAGCCCATGGGGACTTTCTTATCCAGGATGGCATCTAGAGTGTTCTGCAATGTCTAGAAAATATTTAGGAGAAGTATTTGATATACATACTGGAGGAGTTGACCATATTCCAACACACCATGAAAATGAAATTGCACAAAGCAAAGGTGCATTTGGAAAAATACCTGCTAAGACATGGATGCATGTTGAATTTTTACAGGTAAATGGTGGAAAGATGTCAAAGAGTTTAGGTAATGTGTATACTATATCACAGTTACAAGAAAAAGGAATAGAACCTTTAGCATTTAAGATGTTCTGCTATACAGCACATTATAGAAATAAATTAAACTTTACATTTGATGGAGCCTTATCATCTCAAAAAGCATTAAATAGATTAAGAGAAAGCTATTTAAAACATGAATCAGGAACTAGAAACATAGATCAAAGTATAATAGATGAATATAAAGGACAATTTGTAGATGCTATTAATGATGATCTAAATATTCCATTAGCAATGAGTACTGTTTGGGAAGTTGCTAGAAACGATTGCAAATCTAAAGATTTTGCTAATTTATTATTAGAATTTGATAAAGTATTAGGTTTAGATTTAATAAATTCTGGAAAATATATAGAAGAGCAATTAAAGATAGAAATACCTGACGAAATACAAGAATTAATTGAAAAAAGGAAGAAAGCAAGAGAAGATAAAAACTGGAATTTATCAGATGAAATAAGAGATGAAATAAAAGAAAAAGGATTTATTGTTAAAGATACAAAAGATGGTGGCATGACAGTCGAAAAGATGTAGAAAGGAGAACAAAGTTGGAAAAAAAGAAATCTTCGTTCTTTAAAAGACTTAAGACTAGTATTTTTGATTTTGATGGTTATCAAGATTTAGCAGCTGAAAAAGTTAGTAGAACAATAGGATATATTGCAATACTTATGCTAATATTCAGCATCATAGTGTCTGCTATTTATACATTTCAAATATATGAACTTATAAACAGTACAAAAAATTATATAAATTCTGAAATCGCAGAAGTGACATATGATAATGGTAATCTAAGTGTAATACCAGAAAGTGGAGAAGAAATTGTTAGATTAGATGTAACTAATTTAATTTCTGCAAAAATAATTATAAATACACAAACTGATGATCAGGAAAAAATACAAGATACAATAAACGAAATTAATAGTTATGATAATGGAATATTAATACTTAAGGATAAAGTATTAATAAAAGATAGTCTTTCAAATAACTTAATAGAAATTCAATATAAATCTATTAGTGAAGAATATAATATTAATAATATTGATAAAACAGAAATATTAAATATGTTATCTGGTAAAGATATATATATAGCTCTTGCAATATTTTGTATAAAAGCAATTTTATATATGTTTATAATATATTTATCAACTGTATTAATAGATATATTACTTTTAGTAATTTTAACATATATAGTGACAAGAATTGCAGGTTTAAGATTAAAGAATACTGCAGTATATAATATTGCTGCATATTCTTTAACACTGCCAATTATATTAAATATTCTATACTTTATAGTTAATAGTTTTACAGGTTTCACAATAAAATATTTCCAAGTGATGTATACAGCAATAGCATCAATATATATTATAACTGCAATTCTTATGATAAAATCAGATGTTATTAGAAAACAATTAGAACTAAACAAGATTATAGAAGAGCAAGAAAGAGTGAAGCAGGAATTAAAACAAAAGGAAGAAGAAGAAAAAGAAAGGGAAGAACAGGAAAGACGTAATAGAGAAAGAGAGAAGAAAAAGGAAAAAGAAAAAGAGAAAAAAGAAGAGAATGAAGGTATAAATAAGGAGCCAGAAGGGGATAATGCTTAAAGAAGAGAAGAAGGGAGCAGACTAATGGAAGAAAAACAAAAAAATAAAGACAAGAACAAACAAAAACAATATATTATACTTGCAGTCTTATTAATATTATTAATTGTTATAGGTGGAATAATATATTTTACAAATAACAATAATAGTGATGATGATGAACTTGATGAAAATGAAATGGCATATACAGAATTAATTACTCAAATTAATAATGGTAATGTAGAAAGAATAGAGATGACTGTAGGAAGTACTACAGTAAGTATTAAATTAAAAGATCAAGAGGAAGAAAAAAATGTAATAATTCCTAGTACCCAAGCATTTGTTGAAATGATTCAACAAAAATATGAAGATGGCCAAGAATTTGAACTTGTGCAAAAACCAACTAATTTATTTGTTAGTATATCTAATACTATTTTTTCACTATTACCAACAATACTTTTAGTAATATTAATTATTATGTTCTTTAAAATGCAAGGTCTTGGAGATAAGGGAAAAGTATATGATAGTGAAACAACAAAATCTAAAATGACATTTGATGATGTAGCAGGTTTAGATGAGGAAAAACATGAAATGATAGAAATTGTCGATTTCTTAAAAAACCCAGAAAGATTTAATAAAATGGGAGCAAAAATTCCAAGAGGTGTTCTTCTTTGTGGACAACCTGGTACAGGAAAAACATTAATTGCAAAAGCGATTGCAGGTGAGGCTAATGTACCATTTATATCAATGAGTGGTTCTGAATTTATAGAGATGTTTGCAGGTTTAGGTGCTTCAAGAGTAAGAAAACTTTTCGAGAAAGCAAAAAAAATATCTCCTTGCATAATATTTATTGATGAAATTGATGCAATAGGATCAAGAAGAAATAGTAGCGGAGGAGCAGAATCAGAAAATAATCAAACATTAAATCAATTATTAGTTGAAATGGACGGATTTGATACAGATGAAACTATTATTGTGCTAGCAGCAACTAATAGACCAGAAATGCTTGATAAAGCATTATTAAGACCTGGCAGATTTGATAGAAGAATTACAATAGGACTTCCTGATTTAAGAGGAAGAGAAGCAATACTTAAAATTCATGCAAAAGAGAAAAAATTTGCAGAGGATGTTAATTTAAAGAGCATTGCAGAGGATACAGCTGGATTTACAGGAGCAGACTTAGCAAATATTTTAAACGAAGCAGCTATAATTGCTACAATAAATGGACATTTAGCTATAACTAATAAAGATATTGAAGATGCTGTAAAGAAAGTTACAGTAGGACTTGAAAAACAAAGTAGAGTTATATCAGAAAAAGATAAAAAACTTACAGCTTACCATGAAGCAGGACATGCAATAGTAAGTTCTACATTAGAAACACAAAAAGGTGTAAAAGAAGTATCAATTATACCAAGAGGTGTTGCTGGTGGATATACAATGTATAAATCTGATGAAGATAAATGTTATATATCTAAGACCGAAATGGAAGAAAAACTTGTTGCATTAATGGGTGGTAGAGCAGCAGAAAAAGTTGTTTTAAATGATATTTCTACAGGAGCAAGTAATGATATTGAAGTTGCAACAAGTATTGCAAAAGATATGATTACAAAATACGGAATGAGTGAAACTTTAGGACCTATTTCAATAAACACAGAACAAGATCCATATGAATTACAATTACTTGGTGAGAAATTTGGAGATGCAATAGGAGCTGAAGTAAAAATATTATTAGATAATGCGTATAATACAGCTCAAAAGTTGGTTCGTGAAAATAGGGAAAAACTAGATAGAGTTGCAAATGCGTTATTAGAAAAAGAAGTGATTTCAGCAGATGAGTTCCAAGAATTAATTAAATAGTTACAAAGAATATTGTAGCGGAAGTGTTTTATAAATAAGGCACTCCCGCTTTTTAACTGTACTTCCTGCCATAATTATAGTATAGAAGGATTAACATAGAAATTCTGCTAAAAAGTTACTAAAAAATATGTTCTTTTTTTAATATTATTTTCTTGTGGTTTAAATAATTTAAAATGCCTGAATCAGCATTAAAATTAAACTTCAAAATATAGCTACATAATAATTGAATTTTACAGCCAAATTTTTTGTTAACTTCATTTATTCCGTATTTTCCATCTCCAATTATAGGAAGACCTATATGAGCAAGATGAGCTCTTATCTGATGAGTTTTTCCTGTATGGAGTTCAATATCTAAAATACTATAATTTTCTTTAGTATTTTTATCTAAAAGAGTATATGATGTTTCAATTGGGACATATCCTTTCTTTGAAATATCTGATATATATACTAAAGACTTTTTATTATCTTTAAATAGATATGCTTTTAGATTTTGTGAATTTACTTTAGGTATTCCATATACTTTTGCTAAATAATGTTTTTCTATTTCATGATTCTTAAATTTATTTAATAATATATTTAGAGATTCTTCATTTTTAGCGAAAAGCACTAAACCAGTTGTATTTCTATCCAATCTATGACATGGTGCAATATATGTATATTCTTTTTCTAAAGTAGATGTTAAAGAATTATTTCCAGTTACTTCTATACCATGTGGTTTGTTTACTACTAAAATATTGTTATCTTCATATACTTTTTCTATATTAGTATTTTTATATAATAATTCATCTACAATATATACAGTAATATTATCTCCATAGTGCACCATCTTATTTTCGTTTATTTTTATATCATTGATTCTAATATCCTTTTTTCTTAATGCTTTATATAATGTATTTTTAGTAAGACCATTAAAACTAAATAAAAGAAATTCACTTAAAGGTTTTCCATCAAATTTTTTATTATCTACTATTAATTTCTGCATATTAAATCTCCTTTAATTCATTAAAACCATTATATTAGATCAGTTATGAAAAGTAAAGAGAGTTGATATAATTAATTCTGTATGATAGAATTTTATTGCTTATATAGAACACAAGATAATATTAAATAAATATAGATAAATAAGAAATGGATTTGGAGGAAAATATGGAAATAATATTAGGTAAAAGAGCTGGATTTTGTTATGGAGCAGGTGGTGCTGTTGAAAAAGCAAACAATGTTATTCTTAATAATAAAGAAGAGAAAATATATTGCTTAGGCGAACTTGTACATAACAAGCAAGTTATTGATGATCTGAAAAATAAAGGAATAATATTTATTGATGATATAGATAAAATAAATGAAAGTAAAAAACAGGAAAGAAAAGTAAAATTAATAATAAGAGCCCATGGAATAGAAAAAAATATATATGAAAAGGCAAGTAAAAGAAATATAGAATTATTAGATTATACATGCCCAAATGTTTTAGAGGTTCATAAAATAGTAGAAGAGTTTGTAAATAAAGATTATTATATTGTAATAATGGGAGAAAAAAGTCATCCTGAAACAATAGGAACATATAGTTTTGCAAATGGTAGAGGAATTGTTTTAGAAAAAGAAGAGGATATTAAAGAAGTAGTAAAATTTATAAAAGAAAGATCAATATCTAAACTACTTATTATTGCTCAAACTACTTTTAGCTTAGAAAAATTTAATAAATATGTGGAGATAATTAAAGAAATATTAAATAAAGAAAATGCAAACATTGAAATTGAAGTAAGAAATACAATTTGTAATGCTACAAAGCTAAGACAAGAGGAAACAGAAGAAATATCTTCTAATGTAGATTATATGATTGTAATAGGTGGAAAAAAGAGTGCTAATTCTATAAAATTATATGAGATTTCTAAAAAGAATTGTAAAAATACAGTATTTATTGAAACATATAAAGAATTAGAAGATAAAGTAGAAGAAATAACAATGTGTAGCAAAGTTGGAATTATGGCAGGAGCATCTACTCCAAAGAAGAGTATTGATGAAGTAATTGATTTATTAAATTCACACAAAATTTACAAAAGTTAGGACACAAACTAATTGACATAGATATAAAATCGCAGTATAATATATTACTGCAATTGATTATATAAATTTAGTGAAAAATAATTAATGATAAAAGGAGGAAATATGCTAAAAGTTTTAAAGAATCTTAAAAATTCATGGGTAACAGTACTTATTATAGTTATTCTACTATGTGTTCAAGCAACAACAGATTTAGCACTTCCAGATTATACATCTAAGATTGTTAATGTTGGTATTCAATATGGTGGAATTGAAGAAGCAATCCCTGAAGTTATTTCAGATGACATGATGGAAGATCTTTTATTCTTTACAGAGGATGATGATCAAATATTAGAAAACTATGATTTGGTAGAAGAAAATCCAAATTCTGATCAAGAAAAAACTATAAAGAAATATTTAGGCAAAGATTATAATGTAGAAGAAAATAATTTATATGTTATAAAAGATCTTGACGAAGAACAAGTAAGTAATTTAGAAAGTTTAATGGTTTCTCCACTTGTAGAATATAGTTCAGTAACAAATGAAGAAACAGCAAACCAAATTAAAGAACAAATTATTAAAAATATGAAAAATGATGAGAGTTCTTTAAAAGAGCCAGAAATTATTAATATGCCAAATAAAACAGCTGATTTAGAAGAAACAAAAGAAGAGAAAACTTATGAAATGTTAGAAAATTCAACAGATTTAAGCAATATTCAAATAATGGATCTATTAGAAGAAATGCCAGAAGATGCAAGGAAAACAGTTTTAGAGCAATTCAATAGTACAGTATCGCAAATGTCAGACTCATTAAAAGAGCAAGCAGCTATATCTGAGGTAAAAACAATTTATAGTAACCTAGGTGTAGATACAGACAAATTACAAAATGATTACATATTAATGTCTGGTTTGCAAATGCTTGGTATTGCACTAATAAGTATGATTTCAGCAGTATTAATTATGCTATGCTCGTCAAGAGTTGCAGCAAAACTAGGAAAAACTTTAAGAGATAAAGTATTTAAAAAAGTATTAAGCTTTTCAACAGCTGAACTTAGAGAATTTTCAACAGCATCTTTAATTACACGTAGCACCAACGATATACAGCAAATTCAAATGCTAATTGCCATTTTATTTAGAGTAGTTATATATGCACCAATTATTGGTATTGGTGGATTTGTAAAAGTTCTTACAACAAGTGATAATTCAATGGCATGGATTATAGGTGTAGCAATAGTTTCAATTCTATTTGTAGTAGGTACACTATTTATAATAGCAATGCCTAAATTTAAAAAACTACAAGATTTAATTGATAAATTAAACCAAGTATCAAGAGAAATTTTAACAGGACTTCCTGTAATTAGAGCATTTAATAAAGAGAAAAAGGAAGAAGCACGTTTTGACGACTCAAACAAAAACTTAATGAAAACAAATATTTTTGTAAACAGAGCAATGTCAATGATGATGCCACTTTTAATGTTCATAATGAGTTCAATTACAGTACTTATCGTATGGGTAGGAGCACATAATGTAGATGCAGGAACATTACAAGTTGGAGATATGATGGCATTTATCCAATATACAATGCAAATTGTAATGGCATTCTTAATGATATCTATGATATCAATTATGCTTCCAAGAGCAGCAGTGTCTGCAAGACGTATTAACGAAGTAGTAGATACTATGCCAAGCATAAAAGATAAAGAAGAAACAAAGAAATTTAATCTAGACAAAAAAGGTTTGGTAGAGTTTAAAAATGTTTCGTTTAGATACCCTGATGCAGACACAGAAATACTAGAAGATATTAACTTCACTGCAGAACCAGGAAAAACAACAGCACTAATTGGTAGTACAGGTAGTGGTAAGTCTACAGTAGTAAACTTAATTCCTAGATTTTATGACGTAACAGAGGGAGAACTTTTAGTAGATGGTGTAAATGTAAAGGACGTAGCACAAAAAGATTTAAGAGATATTATAGGATTTGTTCCACAAAAAGGTGTGTTATTCTCTGGAACAATTGAGTCAAATATTAAATATGCAGACGAAAATATGTCTGATGAGCAAATGTTAAAAGCAGCTGAAATTGCCCAAGCTAAAGAATTTATAGATACAAAACCAGAAAAATATAAAGATCCTATTGCTCAAGGGGGAAGTAATGTATCTGGTGGACAAAAACAACGTTTATCTATAGCTAGAGCAATAGCTAAAGATCCAGAAATATTTATATTTGATGATAGCTTTTCAGCTTTAGATTTTAAAACAGATAGTAAATTACGTGAAGCTTTAGCAGAAAAAACAGAAAATAAAACAGTTATAATAGTTGCTCAAAGAATTAGTACTATTTTAAATGCAGATAAAATAATCGTACTAGAGGAAGGTAAAATAGTAGGAGAGGGCACACATGAAGAATTAATGGAAAATAATGAAACATATAGACAAATCGCTTTATCACAATTGTCAGAAGATGAATTAAATGGGAAAGGAGGAAAATAGATGCCAGGTGGACCAATGGGTGGACCTATGAGAAGAGGTCAAAATACAGAAAAACCAAAAGATTTTAAAAAGACTACAAAGAAATTAATAGATTCTTATCTATCTAAATACAAAATTGGAATAATAATAGTAATCATTTTTGCAATAGGAAGTACAATATTTACTATTGTAGGACCAAAAATATTAGGTAATGCTACAACAGAAATATTTAATGGAATTGTTAGTAAATTATCTGGTGGAAGCGGAATAGATTTTGGAAAAATTGGGCAAATTGCAATAATGCTTTTAGGACTATATTTGTTAAGTGCAATATTTTCCTTCGTTCAAGGATTTACAATGACAGGAATAGCACAAAAATTAACATATAGAATACGTAATGATATTGCAGTAAAAATTAATAAACTTCCAATGAATTATTTTGATAAAAGAACAAATGGTGAAGTTTTATCAATTATTACAAATGATATTGATACTTTGAGTATGAACTTAAACCAAAGTATAACACAAATAATTACATCTATTTGTACAATTATAGGAATATTAATCATGATGTTTTCTATTAGTTGGCAGATGACTTTAATATCATTAGTTATACTTCCTGTGGCTGCAATAATTGTAAAAATTATTGTTGGAAAGTCTCAAAAATATTTTAGTAGACAACAGGAATATTTAGGTCATGTAAATGGTCAAGTTGAAGAAATTTATGGCGGACTTACAGTTGTAAAAGCTTTTAATGCTGAAAATAAAGTTACAAATGCATTTGATAAAGCAAATGATGAATTATATAAATCAGCATGGAAATCACAATTCTTATCTGGTTTAATGCATCCTGTTATGAACTTTATATCAAATATTGGATATGTTGGAGTTGCAGTAGCTGGCGGATATTTGGCAATAAATGGAACTATTACAGTTGGTAATATTCAAAGTTTTATTCAATATAATAAACAATTTACACAACCAATAAACCAAATAGCTCAAATATCAAGTATGTTACAATCTATGGTTGCTGCAGCAGAGAGAGTATTTGAGTTCTTAGAAGAACCAGAAGAAGTAAATACAACAAAAGGAAATATAGATACAAGTAAATTAAAAGGAAATGTAGAATTTAAACATGTTAAATTTGGATACAATCCAGATAAAATAATCATAAAAGACTTTAGTGCAAAAGTTAAAGAAGGACAAAAAATTGCTATTGTTGGACCAACTGGTGCTGGTAAAACAACTATGGTAAAACTTCTTATGAGATTTTATGACGTTACAGATGGAGAGATATTAGTTGATGGGCATAATATAAAAGATTTTGACAGAGGAGAGCTTCGTAAAATGTTTGGTATGGTACTTCAAGATACATGGCTATTTGGAGGTACTGTAAAAGATAATATTAAATATGGTAAAGAAGATGCAACAGATGATGAAGTAATACAAGCAGCAAAAGCTGCACATGTACATCACTATATAAAAACATTACCCAATGGATATAATTCAATTATAAATGAAGAATCATCAAATATATCTGCAGGACAAAAACAATTACTTACTATTGCAAGAGTAATTATGGCGGATCCTAAAATATTGATCTTAGATGAAGCAACAAGCTCTATAGATACAAGAACAGAAATACAAATTCAAGCTGCAATGGATAATCTTATGAAAGGTAGAACAAGTTTTGTTATTGCTCACAGATTATCAACTATTAAAAATTCTGATTTAATTTTAGTTATGAATCAAGGTGACATAGTAGAACAAGGTACACATGAAGAATTATTAGCAAAAGGCGGGTTTTATGCAGAGTTGTACAACAGTCAATTCGACGAGCTTTGATGGATGAAAAAATAGAATATTTTGTTGCATATGAGAAAGAACATTTTGAGAATATCTCCACGAAACACAAAGGCAAAATGCAAAATATTATAAATAGTAAAAAGTTTAATGTTAAGTGGGCTTTGCCGCTTAAAGATTTTGAAATAGAAGTGAATAAAGAAAATAAAGTATATGATAATTTATAATCATATGCTTTATTTTTATAAAAAAGAAAATTATTCTATTGACAGCAGAACATATGTTTGATAAAATTGGCAAAAGGATGTGATATTATGAAAAATTTCGAAGTCTTAGATACAAGAATAAACTATTATAACGAAGGTAATGAAGATTATATATCTTTAACAGATATGCTAAAATCAAAGGACGGCGAATTCTTTATTTCAGATTGGTTAAGAAATAGAAATACAATTGAATTTTTAGGAATATGGGAAGAATTGCATAATCCTAATTTTAATTATGGCGAATTCGCCATAATTAAAAGTCAAGCAGGTTTAAATAGTTACAAAATAAGTGTTAAAGAGTGGTAAAATAAAACAAATGCAATTGGAATAGTTGCAAAAACAGGAAGATATGGAGGAACTTATGCACATAAGGATATAGCCTTTGAGTTTGGAATGTGGATTAGCCCAAAATTTAAAATATATTTAATTAAAGAATTTGAAAGATTAAAACAAGAAGAACAAAAAGAAGTAGGATGGAATGCAAAGAGAGATTTAGCAAAAGTTAACTATAGAATACACACGGATGCAATAAAAAATAATTTAATACCTAAAGAATTAACTAGCAAGCAAATAAATTTAGTATACGCAGAAGAAGCTGACGTATTAAATATGGCATTATTTGGAATGACAGCAAAAGAATGGAGAGAAAAGAATTCAAATAAAAAAGGGAATATAAGAGATTATGCAAGTATAAATGAATTAATATGTTTAGCAAATTTAGAAAATACAAATTCAATATTTATAAATGAAGGAATGCAACAATCTGACAGATTATATAAATTAAATCAAATAGCAATTTCACAAATGAAAATATTAACAAAGGATAATGAAACAAAATTATTAAAATAAAATGAAAAAGATGATAACTTACCATATTCATTGTTAAAATTCATGACTAAAAATAAGACAATTAATAAGTTTAAGGAAAATGGAAAAAATATACTAGAAACAGGATATAGTATATTAAAAAGTATGGCAAAAGGAATAGATATTAATTTAGGAATAATAAATATAAAGCCAGGAGAGGCTATGGATGAGGTACAAAAATTAGATGAAGAAAGAGTAAAAAATATAAAAGACTGACTTAAAGTCAGTCTTTTTGTTACTATTGTTGTTCTCCAGGAAGGAAGTAATCAACAACACCATATACTAAAGCACCTACTATTGCTGCAATCCAAGATACTGTGTATCCTGCAACGAAATATTGAGTTACATATAAAACTACTGCAGAAAGAACAAAACCTACGAAACCTTTACCAAAGCTACTTGCATGTAGGCCAGTAAATCTAGTGATTAAATAATCTATTATAGTAAGAACTACTGCAGCTGCAGCTAATGCCCAAATACTGCTAATTTGAAAACCAGGTGTAAAAAATGCTGTTATAGCAAGAACTATTGCTGCTGTAACTAATCTTCCGACGATTTGCCATACTGTAGAAGTAGTGTTACCTCTTGATTGAGCTTGATTATTTTCCATATAAACCTCCTTATAAATCTATTTAAACAGATTAAAATGTAGAAAATTAAAAAGTTATAGGTTATAGATATATAATCTATATCAAAGATTAAGTGATTAAAAATACTCTAAATAATTTATTGAAATCTAAGAAGAATTGCTTAATTTTTTTTTAATTTTTTATCTTTGATATTACTAATATTATTTGCAGAAAAAAATATTTTATACAAATTATTTAGAAGTATGAATATTTTAAAGAAAAAATGCAAAAAATAAATATAAAATAAAAAAAGGAGACAAAAATGCTAATAACATTTTTAAGAACAATATTTTTATACATAATTGTTTTAATAGTAATGAGATTAATGGGAAAAAGAGAAATAGGGCAACTTCAACCTTTTGAGCTTGCTATATCTATTATGATAGCAGATTTGGCTTCAACTCCAATGGCAGATCCAGGAATACCAATAATTAATGGAATAATACCAATTTTAGCTTTACTTGTAATGCATTTGTTAATATCAATAATAAATATAAAAAGTATTAAAGCGAGAACTATTCTTTGCGGTAAACCTTCAATACTTATATATAGAGGAAGAATTGATGAAAAAATGTTAAAAAAGGAAAGATTTACTGTAAATGAATTAGAAGAAAGACTTAGAGGAAATAATATAGTTAATATTGGAGATGTTGAGTATGCAATATTAGAAACAAGCGGGCAAATAACAGTAATAGAAAAGCCAAAGAAAAGAGTTCCTACTTTAGGTGATTTAAATATAGATGCAGAATATGAAGGAATACCATATGATTTAGTAGTTGATGGAAAAGTAATGTATGAGAATCTGAAAAAATTGGATAAAGATTATAATTGGCTAAGAAAACAAGTTTTAAAATTTGGAATAGAACCGAACCAAGCATTAATTGTTACTATAGATGGAAAAGGAGAGATTTTTTGTCAAGAAAAAAGTATGCCATAATTTGAGAAAGGATTTAACATGAAGAAAGAACTTGTTATTTGTATTATTATTGTTGGCTTAATAATTATAACTAATATTATAGCTCAAAACTATACAAAAGTATGTGTTGAGAATATAACAGGTAAATTATATGAATTAGAAGAAATTATTCTTAGTAATGATAATAACAATGATCAAATTTATCAAAAAATATATGACACTGATTCAGAATGGCATAGATTTCATAATAAACTTGCATTTTATATAGAACATGATGAATTAGAAAAAGTCGAAACAAGAATTTCAAATATAAAGGGATTAGATAAAAAAAACAAGTATGATGATATGTTACCACAAATAGAGGAATGTATATTTTTGTTAGAACATATAAGAGATAAACATGCAATAACTGCTATAAATATTTTTTAGTATAATAAAATTATATAAAACACTTGAATAATAAAACAATATATGATAGAATATCATATGTTATGATTAGTGGCAAAGTGAGGGAAAAATATGATAGAAGTAATAAGAAATATAGTATTAGGTATATATGTTTTAGTTTGTGTTGTTTTAATTATCTTAGCAACAATACAAGCAAAAGATCAAAGTGGTGCATCTCAAACAATTACTGGTGCTGCTGCAAATAACTTTTATGAACAAAATAAAGGTAGAACTAAAGAAGGAAGAATAAAAAGAGCAACAGTTATTTCAGGAGTATTATTTGTTATACTTGCAATAGCACTTTCAATATTAATGGTAATGTAATTAAATTATAATAAATAAATGGGACATATATATCTAAAAATAAATATATATGTTCTTTTATTTTTGCAAAAAAATTAATAAAAATTTTATTAAAAAGGAAAGTGAAATTATGAAACATAAAAGAAATCATAAAAAGGAATATAAAAAGACAAATAAGAAACAAGAAAATATTAGAAGAATAAAGATTAGTAATAAAAATAATGAAAGAAAGCACAACAATAATAGAATTAAGGTTAAAGAAGATAGTAAAATATTTGAATTAGAAAAAGACACAATTGTAGGTACTTTTCAAAAAAGCAGAAACTTTGGATTTGTTGTACCAGATGATAGAAAATTAGGTTCTGATATATTTATATCTAAAAAAGATAGTATGAAAGCAAAAAACAACCAAAAGGTAGTTGTACAAATAACAAAAATGCCTTGTAAGGATAAAAGTGCAGAAGGAAAAATAATAGAAATAATTGGTGATATAGATCAAGCTGGTGTTGATATGATGTCACTAATTAAAGAATACGATCTTCCTTATGAATTTCCTAAAGAAGTTATAAACGAAGCTAAAATGATTAGCCAAACCATCGATGAAAAAGATATAAAAAATAGAAAAGATTTAAGAGAAGAAGAGATCTTTACTATAGATGGAGAAGATGCAAAAGACTTAGATGATGCTGTTAATGTAAAAAGATTAGATAATGGAAATTATTGCTTAGGTGTCCATATAGCAGATGTTAGCCATTATGTTAAAGAAGGATCTTTTTTAGATAAAGAAGCGATTATTAGAGGAACTAGTGTATATATGCTAGATAGAGTCATACCAATGCTTCCTGTGGAATTATCAAATGGAATATGTAGTTTAAATGAAGGAAAAGATAGATTTGCAATTTCATGCATTATGGAAATAAATAAAGAGGGAAAGGTTGTATCATCCGATATATTTAAAAGTGTTATTAATGTAACTAGAAGAATGAGTTATACAAATGTACAAAAGATCTTAGATAATTCAGATGAAGAAGTTGTTAAAGAATATAATAAATATATAAACCATTTTAAATTAATGGAAAAGCTTGCACATATTCTAAAGGAAAGAAGAAACAAAGATGGATCTTTGAATTTAGATATTCCTGAAACTAAAGTAGTATTAGATGAAAATGGTATTGCAGTAGATATAAAAAAATATGAATTAACATTTGCAAATGAAATAATAGAGCAATTTATGCTTACTGCAAATGAAACAGTAGCTGAAAAGTTCTTCTGGCTTGAAGCTCCATTTATTTATAGAGTCCATGAAGCGCCAGATATGGAAAAAGTATCTGAGTTAAACAAATTTTTATATAATTTAGGATATAAAATAAAAACAAGTAAAGATGAAGTTCATCCAAAAGCTTTTTCTGTTATTTTAGATGAAATAACAGGAAAACCAGAAGAAAGAGTAATATCTAATTTGGTATTAAGAACATTAAAAGTTGCAAGATATGAAAGTGAAAATAAAGGTCACTTTGGAATTGCAAGTAAATATTATTGCCATTTTACATCTCCAATTAGAAGATATCCAGATCTTTTCATTCATAGAATAATATCTAAATATTTAAGGAGCGGATATAATTTATCTGAAGAAGAGATTTCAAAATATTCTAATGAAGCAACAAAATATGCTGAAAGTTCATCAGAAAGAGAAAAGGTTGCACAAGCTGTGGAAAGAGAAAGTATAGATATTAAAATGGCAGAATATATGCAGTCACATATTGGTGAAGAATATGATGGAATTATATCAAGTATAATGTCTTTTGGCGTATTTGTAGAATTAGAAAACACAGTAGAAGGAATGATTAGATTTGATAAACTAGGAGATGAATATTTTATATATGATGAGAATACTAAGACATTACTCGGAGAAAATACTAAGACAATGTATCATATAGGGGATAGTATTAGAATAAGAGTAATTAAAGCAAGCAAAGAATTAAGACAAATTGATTTTGAAAAAGTAGTTAAAGAAGAGGAAGATATAGAGGAAACAGATGAAGAACAAGAAAAAATAAATAAAGAGGAAGAAAATATTTAATAGTAAATAAAAAAGAATAATATAAGCATATAAAAAATACCTTAAAATAATTTTAAGGTATTTTTGTATTTATACAACTAAATTAGGAGCAATTAAGCAAAAAATAGATAATATAAAAAGTATAATTCCAGCTGATTTGTTATTATTATCCTTAAATTCTACATATCCAGTAATAAGAGTTTCAAAAAAGGCGTATATAGATGTTAAAAAAATTATAAAATTCATATATTATTCTCCTTCTGATGTATCTACTAATAAATAACTTGATCTTAAATTAATGTGTACATCTACATTAAAGAAAGCATCTTGATAATGGTGTAGCCAATTATAAGATTTCCATTCATCTTGTGTAGAAAAATATTTTAAAGCATATAATCCAAATTTATCAATATCTGAATTAAGCTCTTTAGAAGTTTTATATAAATAGTTGTAGAGTTTTTCTTTTAAGAAATCTTCTGCAGCTTTTTCAATTTTAGAAGTTACTTCTTCATCATTTAAATCTATATCTCTATTCATTGATTGCATTTTTGCAGTTATTTTCACATTTGATTTTATATATGGAGTAGAATTAGTTAAATATACGGAGCTTCTTGTTTTGTCGTCAAGTTCTAAATACAGATCTATATAATCTAAATTTTCTATAGGACTAGGTATTCTAATTTGTGCATTTTTTAATTTATTTGACATTATTAAGTGACAAATAGATTCTAAGCCATTTAATTCTCCAATTAGCTTATCACTTTTAAAAACGGCAAGCCCCATATTTTCTACACCTGTTTCTCCAGAAATTGGAGTTTGACCAGCAGTATAATATGAATCACTATTAGAACTTTCAGAAGAAATATCTTGAGTTTGATTAGTGTTAATCGATCCTAGTATTGCAACAGGTTCTGATGAGCTATCTGTTATAGCAGATAAAAATTCATTACAAGTAATGCTCTCTGTATAACCAGTGTATTCACTAGAAGTTGGAGCTATTTCATAATACCTGGCTGAAACTTTATCAAGTAATGGGGCAGAATATTCTAAATAAGTTTGGGCATCGCATTTACTAATAATTATATTTGAGTCAGACCTAAATTGCACATCATTTATAAGAGTATATAAATATTCTTCTACACCTTCATATGCCAGGTCTTCTGATATAACTAAAACTTTACAATGAGATAAATTAACTTCTTTTCCTAAATAGCTATTAAATAATGTGATACCAGTATTTATAGAAGGACAGTCTATTGAATTTATAACAACTGATGAAGATTGAGAAGAACTACTAGAAGAACTATCATCACTACTAGTGACAGATATTTGAAGACTTAACCTTAGATTTTCCTCATCTCCGATATCTAAACCAATTGCTACAACATATGCTAGATTATCAATACCTTTTATTCCATAATAATTTGCTGATGAAATAATTAAAAGTAAAACTAATATGAAAATTGCAAAGATTTTTCTTATTTTAAACTTCACTTTATTTTGTCCTCCATTTCTTTTGCTTGTATTTTGTTATTAGAATCAATATTTTTATATTTTCTTTTTTTAATATTGGCTGCTATTAATATAATAGTAAATACTCCGAAAATGAGAATTAGTGATCCATATTTATAAAATGCATTTGCAACCATTTCTAGATCAAATACATTATCAATAACAAGAGCTATTACAAATATAAAGCAGGAAAACATAATAGCTAAAGGTTTTGAGTTTTTTTCTTCTATATTAGTAAGTTTTCTAAATATATTTATACAGAACATAAGGGCGATACTAATAAATGACATAAGAGCTAAAGCCCATATAAATATAAAGATTAATTCTGGTCTTTCTAAAAAACCATTTAATTTACTATTAACAATAATAAAATACAGAGGAGATAGCCTAGAAATATAATATATATCTGAAAAAGCGAATACTAGTGTAGCAATTGCTAAGAGCAATAAAATACCGCATATTAGTACAGATATAAATGCTACTTTAGAAGTTTCCTCCTTTTTATTTAATAATGGAGATATAAAAAATAAGAAAAATAGACCATTAAATGCAAAAATATTACTAGCTCCATATAAAAATATTTTATCAGTACCATTTGCAAATAAAGGAAGGGAATGTTCGAATCTAAATTGATCTACTACGAAAATAAATGTTATAGCAATACTAATAAGTGCTAAAGGAGTAATTATTGTGTTAGATTTAATAATAGATTTTCTTCCAATAAAGTTAGCAAGTATTCCTATAAAAAGAAATATAAATAGGAAAAATGCAAGTGGATAATTATTAAAATATAATAATAATAAATTCTTAGAAAACATTCTAGTTAAAAATGCTGTTTCTGTTATAAGATATATAATACAAACAAGTCCAATTAGTACTTTTAAAAATTTTCCTCCTAGATATTCAGAAATATCAATAATATCTAATCCAGTAAATTTTTTTAATAATTTAGTAAATATTATTGTAAAGATTAGAATTAAAATAAAGATATATATGCAATTTAAGATAGAAGCGGATCCAGAATTATCTAAAATTATTTGAGGTAAATTTAAAACAATATGATTTATGAATAAAATAACTATAAGACAAATTGCTTCAAAATTACCAAGTTTTGTATAATTCATATAAAACTTCCTTTCTTTTTATTTATTAGGATATTTCCATTTCATACTAATGTGATCTTGTTTTTTAGGCTTTTTACTATCTAGGAAATCATTTCTTTTTTCTCTTTGCCAAATAGGTTTCGCTAGAATACCATTATCAACTTTACCTTTAGATGGAATATATGGGTCAAGATAAGATACTCCAAAAGATTGAACATTATTTGCTATAAGAAGATGAATAAACACTCCCATTGCTATTCCAAGTAATCCTGCAAAATATCCTAGAAGTATATATATAAATCTACTTACTCTACAATGAAATGCTAGATAATAATCCGGTATAGCAAAAGAAGTGATACCAGTTATAGCTACAATAATTATTAAAATAGGACTTACTATTCCTGCATCAACAGCAGCTTGGCCTATAATTAATGCGCCGGATAACACCTATAGTAGGACCAATTGGTGTTGGAACTCTTAAACTTGCTTCTCTTATAAGTTCAAAAGAAAGTTCCATAATAATTATTTCAAAAATAATAGAAAAAGGAACTGATGCACGTGAGGCAACTATTGCAAATAGGAGTTCTGTAGGAATAAATTCTTGATGAAAACTAGTTATTGCTACATATATGCCAGGTAAAAGTAAAGTTATTAAAAAAGAAAATACTCTAACTACTTTTAAAAGATTAGCAAATTGAAATTTTATATTTTTATCTTCTGGAGAGTCTAAGAAATCTATAAATGTTGCAGGCAAAACTAGAGCATATGGACTACCATTTACAATAATTGCTATTCTTCCTTCAAGTAAATATCTACCTGCTTTGTCAGGTCTTTCTGTTGAAATAATTTGAGGAATACTATATTTACTATTATCCTCAATTAATTGTTCTAATTGACCAGAAGATATTAAATAATCTATATCTATATTATTTAATCTATATTTTGCTTCTGCTACTAAATCATTATTAGTTATATTTTTTATATAGCATATTGCGCAGTTAGTTTGACTAATTCTTCCTATTTTTATATTTTCGATAATTAAGTTTTCATTATTAATGATTCTTCTTATTAAAGTGGTATTTGTACGTATGTTTTCTACAAAAGCTTCTTGAGGGCCTCTAATTACTACTTCGTTTTCAGGTTTTGAAATACTTCTTGTTTGAAATCCTTTTATATCTATGTCAAATGCAATATTTAATGTATCTATAAATAATGCACAAGCTCCAGAATTAATACTAGAAAAAATGTCTTTAAATTCATGCCTTATTTTTAAATTGTTTTGTGGTACCAAGTTATTATATATATAATCTTTTAGATCGAATTTTTTTACTTTCCTTACAGTTATATTATTAGTAACTGCTTCTGAGACAACTTGGTTTTGACTTCCTTCAAAAGAATTTGATTGATTTTTTAGCATTAATGGTTTTAGTATATAGTTATTAACTAAATCAATACTGATCATTCCATCTATAAATAGTAAAAAGGCTCTGTATTGCCTATTTCTTGCAGAGAGTGTGAATTCTCTTAGTATAACATCACTATTTATAAGAAGATTATATTTAGTCTTTATATATTCTATATTAACATCAATACTAGGGAATATTTCTTTGACGTTATCTATTTGATCATAATTATTACTTGCATTTTCGTCATTAGTTATAGAATTATCTTCAGTAGGTAATATGAACTTATGTGGATCGTCTTCTACAGGATAAAAGACATTTTTCAATATGTCCATGAATTTCATAGTATATAAATAGTCTCCTTTTAAGTTTGAAAATTATTTATAATATATTTTCCTAAAAAAAATAATTTATGTATAAAATGTAAAAAATATAGTTTTTTTTATTTTTTTATGATATACTGAATTTGTAAATTTTCTAAAACAGGAGGAATATATGAAAACTAGTAATATTATAATTTTTTTAATTGTGGTTATTGTTATAGCAGGAATATTTGGATTTGCTATATGGGATATGAGAAATACAACTGAAGGAGTAGATACAAATAATGTATCAAATAATATAAAACAAGAAGAAGTAATTAATACAAATACAACAGATGATTTATTAAACGCAACATTAGATGATATTAATACAAATACAATAGATAGTAATAATATAATGCAAAATCTAGGAATGTATGAAGGTGAATGGTATATTAGTCAAGATGCATATATCAATGCTGAAAGAATAGATGAGCTAATGGACAGAAAAGATGACCGTTTTATTACAGATGAAGAATTTGAAAATGAATTACAAACATTAAATAATGATGAAGTAGCAGAATTAGATGTGGATGAATATTATGGAGATAGAATTAAATTTGATTTTGAATTAACAGGTCCTGCACCAACTCAAAGAGTTGCTAGATTAGAAGATATAGTAGTAGAACTAGCCAATAGTGTTGGTACATTCACATATACAGATAACTGGGGAACAAGTGGAAATGGAACTATCACTTTGAAAGATAATCAAATAGAGTTAAAATTAGAAACAACTAAAGTAAATCAAGGTACTTTATGGGGAGTTGAAGGTGCATACACTTTTTCATATAAGTTAAGTGATTAAACCTATTTTATTATGTAATTAAAATAGATAAAAAAAATAATAAAATAATACTAAAAAATTAAAAAAAGGTCTTAAAATATGTTACGGAAATATTACAAATATATTACATTTTTGTAAACATATTTAAGACCTTTTGCTAAAGTCGTTGCAAATTAAGGAAAAGCCCATTAGCTGTAATATTTGCCAAAAATTCTCAGGACTTTTTTTCGACAAAAGTATTGAAAAAAATATTTTTTATATATATAATATGTTTACAACAACTATATTGAGATAAAGCGTAAAAATTGTAAGCTAAAAAAACATCAAGATAAAAGGAGAAAGAAACATGGAAAGAGATAAAAGCATTACAACTGTAAGAGTACCTAGAGTAGATTTTTATTTAAAATCAAACATGCCTACTCAAAAAAACAATATAGAAATGTTAATTAAAGATAGACTAGTGATCTAAGATGCAAGATGTTAGAACAATAGCCTGTCTTTTGTATGTACAAAAAAATTAAAATCATTTGGAGGAAAGCAATGAAAAAATATATTGTAATTATTATATTAATTGGTATTATTCTAGGAGGAGTACTTATATACAATACATTAAGAGTCGAAAATGAAAATAATAAGTTATTTGCAGACTCTGGGTATGTATTGCAGAGTATGGAAGAAACACAGCAGAATGTAGAAAGATATTATTTTAATTCTAATGAAACTTATAAAACTAAATTTGATCAAAAGGTAGTTTTTAATAATACAGAAGGAGAAGAAGTAACAGCAAATAAAACTAACTTTATACATTATTCAGATGGTTCTATAAGTGCATTTACAAATGGTGTATTATTAGATTTAAATAATATAGATGCAGATCCAATAACATATTATAATATTATGGCAAATTCTATTTTAGAAAAATCAGGAGAGAATTATACAATTTCAAATCTTGATCAAACTTTAAGATTTACAAATTTAATATGGAAAATAGATACTAATAAATACATAATTATAAGCAATAATATAAGTTTAGTACTAGGAAATTCAGAGCCAAGAGAAATAAGTGGATATGTTGAGCTAGAATACTTAGATAATGAAATTGTTAAGATATATAATCAAGAGGCTACATACCAAACAATTTCATCAGATGCATATATTGATTTACCTGATGATATAAGAATTGATTTAGGTAGAAGAATAGTAAGCAAAACTGATGAGAATAAAATGAGCTTAGAAAATATGGTTATAGATTCTGACGATAATGTAACAATAGTAGATTTAGAAGAAGAACAAGAGGAAGTAACAGATACAAATACAACAGATACAAATGAAGTTACAAATGATCAAACAACAATTAATAATAGTAGCTCATCAGATACTTCAAATAATTCTGGATCAACAATAATAGATGGAAATGTAAATGGTGGAACTGGAGATGGTACAGGAACTGGAAATAACAATGGAAATGATGGAGATACTATAGGAAATTCTGATACACCAGTAATAGTTACACAATCACCAAGTTATACAATTGAAGAAATGAATGTTACTTCAACAGGTTTTGATGCAACAATCACTATTGAAGATGAAGATAACACTCTAATTTCTGATACAAATATTTATGTTTTAGAAAATTCAACAGGAAAACAAGTTTATGAGTATACTGAATCCTTAGGAATATATAGCATACAAATAGAAGTAGCAAGTTTAAAACCTGATACAGAATATACATTAGTAGCAGAATCTAGTTACACAATAGATGGTGTAACATATACTAAGAACTTTATATATAAAATATTTAGAACATCAGTATTAGGAATAGAAATAGAAAAAGATATATTAACAGATAGTTCTATAGGAGTGGCATTAGTAGTAAATAGTGACAGCAAAGTAAGAAGCGTTGACGTTACAATTTCAGATACTTCAGGAAGTATAATTGAAACTAGAACAGTAACACTAACTAGCGGAGATACAAGTGCTGATAGAAAAGAATTAATTGAATTTGTTGGATTAGATTCAAATACAGATTATGTTATAGGGTTAACAAACATTCTATATGATGGACAAATATTATCTAATACAAATATAGAAGGAAAAACATTTAAAACATTAAAACAAAAACCAACACTTTCAGGAACTACTTATACAATAGATAAAAGAAATGCAAAATTTGAGTTGAGTTTAAGTAATGTACAGGATCCTGATGGTGGTATACAAGGATATAGCTTTGAAATTTATGATACAAGAAATACAGATAGCAATGAACCTGTAAAAACAATAGAAGCTACATCACCATCAGCTACATTAGAAATAGATGATGAGATAATTACTAGAAACGTAGGATATTACTTTAAAGTAGTTGCGGAATTTTATGATAATGAAAAATATTTCTCATATGAGAGTGAGATAAGTAATGTATTTACAATGGATGGTGTTGAATTCCCATCAGTAAGATTTGAGGAAACTGAAGTTACATTTGAAAGAATTACAGGAACAATAAGAATTGAAGATAATGGAAATACAATAGATGAAGAAAATGATGAATTTACAATAACATATACTGATTCAACAGGAAGTATTAAATCATATACTTCAAGTGGAAGCTATGATATACCAGTTGATGTAAATAACTTAAGAGCAAATGAAACATATAGATTTGCAATTTATACAACAGTTAACTTACAAGATGGAAATGATCCAATTGACGAATGTTATATAGGAGGATTTGTAGTACAAACAACAACTCCAAAGAATATGACAGTAGATTGGGATAAAAGAGACGATGATGTACAAAATGTATTTAATGTAAGTGTACAATTAAAACCTGAAACAGAAGATCAAGGTACTTTAGAGGCTGAAACATTAACAGGACTTACAGTAAATATTTATTCAGGACAAACATTAGACGAAGAATATCCAACAGGATCACCTTTAAGAACTATGAAATTAGTTGATTCAAACCTTGATGAATATGAGAGTGATCTAAAAGAACAATTTTATGATAATGCTGTAAGTATTACACCAGAATTCTTTAATGCAGATAATGATGACTTTAGAGATTCATATTATACAATTACAATAACAAATGGATATGATTATACTGATTATCCAAATACATTACCAATTATAAACAATGTATATGTAATACAAACAAATGGATATATGCCTGACTTACCAACAGATACAGATAATGCGGTAACTGTAACACCAATAAGAAATTATTCTCAAGATACTCCAAGAGAAGACTTGTATGATGATACAATTGTTGGTTATTCAGTAAAAGCTGTATATGATAATACAGGAATGTATGCAAGAAAAGTAGTTTATAAAGCATATGATTCTAATACAGGAGCATTAGTAGGAGAAATAGAATTAGAAATTGGTGAAGATGGTGTAATCCCAGAAGGAGTATTTGATGTATTAGATGGTACACC
This sequence comes from uncultured Clostridia bacterium, assembly GCA_944392455.1. GTDB lineage: Bacteria > Bacillota > Clostridia > TANB77 > CAG-508 > CALXVA01. Next base: position 43,909 of record CALXWP010000003.1, read on the forward strand.
ATTAGATACAACAGATACTGATGGATTAAGAAGAGGTAATTCATATTACTTTACTTATGAAATGTATCTAGATCTTAATGATGATGATGAAGCTGAAACAAAATATCCTTATGAAGAGGATACGGTATTAAAATCAGGAACACAAACACCACAAAAACAAGAACCAACTCTACTTTGGTATCCAACTACATCAACAGATACTTCTATAACATTTAAATATCAATTTAATGATGTTGATAATGCAGTTGCTAATAATAACAATGTTTTAGCTAGAATAGATAATTCAACAAGAGATCAAACAAACTTACATGAAACAACAGTTAATGAAGACACAGGAGTAATGAATACAGAACTTGTAACATTTGATAATTTAACAGAAGGAGCACTTTCATTAATCTGGTCAACATGTTTAGTAAAAACTGATGGACAAGAAGATGCGACAATCTTAACTCAGTATTTCGAAGGTATTAATTCAATTAGTGGTTTAACATATTCAATTAATTATGACTCAACAAAGCTTTCTATAAACTTTAGCGATAGTAGTGTAATTGATTATGTAACAGGTATTAGAGTAGAAATGCAAGCAGTTGATAATCCTGAGCAAATATTTGTAAAAGATTTCCAAACAATACCTTCAAATAATATTATAAATATTAGTTATAACGAATTAGGAGCACTTTTAAAACAAACAGTTAGGGTAAATGTATTTGCATATTATGATTCAGGAATTACAGGATTTGAAACTGAGACAGATAAATATATAACATTACAACAAGCTTATGAAGATCCTGCAGAACAAATATACTATTATGATATTAATACTGAGTCAAACTTAATACCTGACACTGAATCAATGGGAAATATGTATAATGCAGAAAGAGTAGATAATGTAATAACATTAGAAAATGTAATTACAGGAAGAACAACTTCAATAGAATTAACATATTCAAGTGAAGGTTTCTTATATCAAGGAAATGTAGTTTTACAAAAACAAATAGAAGAAGCAAAAGTTGTATGTATAGGTGATGATACAATCTACTTTGATAAAATTATCCCAGGAATAAGCTTACTAGATGAAAATAATCAATGGCAAATATCTACACAACTTGATAATGCTTCAGTAAAAGCTGATTTATTAGTAGATCCATCAGCAAATATAAAAGATAATTTAATATATATTGATTTATATCAAACAGATAGCGAATATAGAGAAGAAAACTTTGTAAAAACAATTAATGTAAATGTAAACGACTTTAATAATGTTATACAAATTACAGACCTTATTCCAACATCATATTATTTCATTAGATTTAGAACAATTTTAGTAGGTGATGCTGGCACAGAAGAAGAATTATATTTATATGACTTAGATTATCAAGTATCTGGTAGACAATATTATTTCTCAACACTTGCAGATGTTGGAATAGATAATATAGAAGTAACTTATGATCCAGTATCTTATGAACAAAAGAATATTGATATTAGTTATACATTAGAGAGAACTACAGGATATGATAGAATTGAATACAAATTATATCATTTAGTTGATGACGAATATGAAGAAGTTATGGAAGGAATTGAAATAGATCAAATATTTAATAGTGAAATGAATAAAAAGATTTCAATTAATCCAGGATCTGAATTCGTATTTGGAGACACATATAAAGTAGAAATTATACCAATTGCAGAATATACAGATTTACAAGGCCAAGAACAAACTCTAGAATTAGGAATGAAAGAATATGAATTTACATTTGATAAACTTTCAAATCCAACAATAGCTATAAGTGGTACTAGAGCTGAAAATAATCAAATTCAATTTAGAGTTACTGTATATGATGATGACAGAGTAATAGTTGGTAATAACTTTACAATACAAATATTCGATGGAAACATGGAAGATATAACACCTGAAAGCTATAAAGATCAAGCATTTTCAGTTGATACATTAAATCATATATTTACACTAGAAAATGCAGAAAATCTACAAGCTTATACAATTTTAGTAAAAACACAAACAGATAGGAACAATGCAGGAGAAGAAGGAAGCTATGCTGCATACAACAGACAATATGTAGTACCAGCAGTTAATGAATATGGTATTTCACTTGGAACTGTAACAGCTAGCAAAAACTCAGCAAATCCTAATAAAGTAGACCTATTATTTAATAATAGTTATAAATTAACAGATATTGAAGAGGTAAGCTATTCAATATATAACACAACAGGATATGCACAAAGTGGAAGAACAGAATTTGTTCCAACACAAATAACTTCAGGAGAAGACACATACTATACTTATACTTTAGATGAAAATCTTGCAGATTATGGAACATACTACATCGAATTACAATTTATAAAAGAAAATGAAGTAATTGAAACACTTACAATTGAGTATGTATATTTAGAATCATAGAGGAAAGGAGAAAGGTAAATTGAGAAAGTTAACAGCAGGCAATAAAATTAATTTTACAGTATTTGCAATTGTTATCATAGTAATAATAGTATTACTTGTAGTATGCTTACGCTATGTTATGGGAATAGATAAAACAGTATATCAAATTGAAGCCAATACATTTGTCTATGATTCAGAAAATGTACCTGTACTGATAGAAAATGGAGGTACAATGCAAGCTAAATGGGATGGTAACTATCATATAGAAACAGTTGATGGCTTAACATATAATGTTGGCGAGCAAAGTGTTATGTACAATAAATCATCTGGAAAAGTAAACTTATATGGTAAAATGTATCAAGTATTTTCAGATGCAAGTGTGCAAACACTTTCCGGCCAATCGGAATTTGTAAACTTCTCAGAAGATAAATTTTACAAATTAGCAGATAGAAAGTATTTAATATTATCAGATAGCATTAGCAATGAGCAAAATACTATTGCAACAAGAAGATATTTATTAATTATTCTAGATAAGGCAGGTAATACCTTATTATTAAATAATGAGATAAATGCAAAAACAATAAATCCTATGAATCTTGTAACACCTTCATTTACTTTCGATATAGCAAATGAAAAATTAATATTTGGTGAAGAAGAAATAGATTTAACCAAGATTATAGGAAGTACAAATCAATATGAAGAAAAAGTACAAGTAGCAGATGATCAAAATAGCGGAAATGGAAATAATGGAGGAGATACAACAGTAGTAACACAAAGCTCATCATCAACTACAACTAATAATAGTTCACAAGTAATAGTAAATGGAAATGTAAACGGAAGTGGAAATAATGGAAGTGGAAGCAATTCAGGAAGCAGTAATTCAGGAGGAGTAAATAATACACCACTTGATAAAAATGTTAGTTTAAGAAGCGCATCTTCAACATCTTCTTCAATAACAGTAAACTATAATGTAATAGATCCAGAAAGTAAATATCAAACTGTATATATTAATATAGATGGTGGAAATTATAGTGATACTATTGCATTAGATAAATCAGAAACAAGTTATACAATAACTGATTTAACACCAAATACTGATTATACAATAACATTAGGAGTAAGAGAAATAAATAGTGATGGAACAATAAGTGAAAGAATAGAAGATACTCTTCTTGTAAGAACAAATAAAGTTTCAACCAATATTTCTATTACAAGAGTAAGCTTATCAAACATTTACTTTAATTTAAAAATGGATTCTAATTATATTTTCGATTCAGCAGATATAGTCCTATATGTTGATGGAAATGAAATAGATAGAAAGAGTGTTGACATTAGTTCATCTACTTCATCAAATGGATGGACAAGTAGTTTTAATTATCAATATGGAAGCGAAATCGTAATAAGATTAGAAAATGCAATTTATGATGGCAACAGGGTAAATGTTGATGTACAAGCAAAAATGAAAAATTATTAGATAAAAGGAGGAAAAAATGGAAAACATATTAGTAGCAACTTTAAACTCAATAGGATTGATGATTGGTCTTATGTTTTTAGGCTTTGGAATAGGAATTGGAATTTTGGGATCAAAGGTGGCAGAAGCTGTAGGTAGAAATCCAGAAACAAAAAGTGATATTGTACACGCAGTAATGACAGTACTAATAATCTTAGCAATATTTTTACTTTTATTATTCGCATTTGTATTTTTATTACTTTTCTATAATCCATTAGCTGTATAGAAGGTGAATTATGATAGAATTAATATTACCAACGATAATAATAGTAATTATAATGATTGGTTTTTCATTCTTTATATTTAAAAACATTATAAAGAGAGTTAACCATAAAGTTAAAATATATTTTATAGAAAAACTACAAGAATATAATTACTTAATTGATGAAAAAGAAGAAGAACTTGCAAAACTTAGAACTGTGGTTGTAGAACAATCTAGACTACAAAAGATTAAAGAACAAACAGAAAACTTAAATAAAGTTGATCAGGAAACATTTACTGAAACAATATTTAGTTCTGAAATAGAGAAAAAGTTAAAAGAAATGAAAAGCTTTAAGAAGAGAATGAGGGAAAAAGAACAAATTTCTTATGACATACCTACACCACAGCTAAGAGAAGATTCTTTCTTCAATAACTATAAAGAACTTAAGAAGAAATTCCAAGTTGACAACGAAAAAACAATTAAGGATTTTATTGAAAAACATAAGAGCACAGAAAATGATTTGAAAAAATATAAGATACTTGTAGATTTTAGAAAACAATTTACTCCAGAAACAATTTATGAACTTCTTACTTTATCACAGGAAGATCAATATAAAATTGTTTCTGAGGTAATAAAGCCACAGGTAAATAAAATAATCCAATTAGAGAAAAACTTTAAAAATAATAAACTAGATGTACTTAAATTATTGAAAATTTTAGAAGAAAAGATTAAAAAGAATGACCCAATAATCTATGTATATGTTGGAAATGAATCATTAAATTATGATAACTTAGGAAAAAACATAAAAACTAGATATTATAGAAATATGTCTGAAGGTGTAATAATACACTATAAAGGCAAAATGTATGATTATAGTATTTAGAGAAAGGAGAAATTTTAGTTGTGGGGACACATATAGAAGATTTAGTTAATCAAAAAGTAGAACAGATAAAAAATAATGAAAACATTTTTGATTCTGGAACTGTAATTAAAGTAAAAGATTATATAATAGAGGTTTCAGGACTTGAAAATGTAACATATTTTGAAAAAGTAACTATTTGGGAAAAAGGAATGGGGTATGTAAACCAAATAAATGAAAACTCTGTTACAGTAGCTATTGTAAAAGAGTATGCCCCAATAAAGATAGGAGACATAGTAAAAACTACAGGAGAACCATTCAAAGCTGTATTTGCAAAACAAGCAATAGGAAGAATAGTAGATATATTTGGAACAGATTTATTATCAGGAAAAGTATTTGAAAATATAGAATATATAAATATTGAAAATGATACTATTCCAATTATGGATCGTAGAGAAGTAAAAAGACCAATGCTTACAGGTATAGCTGGTATAGATCTTATATACCCAATAGGAAAAGGACAAAGACAATTAATAATTGGAGATAAGAAAACAGGAAAAACACAAATAGCTTTAGATACTATAGTAAATCAAGGCTCAGAAAGAGCAAATAGTGAAAATGATGTAATTTGCATATACATAGCAGTTGGAAAAACAAAAAAAGAAATAAAAACAATATATAATGAATTATTAAAAAGAGGAGCACTTTCATATACAACTATGGTAGTTGCAACAAATGATGATAAACAACCTGTAGTAAGTTTAATTCCTTTTGTTGGACTTTCTATTGCAGAAGAGTATATGAAAATGGGAAAAGATGTTATAGTTGTAATAGATGATTTAAAGAAACATGCTGATACTTACAGAGAAATAAGCTTAGTATCAAATAAAACACCTGGTAGAGAAGCTTATCCTGCAGATATTTTCTATCTTCATGCAAGACTTTTGGAAAAAGGATGCCAATATAAAAATGGTGGTTCAATTACAATACTTCCAATAGTTGAAACAAAAGGTGGAGATATAACAGACTATATTTCTACAAATATTATATCAATTACAGATGGACAAATCGTTATGTCGGAAAAAGAATTTGCAAAAGGAAATAAGCCTGCGATAAACTATAGAAACTCTGTTTCTAGACTTGGTGGTGCAGTTCAAAAACCAGAAATTAAAAAATTAGGAGCTGAGGTAAGAAGAACATTCTTAAGCTATCTAGAGACTAAAGAAGTTTATGAACTTGCAAACATGGATGAAATGACAGAAGAGTTAAGAAACAAAATGAAAATAGGTAAACAAATACAAGAAGCTTTAAATCAACCTAAATTTATGCCTTTATCTAATGAAGAAATAATAGAAAGATTTGAAGCAATTGTAAATCAGGAAGGAAAAACAGATGAAAATTAAAAGTGTAGTAAAAGTAATGAATTTTCACTCATTGTTAAAGGTAGACAAAGCAAGACGTAGAGCTGAAAAATATTTTGCTTATGAAAAAGGTTTAACAGACTTTGTCGACAATATTTTAAATAATAGAAATTTAATATTAGACAAAAAGATGCTAAAGTTAGACAAAAAGCAGAAACCTTTAAACATATATATTGGAAATGATTTAGGCTTTTGTGGCAATTTTAATTCAAATGTAAATACAGAAGCACGTAATGATACAGAGAGCGATAAGATCATAATTGGTAAAAAAATACTTAATGGCAAAAAAAATGTGCTTCTTGCCCTTACAAAAGAAGAATACTTACAAAATACTAAACAAATTGAAGATATAATTTATGATAAAATTATTAACAATAAAATTAGTGAAATGAACTTAATATATAATCATTACTATAATGTAAGTAAAATAGAACTTGTAAAAAGAAAGATTTTGCCAATAGAAGAGGAAGTATACAAAACTAAATCACACAAAGAGGACTTTGCAATAGAGGGCGACATTAATGATATATTAGTAAATATAATTGCTATGTATTTGTCTTATGAAATTAGAGTTGCTACAGAAAATAGTTATGCATCAGAAAATGTCGCAAGACAAATGCTAACAAAAGAATCTTTAAAGAAAATTGACGAAATAGAAGAGGAAGACTTAAGAGTATACAGAAAAGAAAGAAACGCAAAGAGTTTTAAGAAAGTTATAGAAAACTTTATAAAATTAAAAGAATAAAAGATAAGGAAGGCTAAAGATGAAAGTAGTAGGTAAAATAATTAGTATATCAGAGTTAAGTGTTAAAGTATTATTAATGGATGATAATGTACAGCTAAGAGATATTTTGGTTTGTAAATATAATGACCAAGAATATGAATTTGAAGTTGTAGAATTGGAAGAAAATATTGCAAGCTTGTTACCATTTAAAAGAGTAAATGGATTAAGAAAAGGTTTAGAAGTTGGACTTAAAGAAGGTGGACTTCAAATGGAATACTCTCCTAAAATATTAGGAAGAATATATAATTCATTTGGAGTAGGAATAGATGGTAAAAAAGAAAAATCAGAAGCTACAAAAAATGTATATGAAAGAAAACTATCTGTAGCAGAAATATCAATAAAAAATAATCCTTTATGGACAGGAATTAAAGTTATTGATTTCTTTGCACCATTACAAAAAGGATACAAAATGGGATTACTTGGTGGTGCAGGTGTTGGAAAAACTGTATTAATAAAAGAGCTTATAAACAATGTATATAAGAAATTTAAATCAAATGCAATCTTTATAGGAATTGGTGAACGTTCTCGTGAAGGAAAAGAATTATATGATGATATGAAAGCAGATGATTTACTAGATAAAATGAGTATGGTATTTGGACAAATGGGTGAATCACCATGTGCTAGATCTAAAGCAATATATTCAGGACTTACATCAGCAGAATTCCTAAGAGACCAAAAAGGACAAGACGTATTATTATTTATAGATAATATATACCGTTTCATACAAGCAAAATCAGAAATTTCTACAGAACTTAAAAGAATCCCAATCGAAAATGGTTATCCAACAACAATGGCTTCAGATATTAGTGAAGTGGAAGAGAGAATCAATTCAACAGAAACAGGATCTATTACTTCATTCCAAGCAATATATATTCCAGCTGATGATATAACAGATGATGCTGTTCAATCTATTACTACACACTTAGATGGTCAAATTGTTCTAGACAGAAAAGTTGCAGAAAAAGGACTTTATCCAGCAATAAATGTGTTTAAATCTTCTAGTAAAGCAATTGATCCAGAAAAAATAGGAAAAAGACATTATGACTTAGTACAAGAAACATTAAAATACTTATCAAGATATGAAGAATTAGAAGAAATTATAGCTGTTCTTGGTATTGATGAACTTTCTGAAGAAGATAAATTAATATTCTACAGATCTAGAAAACTTAGAAACTATTTTACACAACCATTATTCGTATCTGAAAACTATACAGGTATTCCTGGTGAAATGGTAGATATAGAAGATACACTTCAAGATGTTGAAGATATTTTAAATGGTGTCTATGATGATATAGATGAGGAAAAATTATTATTTAGAGGTAAATTGAATGGAGAAAGTAGAGAAAAAGAACCAGTTGAACAACAGCAACAATAGTAAACTAACTGAAGATCAGGGGAGTATAATTGTAAAAGTACTAAGTATGAAAAATGGATTAGTAGAGTATGATGATGTTCAATTTATACGTATTTTAAGTAAAAAATATAATTTAATAATATTAAAAGATTACCTACCAGTTATTGGAGAAATTAGAGGAGACATAGAAATAGAAAGACTAAAAGAGACAATTAAGTTACAAAATATTGTTGGATATTATATTCATAAACATAATCAATTTAATTTATTCCTAAGAGATGAATAATAAGGATAAATTAAGTAAATAATACAAAAGTTAAAGAGGGTAAAATGTTACAAAGAACAATATATAATATTAATTTAAATTTAAAAGAATTGGCAATATTTTTAGGGTTTATGCTTGTGATTGCAATAGCTATCTATATAATGCTACAAAAATTTGATATACATAAAAAGAGAGTTGCATATATTGGACTTCTTACAGGATTTTCAAATTATCAAATTTTAACTTTATGTGCAATAACAATTAGATTGTTCTGCATTATATATTCTGCACTTACATATACAGATGTAATATTAATAAGTCTAGCACTAATATTAGTTGTAGATATTGTATACATATTCCTAAACCCTAAAAAAATAGTATTTGAAGCAATAAATACATTTGCACAGATTATTTTCATATACTTAATAAATGTATTAAAAGGCTACCAATTAGAAGTAAGTAATGAAATGTATATAAGCCAAATAATTATTGTATTAACAGTATTTATTATTCTTTATGCAATTTATTTCTTCTTAAAAGGATTTGAAGATTTAGTAAAAAGAACAAAAATAAATTCCATAGAAGAAAAAGAGAAAAAGAAAAATAGTAAAGCAAATAAAAATAAAAAGAACGTAAAAAATGAGGAGATTGCACCTAAAAATGTTAATACCTAAAAATGCTTAGAAAGGAAGGCTATTTAAAGATATGAGAGTAGATAACAAAGAAAATAAGAAAAGAGTGAATAAGAAAACTGCAAGAAGAGAAGCTAAGAAAGAAAGCAAAGCAGGAAAAAAAGAAGTCGTATTTAGACTATTGTTAGTTTTAATATTATTAGTAGCAATAGTTGCTATTGGAATGTATATCTCAAGACTAAATACAGACTATATAGAGAACTATAATTTCTATCAATATATTGGTGGTAGAAAGATTTCTTATGAAGGTGCTATGAAAATAACAAATAAAGGAGAAATAACTGAACTTACTACAACGGATATGAACATACAATTAGATTCTACCCCTTTATATTATCAGGATGATGAAAATAAAGCTTTATTCCCAGCAAATATGGAATTAGTTGTTCCAACAGATAATGGACAAGTATATAAAATTAATAGATTTTCAGATGTTCAATTAGAAAGTGGTATAGCTTATTTAGAATATCGTGATAAGATAAAAGAATTACCACAAAGCTTCATATTTGATGGATCAAATTTATATTTCTTTTTGAGTAATGCTACATTAACAATAGATGATGAAGAATATAAGCTAACACCATTATCTTATGTTTGTGCATATAATGGTTCAAGTATAGAAATATATAATAAAGAAAAAGATGAATACCAAATTATCGAAACAGATAGTTATGGTATAGTTGAGACAGATGATTATTCTATAAATGTTAGTTTAGATACTATTAAGTATGGAGACAAAGAACAACTTTTATTAAAAAAATTCGATGAAATTCAAACTTTTAGTCTAGATTAAAATTATAAAATCAATAAATAAAAAGTTAAAAAATAGAAAATTAAAACGCATAGAAAAATGAATATAAAAACTATGTGTTTTATTTTTTTGTTCATTATCTATTATTATATATTTATTTTTATCTGATAGAAAATTTCTTTAAGTTCTATTAAGAAAAAAGGTTATAATAGTTATTGATCTTAGAACTTCCACATTATAGTCAGGAGAACTAATGTTGTTTTTTTCTGTTAGAACAGAAAAAAATAATAATAGATTAAATTAATCCAGGAAAAAATTTCTAATAAAAAACTATATAAAAAAATAAAAAATAATGGTACAATATAAATAAGTTATGATATAATAAATTTGCAATTATATTAGAAATTAAATAATAGCTAAATAGAAAAATAACTACTAAAAAAATAACTAGCAATTAAATAATTTGAAATATATATTAAATTTAATTGAGAAATAAAAGATAATAAATCAAAAAATTAAAGGTCTACAAGACCTAAAAAATTAAAAAATGTAGAATGTACAAAGTCTAAAAGACACAATGAATAGAATAAGTAAAATACTAGAAAAACCAGTATTTTCTATGAAAAGACCAAATGAAAAAAGAAAGGAAGATTAAAAGAAAATGATAAAAATAGCAAACCCTTGGGGCTCTAGAGAGAGAGAGAGAGAGAGAGAGAGAGTACTTTTAAAGAATAGATGCTTTGCAAAAAGCATATTATTTGTCGTACCTGAAAAAGAAGTAGTAAATAAAGCACAAGTAAAAAGTGCAAAAGAAATAGAAAATAAAAAAGAAAATATAGAAAGAACAAGGATGGACTATAGTATAGATATGTTAAAAAAGATATTTATGCGAATATAGTCTGTCCTTTTTGTGTGCAAAAAAATAAACAAAGTAAGAAAAATTAGAAAATAAAACGATAAAAATATGCAAAAGCAGAAAGGATTGGTTAGGAATATGCAAAAACAAAAACTAAGAAACAATAAGATAAAAGGAAGAAATACAAAAAATATGCCAATGTTTATACTAATAGGATTAATAGCAATGATAATAATTATTGCAGTAATTTACTATGTATTTTTAAGATATTCACCAGAACAGATAATAACATATAGTGGATATGCTATAGAAGGAAAAACGATGGCAGAGAATTTAAAGAGTAGTGAAATATCAAATATAGAGCAATATTTAAACTTAATAGAAGTAAAAGAGAATGACCTGTTATATAAAAGATTAAATTCATATTACATAGGAGAAGATGATAAAAAAGAAGTAGATATAAATTATCCAATGTACATAAATGAAGGAAATACAATATTTAATATATCAAGGAATACAAAACTAATAACAGTAAATTATGAAGAAGTAGAAGGATATCCAGAGTTTATGCTAACAGGGGGAGTAATGTATAATGGAGGAGACTTAACAAGAGCAGATGGAAATCAGTATCTATTTATAAAATCTGAAGATGATATATATACTAATGTACAAAAAATAAATATACAAACAGCTAGCAATGAATATGAGATAAAAGAGTATAGTAATATTTACTTTACAGAAGATGCAATTACATATTATGAAATGCAAGACGGATATATGCAATATAAAAAAATTACAGATATAGATAATAATTCAGAAATAACAATTAAAGGAGAAACTCTAACATATAAAACATTTTTAGAGAAATTAGGAGTTATTCAATCAGAAGAACAAAATGTAAATAATAATCAAGATGAAGAAGTAAATGAAATAGAAGAAACAAATATAGTAAATAATGAGACACAAACAGAGGAAGAAAATAATAACAATACAACTAATGAAACAACAAACGAATGGCAAGAAGGAATGTGGGCAAAACCAGAAGTAAGCTGCACAGATTTTGAAAGTGATGTATATACAATAAGGACAAATCTAACAGTAACAGATAGAGCAGGAGTTATAACAAGAGGAGTAATATTTGAGATAAGTCTAGATGGAAGACTAAATAGAAGAGTTCAAGCGACTAAAACTGGAGAACTTGAAATAACAGGTTTACAACCAGATACAACTTATGAAATAGTAGGAATAGTATATTACAATAATGAATCAGGAGTAGAAGTAGAAGAAGAATTCTATACAGGAACAGTCACAACAAAATCGATTGATACATTAGGAACAATAGATTTTAGTTTTGAAAATGGAGAAATCTATTCAAATAAGATAGAACTAATACATTTAAAGATAAATAATGACACTAATGAAGAAGTAATAAAAGGAATATCAAGATTACAAGTAGAAATAGATGGAATAGAATATAGATTATCAAATGATGAAGTAAATAGTATAAAAGCAGGAGAAGAGATAACATATCAAACAAGTGAGACAATAGACTCAAATAGTACAATTAAATATGAGATAACAGCATTTGATAAGTTTGGAAATGAGCTAAAAGAGATAAATAATACAGGAGAAACAATAACATCAAAGCAAAAGCCAACAGCATCAATAAGAGCAACAAAACAAGATGTAACAGAAGTAGAGTTAGAGGTATCATTAACAAATAAAGATAATGTAACATTAGAAAATTATAGATTTGAAGTAATTAATCAAAGTGGAGATAAAGTAAAAGAAGGAACACTAAATCAAGATGTAACAACAACATTAATATTTAATAATTTAGATCCAAATGGATATTACCAAATAATTATTTATGGTGACTACGATCTAGAAAACGGTGATGGAAAGCAGATAAATCAAGAATTAGGAAGAGGAAGTTTTGTAACAAGACCACTAGCATCACTAGGATATATGCAAGTAAAAATAGATGATAAAGAAGTAACACAAAACGAGATGACACTAAGCATAAGTATAGATGCAAATCAAACGGATGCAAGATTAATAGCAATATTAGATAAAGTAGAAATAATTATATATGATGAAGGAAAGAACATAAATCAAGATAATAGTGAAACAGAAGAACAAACAGATAATGAGATAAAAAGAATTACTTTAACAAGCGAAGAGGTTGAACTTCTAAAAACAGCAGAAGAAGTTGAGATAAACTTAGATCAATTAACATCAAATACAATATATAGAATAGATGTAATAACTACAGTAAAACAGGGTAGTGTAGAAGAAATAGTAGAAGATAAACAAAACTTAAGTGAAATAATAACACTAAAAATGCCAGCAGAAGTACAAATAAGAAATCAATTTGTAATAGGAGATATGATTGATTTAGACATAAGAGTAGAAGATCCAGATAATGCAGTTTTAACAAATAGTGTAAGAATAGAAGTAAGAGATGAAGAAAATAAATTAGTTGACTTAAGTGAAATGCCAACAAATGGAGATTATCAGAGAAAAACATATGAAAATCTAGAGCCAAATACAACATATAGAATTATAGTTTATGCACCTCAATACAATGAAGGTAGTACTGATGAAACATATAATGCAGATTACATATTAAAAGAAATAAAGATTGTTACAGAAGCAGGAATAAGTGGAAAACTAGATTTACTTTCACTGGAAAAGACACCATCAGGAAAAAACTTAGTAGATGTATCATCAAAGATAAATTGGTATCAAAAATGTTTTAATACATATGTATATTATGGAATAAATTATAATGAAGAATCAAAAACATTACTATTGGGAGATTCAAACACACAGTATCCAAGATATTATTATGATTTAACAAGCTATATTGGACAGGAAGTAACAATAAGTTTTAAAGCAAAGAGCGATAACTCAATAGCAATGTGGTTATTCCAAAAAAACACATCTGATTTTACTAGTGATTTAGGTACAGGTTTCATGAATATATACGATTTAACAAATGAATGGAAAGAATATAGTAAAACATTTACAGTAAATGAGTCAGGATATGTTGGATTTCAGTTAAATGTACCTACAGAAGGAACAGTAGAGATACAAGATTTACAAATAGAACTAGGAAATACAAAAACAGAGTATGAAGAATTTAAATATACATATAACGCCAATGTAAATATATCAGTTAATGATGTAAGAAATGAAATAACAACAAATGACTACTATGTACGTATATACAAAAATGATGAACAGGTACAAGAAATAAGATATGAAGAATTAGGAGAAGATAACAAAGTAGAAAATATAATAAAATCATATGAAGTAGATACAGATGCAACATATAAAATAGAATTAGTAGTTAAAATTTCAGATAGATACTATGAGTTGGATTCGCAAGAATTTTCTACAGAGGGTGAAACAGAAATAAAAGGAATATCAAGTTTAAATGAATATCTAAAAATACAGCCATATGGAACATATATTGTGTTACAAGATATTGATCTAACTAATGTGCCAAGTACAAGAACTAGTACATATAGATTTGGACATTCTAATATGCATTTTAATGGTGTAATAAATTTTAATGGTAAAACAGTATATTTAAACTCAAATTCATATAGCACAATAATTTATTATTTAGGAGAAGATGGAATACTAGAGAATTTAGTAATGGATATAAGAATGGACAATTCTAAAGCCATAGAGCAGTTTAAGCCTATTACATACGTTAATTTTGGAACTATAAAGAATATTCAATTGAATATAGTAGAAGCAAATGATATGGCCAATATTTTTTATCAGTATTTTTGTTATAGAAATTATGGAACAATAGAAAATTTTATTGTTAATTTTGAAGAATCAATTTATGTAAATGGAAATTATACGCAGAATTCTGTATTAGTTACCCAAAATTATGGAATTATAAAAAATGGTTACATATATGGTGAAAATATTAAAATGGTATCTGGAAATAGTAATATTATAGGACTATTAGTTTTTAATAATACAAGAACAGCATTAATAGAAAATGTATATTCTTTAATTAATATTGATTTAATTGGAAATACAAATAAGAAAAAGTATTTGGGAAATATTGTAAATTTAAATAATGGTAATGCAACGACACAAAATGTTTACTCTGTTGGAATTGGGGCTGGAGATACTGACTTGACAGCAGGACCTAATATTTATAATAAAACCTCTAAAAAAATATATAATAATTATTATTTCACAGACGAAATATTTACAAGTGAATTAGAAACAAAAGGAAATAAATTATCATTATGGGATTCCGAGTTTCAAAACCAATTAATAAATAGTGAGGATGCTTTCATTGTAGATGAATTAGTAGATGAAGGATATTATCCTTGGATTAATATGCCAGATGTAATGCCAACACAAGAATATATAGAACTACCAGAAGTTGCTGATAGCGATTTGCCAGATATACTTTCAACTAAAGTTTTAGAACAAGGTTCAGATACAGTAAAGGTTGAATTTAGTGTAAATAATCCATCATCAGAAAATATAAGTAATATACAAATAGAAAATATAGATGTTGAGATATTATCACAAGAATATAGGGATGGAAAAAGTACAGTAATAGCAGATTTAAAAAATCCTAAAATATGTGTATCAAGTTATAATGTTTTAAGTATAAGTACAATAGGAGCTTTTAATAGTACTTATACAAGAGAATATGAAGAGGGAGAAAGAGTATTAAATGTCGAGTTATACAATGAAATATGGAGCGTTGCTGATTGGAAAGCAATAAAAGATTCTCCAACTGAAAATTATATGTTGATGACTGATTTGGATTTTATTAATGAAGGTGATGATATAGTTTTATCTAATGTTAGTGGAATAATAAATGGAAACGATCATAGTATATCAAACATATATTTAACAGATGGTATGTCATTTATAAATGCATTATATGGAACACTAAAAAATATCTATATTAATAATTATAATCAAGAAACTTCTAGTAACGGAGGACTTGTGGCTGAACTTCATTCTGGTTCATCTTTAGACAATCTACATATGAATAATATTAAGATTGTTAAGAATGAATTAGGCTATGTTGGAGGTTTGGTGGGATATGCCTCTGGTTCTGTTGTTAGTAATTGTTCAGTTAATAATTTTGAGCTAATAACTGAAAACGATACATTAAACTCTTTAAGCGTAGGAGGAATTGCAGGAAATATAAGTATGACGAGCATTTCAAATTGTTTTGTTCAAAATATTAACTTTACTTGTACAAATGCAATAAATCCCGCGATTGGTGGAATTGCTGGTCTTTCAACTAATTCATCTAGTATTGCGAATTGTTATGCTGAGGGAAAAATAATTTCTAAAAGTAGTAATGTAGGTGGGATAGTTGGATCATTTTCGTACACCGGAAGAGTAGAGGGTTGCTATACAGTAGTAAATATTTCTACTGAATCTGCAGATATAGGAGGAATTGTAGGAAATATTACAGGAGAACTAGAAAACAATATAATGGATAATCTAAGTATAGGAAACTTATATACTACATCAGGATTAAATTATTTAAATAGAATTGTCGGTAATAAAGAAAATACTGTTAATTCAAACTTTGCTTATGAAAATCAATTACTAAATGGATACATTACAGATGATAAAAAGGGTGCAACACTATTAAATAGAGAAGAAACATTAAATTTAGAATTAGGTGATAGTTATAACTATGACAAAAAAGAAGAAGGAATACTTCCAAAACTATATAATACAGAAGGTTCAGAATTGCTACCAAATCAAGAAGATATTTATTTAGACAAAAATGCAGAAGAAGGGGTTAAATTAGAAATAAAAAGTACAGAGGCAAGTAAGCCAAATACAACAGAAGCAGAAGTAACTGTAAGAATAAATAATCCAAATGAAGTAGAAATAACAGGAATAACAATAGAAGATATGATAAGTACAATGACAAGAAATATAACACAAAATGGAATAACAAGTATAACATTAAGAGCAACTCCAGAAAGATATTATGATAGTTATAAATTAACAGAAATAAAATATAAAACAAATGATGCCGAAGAAGAACAAATAAAAGAAGTAGAAGCTGAAGTAAAGGTACAATTCTATAAAGAACTATATACATATGAAGATTGGCAATCTATAGAAGAAGGAACATATCAAAATTATAGGTTAATGGCTGATATAGACTTTAGTGGAAGGACTAATGTAAAAAACAATATAATAGTAAATAGGTTAGAAGCAGAAAATAATATATATACATTAAAAAATATATCATTGGAATTTAATGAAGCTAACACAGGATTAATACAAAATGTAAAAACAAGCATAAAAAATATAGGATTTGAAAACATAAAGTTAAAAAATTCAAAAAGTTGGGGAACATATTGTGGAGTGATTGCAACAATTGATGGAACAATAAAAAATTTAAATTTTAATAATATAGAGGTAGATGCTAGTAGCATAGATAGAGTTGGACTTTTTGGACTGATTCAGGGAAACAATACTGAAAATATAACCATAGATAATGTTATTATAAAAGGTAATAATTATGTACGGTACTTTGGCAGGCTACGGAGGGTATGAAACTTTAAATATATTTTTAGATAATATAGAAGTAATTTCTTCTGGAAATTACGCAGGAGGTGTATTTGGCTATTGTAGAAATGATTCAGTGGTTGAACAAAAAAATATAAATATAACCAATTCTGATATTACCGGTAATCAATTTGTTGGAGGTATAACTGGATACAGCCATGAAATTGGTTTAACCAACAATAATGTAACCAACACAAATATAAATGGTACGAGTTATGTTGGTGGAATGGCTGGTAGAAAATATGTTACAGATGCTTATAGGTGTAATAATAATACAATAATTAATTGTACAATAACTGGAAGTGGTAGTGAGATAGGTGGTCTTAACGGTTATAGTGAATCGTATGAAGAAGACGTTTTGATAAAAAATTCTAAAATATATGGTGCAACCACGGATTCAGATAATGTAGGAGGAGTTCTTGGAAGTTTAAGCTACAGAATTTGGAGAGCAAGGGTAATAAATTGTGAAGTGGTTTCCTTAGGAAATTCTGTAGGGGGAGTTGCAGGGTACGATGCATTTGGTAATGGTATTCATGCTCCAGAGAGGTGTTACGTAGAAAATACAAAAGTAGAGGGAAGAAGCAAAGTCGGCGGATTAGTGGGAGAGATTCGTGATGGAAATCTTATTTACTGTACAGTAAATGCAGAAGTAAATGCAACTCTTCATACAGCAGGAGGTATTTTGGGATATATCGATAATACTGATATGACAGAAGTTTTATATCTTATACGTATGAATAATAATAGTGTATTAAATTCTAATATAAGCGCTCCAACAAAAGTTGGTGGATTAGTTGGCGATGTTTCTAAGGATTTGTTATCAGACTTAGGATTTTATATAAATAATTATGTTCATGCATATATAGAAAGTGAAGATACAGAAAGTGTGTCGATGGGAGTAGGAGGAGCGAAAACGAATAATTCATCAATAACAAATACATATGTATATAAATATAGTCAAATTAATGGAGATTATGTATATGCAAGTAATGATACATATGAAGAAAAACAATATTTAGTAGAAGAAGATTTAAAACTAGAATCAACATATAGAAGTAAATTAAGCTGGGGAGAAACTTTTAATTATGAATCATTGAAAAATAATAAATATCCAATACCAACTAATATAACAGATGTTGAAGGAATAGATTTGCCAACAGATCCAGAAATTGTAGATTTAAATAGTTTAGACAATAAAAACGATAATGAAGCAGATACTAGTGAAAACAGTATATCAACTCAAAATATAGAAGCATTACCAGAAATAATAGTATATCCAATATCAATAAATGAAATAAATATAGATTTTAGTAATATTACAGATAATACAAGTTTTACATGTTATATAAATGGTTCGGAAATAGACACTATTGATTTAACTGAAAAAACATATACTTTTGAATATAACTTCATTGATATATTAGAGATAGTTGTAACAAATGGAATAGATGATGAAACAATTACAATAAATCCATCTGAAATAAGAAGTGAAATAAGCTTAGTCGGAGATAATTATGCATATTTAATAGGAAAGAACTTATACATAAATGGTGAGCTACAGTCAGGAGAATATGTAAATGTATACGAAGGATATGCTTTAAATACAAGTGGACAAGCTATTGATTTAGCAACAAATGAAATAGTAAATTCAAATATAACAGAAGTAAAATTAGAAGAAGCTTCAGAACCATTACATACATATGAATATAAAGGAAGTAGCATAGAAGTATATGGAACATATAGTAAGATAGATGGAAATATAAAATCACAGATATATAATGTGAGAAGCGGAAAGCTATCAGCTATTTCAAATGACTTGGATATGAAAATAGACAATTACATAGTAGATCAATACAATGACAAAGAATATCAAACAATATTAACAAATAGTGGAGAAATAGTAGATCTAAAAGAACAGTTACAATATCCAAATAATTTCTTAAGTAGGAATATAAAACAAATAGTACAAAATAGTAATGCAGAAAATACAGATATGATGGTTATATATAACACAGGAAAAGTAATAGTGTTTAACTATGTAAACGGAAATGTAATATATGAAACAGAAGAACAAGCAGATTCAGGATTAGCAAATTACATAACAGGAAGTATAAATAGTATATGGAGTGATTATGAAGATAAGCAATCTGAATATGCAAGAAGCAAAGCTCTAATAGCAAAACTAACAGAAATGCCAATAGAAGAAGTATTAAATGAAGTAGAAGAAAATACCAATAATGCTGACACAAATAATTCTGTTGAAAGTATTAATAACATAATTACAAACAATATAAATTCAAGTATTACAAATAATACAGCCAATAAAAATGAAGAAAGCTATATAACAGTATACAATGGAGAGACAGGAGAATATGAAGTATATAGCGAAACTGAAATATTAGAAGGAATAGAAGAAGATCCTGTATCAGAAACAGAAAAGATAAAAGAAAATGGATTAGAAAGTATATATAATTATGAGAAAGAAGAAGAAACAGGGACAAAAGTAAATGGAGCGATAATAGTTGTTTCAATAATTGGCATAGCAATAATTTCATTAATTATATTAAGAAAATTAATATATAGAAATAATACAAAAAAATAATTATACGACTTAGACAAAAAGTAGTATTTGATATATTATACAAAGAATATTAAGTTATTTATTTGGCTTAATATTCTTTTTTTTATTTATATAGGAAAAAATTACTAATAGAATAATTAATATAAATTTAAATCTAATATAGAAATTTTATTTTATATATGTTAAGATATAAATAGATTGAATTTGAGAGGTGCTTATGGACAAACTAGATATAAATAAAATACAACAATTAGTAAAGAACGAAAAAATTAGATGGACTAATCATGTGATAATTAGATTATTGCAAAGAAATATTACACAAGATGATGTGAAAAAAGCAATTTTAAATGGTGAGATAATAGAAGAATATGAAGATTCTTATCCATATCCAAGTTGTTTGATTTATGGAATAAATTTAAATAATACAGTAATACATATAGTATGTGGATCAAACGGAGAAGAATTATGGATTATTACAGCATATTATCCAGATAGTATAGAGTGGGAAAATGATTGGAAGACAAGAAAGGAGAAAAAATAAATATGAATTGTTTTATGTGTAAAGGAAAATTAGAAAATAAAAATACAACATTTATGGTTGAATTAGATAATTGTATTATTATTATTAGAAATGTGCCATCACAAGTATGTAGACAATGTGGAGAAGTATCTTATAGTAATGAGGTGGCAAAACAATTAGAAAAATTAGTAAACTCTGTAAGAAACTCTATTACAGAAATTACGGTAATTAATTATACTGAAAAAGTAGCATGATGTTTTAGTAATAAATTTAAAAATTATAATAAAAAAAGTGTTACAATATAAAATAAATGTGATATAATGATTTTGTGATCAGACCAAAAAACAGAAAAACAAATAGATGAAAATACCGCGTAATGCAGTATTTTCTAAGAAAAAACCAAATGAAAAAAGAAAGGAAGATTGCGAAAAATGATAAAAATAGCAAACCCTTGGGGCTCTAGAGAGAGAGAGAGAGAGAGAGAGAGAGAGTACTTTTAATTAATGAATGCTTCTGCAGAAGCATATTATTTGTCGTACAAAAAAATATAGAGAATAATAAAGAAAATATAGATAGAAGAAGGATGGACTATCACATGAATATCTTAAAGAAGATATTTATGCGAATATAGTCTGTCCTTTTTGTGTGAAAAAAATAAACAAAGCAAAAAGAAAATAAAACGATAAAAATATGCAAAAGCAGAAAGGATTGATTAGGAATATGCAAAAACAAAAATTAAGAAACAATAAGATAAAAGGAAGAAATACAAAAAACATGCCAATGTTTATACTAATAGGATTAATAGCAATGATAATAATTATTGCTGTAATTTATTATGTGTTTTTAAGATATTCACCAGAACAAATAATAACATATAGTGGATATGCTATAGAAGGAAAAACAATGGCAGAGAACTTAAAGAGTAGCGAAATATCAAATATAGAGCAATATTTAAACTTAGTAGAAGTAAAAGAGAATGATCTGCTATATAAAAGATTAAATTCATATTACATAGGAGAAGATGATAAAAAAGAAGTAGATATTAACTATCCTATGTATATAAATGAAGGAAATACAATATTTAATATATCAAGGAATACAAAACTAATAACAGTAAATTATGAAGAAGTAGAAGGATATCCAGAGTTTATGCTAACAGGTGGAGTAATGTACAATGGCAATGATCTAACAAGAGCAGATGGAAATAAGTATATATTCCTAAAGAGTGAAGATGAGATCTATACAAATGTACAAGCAATAAAGATCAAAACAGCAACAAATGAATATGAAATAAAAGAATATAGCAATATATATTTTACAGAAGAAGCAGTAACTTACTATGAAATGCAAGATGGATATATGGAATATAAAAGAATTAGTGATATAGATAATAATTCAGAAATAGAAGTAAATGGAGAGACATTAACATATAGAGTATTTTTAGAAAGATTAGGATTAATACAAAGTGAAGAAAATACAAATAACAATGATAAAGTAAATACACTAAATGAAACAGTCGAAAATAATACTGTAGATAATGAAACACAAACGGAAGAAAACAATGATAATACAACTAATAATGAAACAGAAGAAGAATGGCAAGAAGGAATGTGGGCAAAACCAGAAGTAAGCTGTACAGATTTTGAATCAGAAGTATATACAATAAGAACGAACTTAAGTGTAATAGATAGAGCAGGAGTTATAACAAGAGGAGTAATATTTGAGATAAGCTTAGATGGAAGATTGAATAGAAGAGTACAGGCAACACAAACAGGAGAATTAGAGATAACAGGATTACAGCCAGATACAGAATATGAAATAGTAGGGATAGTATATTACAATGATGAATCAGAAGTAGAAATAGAAGAAGAATTTTATACAGGATCAGTAACAACGAAATCAATAGATACATTAGGAACAGTAGATTTTAGCTTTGAAAATGGAGAAATATATTCAAATAAAATAGAACTAATACATTTAAAAATAAATAATGATATTAACGAAGAAGTAATAAAAGGAATATCAAGATTACAATTAGAAATAGATGGAATAGAATATAGGTTAACAAATGACCAGGTAAACCAAATAAAATTAGGAGAAGAGATAACATATCAAACAAGTGAAACAATAGATTCAAATAGTAGGATAAAATATGAGATAACAGCATTTGATAAATTTGGAAATGAGTTAAAAGAGATAAATAATACAGGAGAAACAATAACATCAAAACAAGCACCAAGTAGCAGTATAAGAGCAACCAAACAAGATGTAACAGAAGTAAATTTAGAAGTAAAACTAACAAACAAAGATAATGTAACATTAGAAAACTATAGATATGAAATAATAAATCAAAGTGGAGATAAAGTAAAAGAAGGACAATTAACGAAAGAAACAGAGACATTAGTATTTACAGACTTAGATCCAAATGGATATTATCAAATAATAATATATGGAGATTATGATTTAGATAATGGAGATGGAAAGCAGATAAATCAAGAACTAGGAAGAGGAAGTTTTGTAACAAGACCAATAGCATCATTAGGATATATGCAAGTAAAAATAGATGATAAAGAAGTAACACAAAATGAAATAAAGCTAGGAATAAGTATAGATGAGAATCAAACAGATGCAAGATTAATAGCAATATTAGATAAAGTAGAAGTAGTAATATATGATCAAGGTAAAAATATAAACAATGAAGATATTTATACAGAAGAACAACAAGAGCAAGAAATACAAAAAATAACATTAACAAAAGAAGAAGTAGAACAATTAAAAGTAGCAGAAGAAGTTGAAATAAACATAGATCAACTGACCTCAAATACAAAATATAAAATAGATGTAATAACAACAGTAAAACAAGGTAGTGTAGAAGAAGTAATAGAAGATAAGCAAAACTTAAATGAAGTAATAACATTAAAAATGCCAGCAGAAGTACAAATAAGGAATCAATTTGTAATAGGAGATATGATTGATTTTGATATTAGAGTAGAAGATATAGATAATGCAATTTTAACAAATAACGTAAGAATAGAAGTAAGAAATCCAGACAATAAGTTAGTAAACTTAAGTGAAATGGGTACAAATGGAGATTATGAAAGAAAAGTATATGAAAACCTAGAGGAGAATACAACATATAGAATAATAATCTATGCACCACAGTACAACGAAGGTAGTACAGATGAAACATATGAAGCAGACTATATATTAAAAGAAATAGAAATATATACAGAAGCAGGAATAAGTGGAAAATTGGATTTGCTATCAATAGAGAGGGCAGGAACAAACAAAAATCTAATAGATGTATCATCAAAGGTAAATTGGTTTGCTGAATGCTTTAATATAAGAGGTGCATATTATGGTTTAGAATATGATGAGGAAGAAAAAATATTGAACTTTGATTCGAAGGGAAGTGCTTCAAACAGAAATTATCTTTATGATTTATCTAAATATATAGGAAAGGAAATAACGATTAGCTTTAAAGCTAGGTATACGAATATCGCAACTAATATATATATTATAAATGGAGAAAAAAGCATAGAACAGATAAGTAATTTAAATAAAGAATGGCAAGAATATAGTTTTACATTTACTATAGAAGATGATGGTTATGTAGGATTTAAAATACAAAATAGTAATAGTAGAGTAGAAATTCAAGAATTGCAAGTAGAACTTGGAAAAAATAAAACAAACTATGAAGAATTTAGATATATTTTAAATGCGAATGTAAATGTTAATTTACAAGATCTAAGAGATGAAATTACTACTAATGATTATTATATACGCTTATATCAGAATGGAGAACAAATTCAAGAAATTAGATATGTAGAAATTAACGAGGATAATATAGTAGATAATGCGAGTAAATCTTATGAAATAGAAGAAAATGCAACATATGAAATAGAATTGTTGGTAAAAATAAGAGATAGATATTATACTTTAGATTCACAAAGTGTAGAAATAGAAGAAAAAACTGAAATCAAAGGAATAACAGGCAAGGAAGATTTCTTGAAAATTCAACCATATGGAGAGTATATAGTGTTAGAGGATATAGATTTTTCGGATGAAGAAATTAATTATTCATTCGGATATCGAAATGATTCTGATGATTTTAGATTGGTGTTTCAAGGGCACTTGAACTTCAATGGACATACAATAACAAGAGGAAGAAAAACTAGTTCTAATATTAGTTTGTTTGGAATGATAGGAGATCGAGGTATTATAGAGAATATGGTCTACGATGTAAAATATGATAATGAAATTGCCTCAACATGTTATGGTTTCCTTGTATATCGAAATTATGGCACTATTAGAAATATTCAAATTAATCTAATAGAAGGAACTAATGAGAAAAATGTAAATAATTATTTGATTTACGTAAATGAAAATATAGGAACTATAGAGAACTTTATAATTAATTATAAAGTGCCTATATATGCTTCATATAATCTATCAGCTGTTCATATAAATAATGGAATTATAAAAAATGGATATATTTATGGAGAAAATATAAAAGCAACTTCAGGAAAATCAAGTAATAATGACAGAAATATTTCTCCATTATTATTAAGTAATAGTCGGAAATGCTAGTGTTAGCAATATATTTTGCTTGGTAAATGTCGATATATTGGAGTACTCAGGAGCTGAAAATAGTGCTAATTTAATTGTAACTAATTATGATAATGCAAGTGTGAATAATGTTTATTCTTTAGGCGTAAATAGTCATTATAATTTGAATTTGGGACCAAATGTGTATTATTTTAGCAGTGGAAATGTTTCTAACAATTATTATTTTGCAGATGAGATTTTTACTAATGAATATCATATAAAAGGAAATAAATTATCATTATGGGATGTAGAATTTCAAAATCAGTTATTAAATACAGAGGGAGCTTTTATTGTAGATGAATTAGTAGGTTTAGGATATTTTCCTTGGGTTAATATGCCTTATGTAATGCCAAGGCAAGATTATATAGAATTACCTGAAGTAGAAGATGCAGATCTTCCAGATATTTTATCAACAAAAATACTAGAACAAGAGGCAAAATCGGTAAAAGTAGAATTTAGTGTAAATAATCCATCAGCACAAACAATAAGCAATATACAAATAGAAAATATAGACGTGGAGATTATATCACAAGAATATAACGATGGTAAAAGCAAAGTTATAACAGAATTAAAAAATCCAACCGTATGCGTATCAAATTATGATGTAATAAGCATAAGTACAAGGGGTGCATTTAATAGTAGTTATACTAGGAGATACGAAGAAGGAGAAAGAGTAATAAATGTTGATTTATATAATGAAATATGGAATATACAAGATTGGAAAGGCATAGCAAATTCTAATGCAGAAAACTATATGTTAATGTCGGATTTGGACTTTATAAATGAGGGCAATACGATATGTTTATTATCTATTTATGGAATTATTGATGGTAATAATCATGTTATTTCAAATATTAATATAGACTCAAATAATTCAGTTATAAGGTATTTACATGGCGAATTAAAAAACATCCAGGTTGAAAATGTTAATATTGTAAATCAAACAGATGCTTCTTTTATTGGTGGTTTCATTTACGCGATGGAACCAAATGCTTTAATAGATAATGTACATGTTAAAGATATTACTATTTGGACAAGGAGGGGAAATTCTACATATCAGTTAGGCGGAATTGTGAATGTGGCATATACAAGTAGGATAAAAAATTGCTCCGTAAATAATTTTATTATAGTAAAAGAGACAAATGAAAATACTGAAAAACAATATATTGGAGGAATAGCTGGTAACATAAGTAACACAACAATAGAGAATTGTTATGTGAATAATTTGGAATTTAATCTTAACGATGCGGTAAATGCATATACAGGAGGAATTGTAGGATATGAAAAAGGATATGGAAGTATTAAGAATTGTTATGCGAAAGGAAAAATTATAACAGATGGAGGAAATGTTGGTGGTATAATTGGATATATAGAAGAGTGTGAAATTGAGAATTGTTATTCTTATGTGAATATTTCTAGTAAGAATAGAAATATTGGTGGTATAGTTGGGAGGTTTTATGGTAGTGATGGAGATAGTATATCTAATAATCTTAGTATAGGAAATTTATATACAACACAGGGAATAGATAGTTTAAATAGAATAATAGGGAATATGTCTAATACAGAAAATAATAACTATTCATATGAAAAACAATTATTACAAGGATATACTACTAGCGAAGCAAGGGGAGCAACATTATTAAGTAGGGAAGAAGTGCTGTCTTTAAATTTAGGAGATGGATATAATAATATAGATAAAGATGAAGGGATACTTCCAAAATTATATAACACAGAAAAATCAGAGTTACTTCCTAATCAAGAAGATATATACCTAGACAATAACGCTATGAGTGAGGAAAAAATCGAACTAGACATAGAAAGTGTTGAAGCAACAAAAACAAATACGACGGAAGCAGAAATATCAATAAGAATAAATAACACAGAAGAAATAGAAATAACAGGAATAACAATAGAAGATATGGAATCTGCTATAACAAGGAATATAACACAAAATGGAATTACAAGTTTAACAGTAAGATCTACTCCAAATAGATTCTATGATAGTTATAAATTAACAGAAATTAAGTATAAAATAGAAAATTCAACAGAAGAACAAGTAAAAGAAGTGGAGGCAGAAATAAAAGTACAATTTTACAAAGAAATATATACATATGAAGATTGGCAAGCAATAGAGGAAGGAACATACCAAAATTACAGACTAATGTCAGATATAGATTTTAGCGGAAGAGACAATGTGAAAAATAATATAACAGTAAATAGATTAGAAGCAGAAAATAAGATTTATACTTTAAAAAATATAGAACTAGAGTTTAATGATTCGAATACAGGGTTAATAAAAAATATAAGAACAAGTATTAAGAATATAGGATTTGAAAATGTAACTATAAATAATTTTGGTTCGGAAAATAATTGTGGTGTTATTGCAACTAGTGAAGGAGAAATTGATAACATAAAATTTACAAATATAATAATAGTTGCAGAAGATATGAATTATTTAGGAAGCATTGGATATGTCACATCAGGAAATATAAAAAATGTTATATTAGACAATATTAATATAACAGGAAATTCAAATGTAGGAGGATTAGCAGGAAGATGTGATTATAAAGTTTCAAATGTTAGTGCAAATAATATTACAATATCTGCGAATTCTTATGTTGGTGGTGTTACAGGAACTGCTACCAATCAAGAGGAATATACGGAACAAGTCAATATTAATCTGAAGAATTCTAACATAAGAGGTACAGACTATATAGGAGGGATTACAGGACAAAGCTATTATATTATATTAACAAATTGTACTGTATCTGAAACTTCGATAACAGGAGTTTCAAGCGTAGGTGGAATGGCAGGATATAAAATGGTTTCTCCAAGTTATAGTTGTAAAAACAATATTATTGATAATTGTGAAATTTCTGGAAGTGGTTCTTATATAGGAGGTTTAAACCGGATATGGTAGATCGTATGAATATTATGGAATTGTTAAAAATTCAAATATTTATGGAACAAGTGTAAATTCTAAATATGTAGGTGGGATGCTGGGACGCTTATGGCTGAATATATTTTATTGTTCTGTATACAATTGTAATATTATATCAAGTGGAGATACAGTCGGAGGTATTGCAGGACAGATAACTAATAATAGTGATCATGGAACTCGAAATTGTTATATAAGTGATACGAAAATTGAGGGTAGAAGCAAAGTAGGTGGAATCGTTGGAGAAATGATAGATGGAAGGGTTGATGAAAACATTGTAAATGTAAGAGTAACAGCAACAAGTCATACAGCAGGAGGAATTATAGGCTATATGAATAATATCAATATGTCATCAGCATCTTATATGATTAATATGTTTAATAATGGAGTTACCGGATCAATAATGACTGCACCAACAAAAGCAGGAGGATTAATTGGAAATGTTGCAAAAAATTTAAATACAGAGAAAGCTTTTTATTATAACAATTATGTACATGCATACTTAGAATGTGAAGATAGTGAGAACGTTTCGATGGGAATTGGTGGATCAAAAGAGAATAATGAGGCAATTACAAATACACATATATATAAATATAGTCAAATAAATAATGAATATATGAGGGAAGATATAGATACATATATAGAAGAACAATATATAGAAGGAGAAGAATTAAGAGAAGAATCAACATACAAAAATAAATTTGGATGGGGATCTAACTTTACATATACGTCATTACAAAATGAAAAATACCCAATACCAAACGGAGTAGAAGATGTGAAAGGAATAGATTTACCAAAAGATCCTGAAATAATAGAGTTAAATTCATTAGATGATGAAGAAGAATCTGAGAGTGTTAATAATAGTGCAGGACAAATTAATGAAAATAGTATTGTAATTCAAGGCACAGAATCTTTACCAAAAGTAACAGTATATTCAATATCAGTAAATGAAATAAACATAGACTTTACTAGTATTCTAGAAGGAGTAAACTTTACATATTGGATAAATGGAGCTGAGATAGAAACTGTAGACTTAACAGAAAAAACATATACATTTAAATACAACTTTACAGACACAATAGAAATTATTGTAAGAAACGGAATGGAGGAAGAAACAATAACAATAAATCCATCAGAAATAAGAAGTGAAATAAGTCTAGTTGGAGATAATTATGGATATTTGATTGGAAATAATTTATATATAAATGGAGAATTGCAAGAAGGAGAATATGCAAATTTATATGAAGGTTATGCATTAAATACAAGTGGACAAGTTCTAGATTTATCATGTGGCGAGCTTATTAATAATGAAGTAATAGAAACATCTTTACAAGAAACAGTAAAACCATTACATACATATAGATATAAAGAAAATAATATAGAAGTATATGGAACATATAGTAAGATTGATGGAAATGTAAAATCACAAATATATAATGTAAGAAACGGGAAACTATCAGCTTTATCTAATTCATTGGATATGAAAATAGGCAATTATATAGTAGATAGCTACAATGACAAAGAATATCAAACAATATTAACAAGTAGCGGAGAAATAGTTGATTTAAAAGAACAGTTACAATATCCAGATAACTTCTTAAGTAGAAATGCAAAACAGATAGTACAAAATAGTAATGTGGATAATCCAGAAATGATGGTAATGTACAATACAGGAAAAGTAATAGTATTTAACTATGTAAGTGGAAATGTAATATATGAAACAGAAGAGAAAGCAGATGAAGGACTAGCAAATTACATAACAGGAAGTATAAATAGTATATGGAGTGATTATGAAAGTAAGCAATCAGAATATTTAAGAAGCAAAAAATTAATAGAAAAGCTAACAGAAATGCCAATAGAAGAAGTATTGAATAAAGCAAATATTAACAGTGAAAATATTAGCAATACAGACCAAAATGAATCAAATACAAAAACAAATACAATATCTCAAACAGAAAGTTACATAACCGTATACAATGATGAAACGGGAGAATATGAAGTATATAGTGAATCTGAAATATTAGAAGGATCAGAAGAAGAACCTGTATCAGAAACAGAAAAAATAAAAGAAAATGGATTGGAAAGCATATATAATTATGAGAAAGAAGAAGAAACAGGAACAAAAGTAAATGGAGCAATAATAGTTGCTATAATAATTGGAATAGCTATAATTTCATTAATTATATTAAGAAAATTAATATATAGAAGTAATACAAAAAACAATTAAATAATTCAATAATAAATAGACTGTAGTATAAATAAAATGAATTAATCTTTGTAATACATTAATATTTATATAGTACAGTCTATTTATTAAAATCAATGCGAGAACTTGTAAAAATATAATATAAAGTATATTAGTTGTCTTGTAATTGTACAAAAATACACAAAAAGTAATTAGGAAAATGTGAAAAGATTTACTTAAAGTCGTCAAAAAAATGTACATATATTCAAAAAAGTCGTTTGATTTTTGTGAAGAATAGTGGTATAATATATATGGATATACATTAAGGAGTGATTATATGTATAGAAATAAAATGGAAGAATTAAAAAAATGGAAAGAATCACAAAATAGAAAGCCACTAATAATAAGAGGTGCAAGACAAGTAGGAAAAACATGGCTTATGAAAGAATTTGGAAAAGAATATTATGAAAAATGTGCATATATAAATTTTGATGATAATTCTAGGATGAAGAATCTTTTTGAAGAAGATTTTGATTTAGATAGAATTATACAAGGACTAAAAATAGAATCGGGTGTAAACATTGAACCTGAAAATACATTAATTGTTTTAGATGAAATTCAAGAAACTCCAAAAGCTTTGAAAGCACTAAAATATTTTTGTGAAAATGCAAGAGATTATCATATAATATCTGCAGGATCACTTTTAGGCATAGCAATACATGGAGAAGTTTCTTTTCCGGTAGGGAAAGTTGATTTTTTAGATCTTACTCCATTAAGTTTTTTTGAATTTTTAACAGCATTAAATGAAGAAGAATTAGTAAAATTATTGCAAGAAAATGATTTTAAAATGATTAATGTTTTTAATGCTAAACTAAAAGATTATTTGAAACTATATTATTATATAGGAGGAATGCCAGAAGTAGTGAATTCCTATGTAAATAATAAAGATTTACTAGAAGTTCGTAGAATACAGAAAACATTATTAGAAGATTACGAACAGGATTTTTCTAAACATGCACCGAAAAACATTGTACCAAGGATAAGACAATTATGGAATAATATCCCAACGCAACTTGCAAAAGAAAACAAAAAATTTATTTATGGATTGGTAAGAGAAGGAGCGAGAGCAAGAGAATACGAGATAGCTTTATCATGGTTAATAGACTGTGGTTTAATATACCAAGTAA
This sequence comes from uncultured Clostridia bacterium, assembly GCA_944392455.1. Classification (GTDB taxonomy): domain Bacteria; phylum Bacillota; class Clostridia; order TANB77; family CAG-508; genus CALXVA01. The sequence goes on from CALXWP010000003.1 coordinate 75,614, forward strand.
ATAGAGTAAATAATAGTAAAATACCATTATCTGCATATCAGAACTTTAATGCTTTTAAATTGTATTTGTTAGATGTTGGATTATTAGCAGCAATGGCGGGAATAGATGCTAAAACTCTTTTAGAAGGAAATGAAATATTTGAAGAATTTAAGGGAAGTTTGACAGAACAATATGTATTATGTCAATTAAAACAATGTACAAACTTAGATGTTTTTTATTGGTCTTCAGACACAGGAATTTCTGAAATAGATTTTATATCACAAATAGGAACAGAGAATGTGCCTATAGAAGTAAAAGCAAACGAAAATTTACAAGCTAAGAGTTTAAAAACATTTGTACAAAAGTATAAAACAAAAATTAATATAAGAACATCAATGGCAACATATAGAAAAGAAGATTGGCTAATAAATATACCTTTATACAGTATAGGAAATATAGAAAAAATAATATCTGATACTCAGAGATGATATTATAAAAGAATATTGAGTTATTAAACTTGATATTCTTTATATTTTATATAGGAAAAAATTTCTAACAAAAAAGTATATAAAAAAATAAAAAATAATGTTACAATATAAAATAAGTATGATATAATGATTTTGTGATCAGACAAAAAAAGAAAAACAAATAAAAGAAAATACCACGAAAATCAGTATTTTCTAAGAAAAAACCAAATGAAAAAAGAAAGGAAGATTGCGAGAAATGATAAAAATAGCAAACCCTTGGGGCTCTAGAGAGAGAGAGAGAGAGAGAGAGAGAGAGTACTTTTAATTAATGAATGCTTCTGCAGAAGCATATTATTTGTCGTACAAAAAAACATAGAGAATAATAAAAAGAATATAGATAGAAGAAGGATGGACTATCACATGGATATCTTAAAGAAGATATTTATGCGAATATAGTCTGTCCTTTTTGTGTGCAAAAAAGAAAAAAATAGAAAAGAAAAAAGAAAATAAAACGATAAAAATATGCAAAAGCAGAAAGGATTGATTAAGAATATGCAAAAACAAAAACTAAGAAACAATAAGATAAAAGGAAGAAATACAAAAAACATGCCAATGTTTATACTAATAGGATTAATAGCAATGATAATAATTATTGCTGTAATTTATTATGTGTTTTTAAGATATTCACCAGAACAAATAATAACATATAGTGGATATGCTATAGAAGGAAAAACAATGGCAGAGAACTTAAAGAGTAGCGAAATATCAAATATAGAGCAATATTTAAACTTAGTAGAAGTAAAAGAGAATGATCTGCTATATAAAAGATTAAATTCATATTACATAGGAGAAGATGATAAAAAAGAAGTAGATATTAACTATCCTATGTATATAAATGAAGGAAATACAGTATGGAATCTAAGCCAAAATACAAAATTAATCACAGTAAATTATGAAGAAGTAGAAGGATATCCAGAATTTATGTTAACAGGTGGAGTAATGTATAATGGAGGAGACTTAACTAGAGCAGATGGAAATCAGTATCTATTTATAAAATCTGAAGATGATATATATATTAATGTACAAAAAATAAATATACAAACAGCTAGCAATGAATATGAGATAAAAGAGTATAGTAATATTTACTTTACAGAAGATGCAATTACATATTATGAAATGCAAGACGGATATATGCAATATAAAAAAATTACAGATATAGATAATAATTCAGAAATAACAATTAAAGGAGAAACTCTAACATATAAAACATTTTTAGAGAAATTAGGAGTTATTCAATCAGAAGAACAAAATGTAAATAATAATCAAGATGAAGAAGTAAATGAAATAGAAGAAACAAATATAGTAAATAATGAGACACAAACAGAGGAAGAAAATAATAATATAACTAATGAAACAACAAATGAATGGCAAGAAGGAATGTGGGCAAAACCAGAAGTAAGTTGCACAGATTTTGAAGCAGATGTATATACAATAAGAGCAAATTTAAGTGTAATAGATAGAGCTGGAGTTATAACAAGAGGAGTAATCTTTGAAATAAGTTTAGATGGAAGACTAAATAGAAGAGTACAGGCAACAACTACAGGAAAATTAGAAATAACAGGACTACAACCTGATACAACTTATGAAATAGTAGGAATAGTATACTACAATGATGAAAATGCAAATGAAGTAGAGGAAGAATTCTATACAGGATCAGTAACAACAAAGTTAATTGATATATTAGGAACAATAGACTTTAGTTTTGAAAATGGAGAGATATATTCAAACAAAATAGAATTAATACATTTAAAAATAAATAATGATATTAACGAAGAAGTAGTAAAAGGAATTTCAAGATTACAATTAGAAATAGACGGGATTGAATATAGATTATCAAATGATCAAGTAGATCAAGTAAAAGCAGGAGAAGAGATAACATATCAAACAAGTGCAACAATAGATTCAAATAGTAGGATAAAATATGAAATAACAGCATTTGATAAGTTTGGAAATGAGTTAAAAGAGATAAATAATACAGGAGAAACAATAACATCAAGACAAGCACCAAGTGCAAGTATAAGAGCAACAAAACAAGATGTAACAGAAGTAAATTTAGAGGTATCATTAACAAATAAAGATAATGTATCATTAGAAAATTATAGATACGAAATAATAAATCAAAGCAGAGATGTAGTGAAGAATGGTACATTAAATGAGAATAGTAGCTCTGAAACATTAGTATTTACCGACTTAGATCCAAATGGATATTATCAAATAATAATCTATGGTGACTACGACTTAGAGAATGGTGCTGGAAAGCAGGTAAATCAAGAATTAGGAAGAGGAAGTTTTGTAACAAGACCAATAGCATCATTAGGATATATGCAAGTAAGAATAGAAGATACAGAAGTAACACAAAACGAAATGACACTAGGAATAAGTATAGATAGCAATCAAACAGATGCAAGACTAATAGCAATATTAGATAAAGTTGAAGTAGTTATCTATGATGAGGGAAAGAATATAAATCAAGATAATAGCGAAACAGAAGAACAGACAGATAATGAGATAAAGAGAATTACCTTAACAAGTGAAGAAGTAGAACTATTAAAGATAGCAGAAGAAGTTGAGCTAAATCTAGATCAATTAACATCAAATACAAAGTACAAAATTGATGTAATAACTACAGTAAAACAAGGATCAGTTGAAGAAGTAGTAGAAGATAAACAAAACATAGATCAAGTAATAACAATAAAGATGCCAGCAGAAGTACAAATAAGAAATCAATTTGTAATAGGAGATATGATTGACTTAGATATCAGAGTAGAAGATGCTGACAATGCAGTATTAACTCAAGAAGTAAGAATAGAAGTAAGGGATGAAGATAATAAATTAGTTGACTTAAGTGAAATGGCTACAAATGGAGAGTATGAAAGAAAAACATATGAAAACTTAGAAGAAAATACAACATATAGAATTATAATATATGCTCCACAATATAATGAAGGTAGTACAGATGAGACATATCATGCCGACTATATATTAAAGGAAATAAAAATCCTAACAGAAGCAGGAATAAGTGGAAAACTAGATTTATTATCACTTGAAAAAACACCATCAGGAAAAAACTTAGTAGATGTAGCATCAAAGGTAAATTGGTATGAAAGATGTTTCAATTCTAGCTCTGTTTATGGAATAAATTATGATGAAGGTACAAAAATATTAACATTGGGAGGTACAAATAGTTATTTAAAATTTACATATTATAATTTAAGTAAATATAAAGGACAAGAAGTAACAATAAGCTTTAAGGCAAGAACATCAGATAGTACTAATTTACAAATTGTAGAAAAAACAAATGACGATTTTAATGATTCAAGTAGAACAACATATTATACAATAAATGACTTAACAAATGATTGGAAAGAATATAGTTATACAGTAATAATAGATAAAACAGGATATATAGGATTTGCAACAAGTACAGAATATGCAAAAGTAGAGATGCAAGATTTACAAATAGAACTTGGAAATACAAAGACAAATTATGAAGATTTTGAATATATATATAATGCAAATTTAGAAATATCGATAAATGATGCAAGAGATGAAATAACAACAAATGATTATTATATAAGAATATATAAGGATAACGAACAGATACAAGAAATTAGATATGAAGAAATCGGGGAAGATAATAAAATTGAAAATGTAGAAAAAACATTTGGACTAGATTCTGATTCAACATATAAAATGGAGTTATTAGTTAAAATTGCAGACAGATATTATGAACTGGATTCACAGGAATTTACAACAGAAGATGAAAGGGAAATTAGAGGAATATCAAATTTAAATGATTTACTAAAGATACAACCATATGGAGAATATATAGTATTAAATGATGTGGATTTAACAGGAGCATCGGGAAATGAATATAAGTTTGGAAATGAAAATTTACAATTTGAAGGAAAGATAAATTTTAATGGTAAAACATTAACGAAGGATATAAAAAATAATGAATCATCAGTATTTGATTCTGTAGGCAAAAATGGGATAATAGAAAATATTGTACTAAATGTTAAATTAAATAATGAAACAGAAAGTAGTTATTACGGACTTTTGGCAGGAATTAATTATGGTACAATAAGAAATGTGATGTTAAATGTAATTGAATCAAATATAAAAAATAATGGTTATCTTTTTATAATGACTGAACTGAATAATGGAACTATTGAAAATTTTGTAATAAATTTTATGCATCCAGTTTATGTGATTAATAGCTTTGGGTCGGTTGCTCAAATGAATTCCGGAATAATAAAAAATGGTTATATATATGGTCAAAACATAAAAATATTAGGAAATATTTCGGCATCAGTAGGTGGAGTAGCACAATACAATCAACAAAATGGAATTATAGAAAATGTATTTTCATTAGTAAATGTTGATAGTGAAACTAATAATAAATCAAAGGGAAATATTACGGCCACTAATATTAATAATGCATCTATACAAAATGTTTATTCAGTGGGAATTGGTGAAAATACAGATTTAAATAATGGACCTAATATATATTCTAAAACATCTTTAAAAGTAATTAATAATTATTATTTTACAGATGAAATATTTGAAAGTTTATATGAAATTAAAGGTAATAAATTATCGTTATGGGACTCAGAATTTCAAAATCAAATAATAAATACTGATGGAGCATTTATAGTTGATGAATTAGTAAATGAGGGATATTATCCGCATGTTGATATGCCGAATGTAATGCCTTTGCAAGAATATATAGAGTTACCAGAAGTTGAGGATGCGGATTTGCCAGATATATTATCTACAAAAATTTTGGATCAAGGAACAAATAGTGTCAAAGTAGAGTTTAGTGTAAATAATCCATCGGCAGAAACAATTAGCAAAATAGATATAGAAAACTTAGATGTAGAAATATTATCACAAGAATATAAAGATGGAAAAAGTACAATAGAAGCAGAATTAAAAAATCCAGTAATATGCGTATCTAGCTATAATGTTCTAAGTATAAGTACAAGAGGAGCATTTAGTAGTACATATACAAGAACATATGAAGAAGGAGAAAGAGTAATAAGTGTAGATTTATATAATGAAATATGGAATATAAATGATTGGAAGAATATAAAGAATTCACCAACAGAAAATTACTTACTAATGGAAAATTTAGATTTTATAAATGAAGGAAATACTGTAAGTATATCAAATATAAATGGAAAAATTAACGGAAATGGTCATTCATTATCAAATATAAATTTAACTAATAATTATTCACTTATAACAAATTTAAATGGTACTATTGAAAATTTATACATTAATAATTTCAATCAAGAAGTAACTACAGTAGGAGGAGTAATTTCAACAGTGTACAGTGGTGCTAGCATAGATGGTGTACATTTGAATAATGCTCGCATAACTAAGAATGGAGGTGGCTACTTAGGTGGTTTAGTGAGGTATGCAAGTATGGTAACTGCTGTAAAAAATAGCTCAGTGACAAATTGTAATATATATATATACACGGAAGAGAGTGTTTCACAAATAGGTGTTGGAGGGTTGATTGGCTTCATAGATTCGGTAAATATAGAGAACTGTTTTGTGGAAGAATTAAATATATATGATAATTCAAAAGCTGTAAGCTCTGCAATTGGAGGAATTGTTGGTGATTGTTCAAATTATAATAGAATAATTAACTGCTATGCTGATGGTATTTTAGTTTCAAATAATTTAAGTGTAGGAGGAATTGTTGGTAGTTTGGCAATGGGGATTGTAGAAAATTGCTATTCAACAGTAAATATATCAACAACCAATAATTATGTAGGAGGTATAATTGGAAGATATTATGGCTTAGATATAACGAATATAAAAAACAATGTAAGCATAGGAGACATATATACAACCTCAGGAATAGATAATTTAAACAGAATAGTAGGAAATAATATAGATGTAACAACTGATAATTATGCATATGAAAAACAATTGTTACAAGGATATGTGAATAAAGAATCAAAAGGAGCTATTTTATTAAGTAAGGAAAAAGTATTAAGCTTTAATTTGGGAAATAGCTATGATTATAGTGGAAGAGAAAATGGAATACTTCCAAAACTATACAATACAGAGGGAACAGAACTTTTACCAAATCAAGAGGACATTTATTTGGAAGATAATAAAGATGAAGAGAAGATAGATTTAGAAATTGAAAGTATAGAAGCTACAAAGCCAAATACGACTGAAGCAGAAATTAATATAAGAATAAATAATCCAGAAAAAGTAGATATAACAGAGATAACAATAGAAGATATATATTCTACTATAACAAGAAATGTGACACAAAATGGAATAACTAATATAACTTTAAGAGCAACGCCAGAAAGATACTATGATAGTTATAAATTAACAAAAATAAAATATAAAATAAATGATTCAGCAGAACAAATAAAAGAAGTAGAGGCTGAAGTAAAGGTACAATTCTATAAAGAAATCTATACATTTGAAGATTGGCAGTCAATAGAAGAAGGAACATATCAAAATTATAAATTAATGGCAGATATAGATTTTAGTGGAAGAGACAACATAAATAGTAATATAACATTAAATAGATTAGAAGCAGAAAATCAAATTTATACATTAAAAAATTTTACATTAGAATTTAACGCTACGAATGCAGGATTAATACAAAATGTAAAAACAAGTATAAAAAATATAAGATTTGAGAATATAACTTTAAAGAATTCAATAAATTCAGGTTCATATTTTGGAATAATAGCTAATAGCAATGGAGATTTAGAAAATTTACAATTTGATGAAATTTATATAGAAGCTCCAAAGATGAATTATGTTGGAATTTTAGGCAATTATGGAGGGGCTTCAATCAAAAATATCGAAATAGATCATTCTGAAATAAAAGGTAATTCAAATGTTGGATTCATAGGATATTATGAAGGAAAAATTGATACTAAAATAGAAAATATATCAGAATATAATGTAATAGTTATGGGAGGTGATTATGTTGGCTTAATTTTTGGTAGAAATAATGGACTCACGACTGGAGCTGCTGAAACAGTTGTGAGTGGAGTTACTATTGAAGAGTCTAGAGCTGAAGGAAATCAATATGTAGGGGGCGTGACTGGATATTCATATGCAGGTTATTTTTCAAATATCAAAGTAGTTAATACAACTGTTAAAGGTTATATGAACGCAGGAGGAGTAGCTGGATATGCAGATTATGGTGGGCTAACTGAAGTTAGATTAACTGATTCTGATGTAGAAACATATGATGGATATGTTGGAGGTATAGCGGGAGAGGCTTGTTTTCCAGATTCGGGCAGTTTGAAAAAAATTATTGTTGAGAAATCTTATATAGCTTCTTTAAATAGTGATGCTGTATATACGGGAGGAATATTTGGATATGCAACAAATACATATCATTCTGGAATAGGAGTTTTGCAGACTGATATTTATAGTTATGGTTCAAAAGTAGGAGGCTTCATAGGTGGAAATGATTCAGGAGGAAGATATTATTTACAAGAAGGAATAATTGAAAAAACATCTGTTATAGGAAGAAATTGTGTAGGAGGAGTAATAGGAGAAAATTATCAATTAAATGTTAATAATGTCATGATTAATGTAGAAGTTTATGCAAGTGAATATAGTGCTGGAGGAGTAATAGGTAAATTAGAAAATATGAATACAACAAATTCATTAGATAAACGGAATGATTTATTCTTGCACTATAGTAGATTCAACAGTAACAGCTCCAACTAAAGTTGGTGGGTTAATAGGTGATATTGAGACAGAAATATATAGAAACCAATCATTCTTTTATAATAATTACATAGACGCAGATGTAACAAGTGAGAATGAATCTACAGGATCACTAATAATTGGAGGAAGACCAGATGAAAATCCATATATAACAAATACATATGTATATAAATATAGTACATTAAATGGATATTATGTATATACTACTAATGATAATATAGAAGAAGGTCAATACTTGATAAGATCAGATTTAGATAATCAAAGTACGTTTTCAAGCAAAATAGGATTAGGAACAACATATTGGGATTACACATCATTAGAAGACGAAAAATATCCAATAATAAAAGATACATATTTATATGAATCAGAATTGCAGGATGGAGTATATTTACCAATTGATCCAGAAATAGTAGATTTAAATCTAATAAATGATGAAAATGATAATAAGGAGCAAACTGACAAAAATAATATATCAATTCAAATGAAAGCAAACTTACCAGAAGTAATAGTATATCCAATATCAGTAAGTGAAATAAACATAGACTTTAGTAGTATTTCATCAAATACAAGCTTCACATATTATATAAATGGTGCTGAAGCTGAAACTATTGATATATCAGAGAAAACATATACATTTGAATATAACTTTGCTGATCAGCTTGAGATAGTTGTAACAAATGGAATAGATGAAGAAACTATTTCGATAAATCCATCTGAAATAAGAAGTGAAATTAGTTTAGTTGGATCAGATTATGCATATTTAATTGGAAATAGCTTATATATAAATGGTGAGTTACAACAAGGAGAATATGTAAATGTATATGAAGGATATGCATTAAGTAGTAGTGGACAAGTTTTAAATATTTCAAGTAAAGAGGTTTTAAATAGCATTACTGAAGAAAATTCAAATATTTTGCCAGAACAAACAATAGAAATTTCTAATACAGAAAATATTGAAAACGGACTAATTGAAACAAAATTAGAAAAAACTGCAAAACCATTACATACATATGAATACAAAGGTAGTTATATAGAAACTTTTGGAACATATAGTAAGATAGATGGAAATGTGAAATTACAAATATATAATGTGAGAAGAGGAAAATTATCAGCTCTATCTAATTCATTAGATATGAAAATAGACAATTATATGGTAGATTACTATAATGATAAAGAATATCAAACGATACTAACAAATAGTGGAGAAATAGTAGATCTAAAAGAACAGTTACAATATCCATCAAACTTCTTAAATAGAAATGTAAAGCAAATAGTACAAAATAGTAATGTAGAAAATCCAGAAATGATGGTTATATATAACACAGGAAAAGTAATAGTATTTAACTATGTAAGTGGAAATGTAATATACGAGACAGAAGAAAAGGCAGATACAGGGCTAACAAGTTATATAACAGGAAGTATAAATAATATATGGAGTGATTACGAAAGTAAGCAATCAGAATATTTAAGAAGTAAAGAATTAATAGCAAAACTATCAGAAATGCCAATAGAAGAAGTTTTAAATGAAGTAGAAGATAGTGAAAATAATTCTAGTACTTCTAATATAGAAACGAATATTAATAGTATTAATAACATAAATATGGGAAACACAAATGGAATAAATGTAGATAGCTCAAATACAGCAACTAATACAGATAATTATATAACAGTATACAATGGAGAGACAGGAGAATATGAAGTATACAGTGAGAAAGAAATATTAGAAGGAACAGAAGAAGAACCTGTATCAGAGACAGAAAAGATAAAAGAAAATGGATTAGAAAGCATATATAATTATGAGAAAGAAGAAGAAACAGGAACAAAAGTAAATGGAGCAATAATAGTTGCTTCAATAATAGTAATAGCTATGATTTCATTAATTATATTAAGAAAATTAATATATAGAAATAACTCTAAAAATAACTAGATCATTAAGTAAAAAATAGACTGTATAATATAAATAATATTGTATTATAATTTATATTACAGTCTATTTTTTTATTTAATAAGAAATTTCTCATTTCCTATTAAATAAAAAGGATATAATCACTATTGTTTTGAGATTTCTTCCTTATTTTTATATTTCACTATTTATAAAAATCAATAAAAAAAGTTGCAAAAATGTGACTTTAACACCAATAACATTTGCAAGAATGTGATAAAAGAACAATATATTCTTGCAAAAATGTGATGAAAGTAGTATAATTAATATGTAATCAACATATATTAACAAGAGAAGGTGATTAATTTGAAAAGATTTATTATAGATGAATTAATTAAATGGAAAGAGAGTAAATATAGAAAGCCATTAATTTTAAAAGGTGCAAGGCAAATAGGAAAAACATATATATTAAAACAATTTGGTGAAGAAAACTATGATGGAGTTGCATATTTTAACTTTGATCATGATGAAAGTTTATATAATTTATTTAATAATACAAAAGATCCAAAAAGAATCCTAGAACAATTAGCCTTCATATATGGAAAAGCTATAATACCAGGAAAAACATTAATTATATTTGATGAAATACAAGAATGTCCAGATGCATTAAATAGCTTAAAATACTTTGAAGAAGAAGCAAATGAATATCATATAGCTTGTGCAGGAAGTTTATTAGGAATTAGGCTCTCACATACATCTTTTCCTGTAGGAAAAGTAGAATTTTTAAATATGTATCCAATGACATTTAGCGAATTTTTAATAGCTGATGGATGTGAAAATTTAGTAGAATATATGAAAAGTATAAATACGATAGAAAGTATTCCAGATATATTTTTTGATCAACTAGAAGAGAAGCTAAAAGCATATTTTATTATAGGAGGTATGCCGGAAGCAGTTAATATTTGGGTAAATGAAAAAAATATGGAACTTGTAAATAATGTACAAGAAAATATATTAAAAGCATATGAAAGTGATTTTTCAAAACACACTCAAAATAGTGAAGCTAATAAAATATCTTTAATATGGAATAGTATTCCATCGCAACTTGCAAAAGAAAATAAAAAATTTTTATATCAAACAATAAAAGAAGGAGCAAGAGCTAGAGAATATGAAAGTGCATTAAATTGGTTAAATGATGCAAACTTAATATATAAAATATATAATGTAAACAAAGCAGATTTTCCATTAAAAGCATATACTGATTTAAGTTCTTTTAAAATATATATGAATGACATAGGGCTACTTAGAAGAATGTCAAATTTAGATAGCAGAATAGTTGTTGAAGGAGATAAGTTATTCCAAGAATTTAAAGGAGCATTTACTGAAAATTATGTATTAAATACATTATGCAATATATTTGATAGTGTTCCTAATTATTATACTTTTGATAGACATGAAATTGATTTTATTATTCAATATAAGAATAAAATAATTCCTATTGAAGTTAAATCAAATAGAAATGTAAATAATGTAAGTTTGACTAGATATAATGAAAAATATAATAATGATGTATCTATTAGATTTTCAATGAATAATCTAAAAAAAGATGGAAAGATTATAAATATTCCGTTATTTTTAATAGAATATATTAGTAAATTTATATAACTAAAAAGTGAATATAAAAAAGATTATAAATAATTTTTGTGTTATTAGATTAAAAAAGAATATTGAGTTAGTAACAACTTGATATTCTTTATATAATAATAAAGGGAAAAATTTCTAGAAAAAAAGTATATAAAAAAATAAAAAATAATGTTACAATATAAAATAAGTTATGATATAATGATTTTGTGATTAGACAAAAAAGAAAAACACATAAATGAAAATACTAGGAAAACCAGTATTTTCTAAGAAAAAACCAAATGAAAAAAGAAAGGAAGATTTGAGGAAAATGATAAAAATAGCAAACCCTTGGGGCTCTAGAGAGAGAGAGAGAGAGAGAGCGTACTTTTAATTAATGAATGCTTCTGCAGAAGCATATTATTTGTCGTACAAAAAAACATAGAAAATAATAAAGAGAATATAGATAAAACAAGGATAGACTATCACATGGATATCTTAAGAAAGATATTTATGCGAATATAGTCTGTCCTTTTTGTGTGCAAAAAAATAAACAAAGCAAGAAAAATTAGAAAATAAAACGATAAAAATATGCAAAAGCAGAAAGGATTGATTATAATATGCAAAAACAAAAATTAAGAAACAATAAGATAAAAGGAACAAATACAAAAAACATGCCAATGTTTATATTAATAGGATTAATAGCAATGATAATAATAATTGCAGTAATTTACTATGTATTTTTAAGATACTCACCAGAGCAAATAATAACATATAGCGGATATGCTATAGAAGGAAAAACGATGGCAGAAAACTTAAAAAGTGATGGATCAGGAGAAATAGACCAATACTTAAACTTAATAGAAGTAAAAGAAAACGATCTACTATATAAAAGATTAAATTCATATTACATAGGAGAAGACGATAAGAAAGAGGTAGACATTAATTACCCAATGTATATAAATGAAGGAAATACTATATTTAATATATCAAGAAATACAAAATTAATAACAGTAAATTATGAAGAGGTAGAAGGATATCCAGAATTTATGCTAACGGGAGGAGTAATGTATAATGGTGGAGATTTAACAAGAGCAGATGGAAATAAGTATATATTCCTAAAAAGCGAAGATGAAATTTATACAAACGTACAAGCAATAAAAATAAAAACAGCTACAAATGAATATGAAATAAAAGAGTATAGCAACATATATTTTACAGAAGAATCAATAACTTACTATGAAATGCAAGATGGATATATGGAATATAAAAGAATAGTAGATATAGATAATAATTCTGATATAGAAGTAAATGGACAAACTCTAACATATAAGACTTTCTTAGAAAGATTAGGAATTATTCAAAGTGAAGAACAAAACGTAAATAGTAATGATCAAGTAAATGAAAAATCCGAAAACACTACAATAGAAGAAAATCAAATAGAAGAGGAAAACAACAATAATGCAATTGAAAATGAAACAACAGAAGAAGAATGGCAAGAAGGAATGTGGGCAAAACCAGAAGTAAGTTGTACTGATTTTGAAGCAGATGTATATACAATAAGGACAAACTTAAGTGTAATAGATAGAGCAGGAGTTATAACAAGAGGAGTAATATTTGAAATAAGCTTAGATGGAAGACTAAATAGAAGAGTACAAGCAACACAAACTGGAGAACTTGAAATAACAGGACTACAACCAGATACAACTTATGAAATAGTAGGAATAGTATATTACAATAATGAATCAAGAGTAGAAGTAGAAGAAGAATTCTATACAGGATCAGTTACAACAAAGTCAATAGATACATTAGGAACAATAGATTTTAGTTTTGAAAATGGAACAATATATTCAAATAAAATAGAACTTATTCATTTAAAGATAAATAATGATATTAATGAAGAAGTAATAAAAGGAATATCAAGGTTACAATTAGAAATAGATGGTATTGAATATAGATTATCAAATGATCAAGTAACACAAATAAAAGCAGGAAAAGAGATAACATATGGGACAAGTGAAACAATAGACTCAAATAGTAAAATAAGATATGAAATAACAGCATTTGATAAATTTGGAAATGAATTAAAAGAGATAAATAATACAGGAGAAACAATAACATCAAAGCAAAAGCCAACAGCATCAATAAGAGCGACAAAACAAGACGTAACAGAAGTAAATTTAGAGGTAAAACTAACAAACAAAGATAATGTAACATTAGAAAGTTATAGATATGAGATAATAAATCAAAGTGGAGATGTAGTGAAAAATGCCACATTAAATGATAATAGTAACACAGAAACATTAGCATTTACAGATTTAGATCCAAATGGATATTATCAAATAATTATCTATGGTGATTATGACCTAGAGAATGGAGAAGGAAAACAAGCGAACCAAGAACTAGGAAGAGGAAGTTTTGTAACAAGACCAATAGCTTCCCTTGGATATATGCAAGTAAAAATAGATGATAAAGAAGTTTTGCAAAATTCTATGGACTTAGGAATAAGTATAGATAGCAATCAAACAGATGCAAGATTAATAGCAATATTAGATAAAGTAGAAGTAGTAATATATGACGAAGGAAAGAATGTAATAAATAATGATCAATCAAATGAACAAGAAGATAATGAAGAAAATCAAAATGAATTAGATGATCAGGAAAACAAAGAAACAGAAATAAAAAGAATAACATTAAGCAAAGAAGAAGTAAAATTATTAAAAACAGAAGAAGAAGTAGAAGTAAATTTAGATCAATTAAATTCAAATACAAAATATAGAATAGATGTAATAACAACAGTAAAGCAAGGATCTGTAGAAGAAGTTGTAGAAGATAAACAAGACGTAGAAGAAGTAATAACACTAAAAATGCCAGCAGAAGTACAAATAAGAAATCAATTTGTAATAGGAGATATGATAGATTTAGACATAAGAGTAGAAGACATAGACAATGCAGTACTAACACAAAATGTAAGAATAGAAGTAAGAGATGAAGAAAACAAATTAGTAAACTTAAGTGAAATGGCAACAAACGCAGATTATGAGAGAAAGGTATATGAAGGATTAGAGCCAGAAACAACATATAGAATCATAATCTATGCACCACAATATAACATAGGAAGTACAGATAAGACATATGAAGCTGATTATATTTTAAAAGAAATAGAGATCCTAACAGAAGCAGGAATAAGTGGAAAACTAGACTTATTATCACTAGAAAAAACACCATCAGGAAAAAACTTAATAGATGTGTCATCAAAAGTAAATTGGTATGAAAAATGCTTTGGTACAAGTAATGCATATGGACTAAATTATGATGAAAATACTAGCACATTAATATTAGGTGGAACATCAGGCTACAATAAAATGAATTATTATGACTTAAGTAAATATCTAGGACAAGAAATAACAATTAGTTTTAAATCAAGATCTACAAATGCAACACAATTAGGAATAATAGAAAAAAATACTGATGATATGACTAATACAGAATTTACAACTTATTATATAGTAAGAGGACTAACAGAAGAATGGCAAGAATATAGTTATACAATAACAATAGATAAAACAGGATATATAGGATTTTATGTTATGAATGCTAATGAAGTAGTAGAAATACGAGATTTGCAAATTGAATTAGGAAATACTGAAACAAATTATGAAGAGTTTAAATATACATATAATGTAAATATAAGAGTATCAGTAAATGATACGAGAAATGAAATAATAACAAATGATTACTATATACGCATATATAGAAATAATGAGCAAGTTGAAGAGACAAGATATGAAGAATTAAATGAAGAAAATAAAATTGAAAATGTTCTAAAAACTTATGAAGTAGATACAGATGCAACATATAAAATTGAGTTATTAGTAAAAATTGGGGATAGATTTTACGAATTAGATTCACAAGAATTTACAACTGAAGGATTACGAGAAATAAAAAGTATATCAAATGAAAATGATTTTCTAAAAATACAACCGTATGGAGAATATATTATATTAAATGATTTAGATCTATCAGGTGCGTCAAACAATAATTTTGGATTTGGATATAATAACTTACAATTTGAAGGAAAAATAGATTTTAACGGAAAAACATTAACTAGAGATATTATGTATTATAATGATCCAATAATTTATGAGATTGGTAGAAATGCCTTAATAGAAAACATTGTATTTGATATTAAGATAAATAATAGTATTGAATCTCAAATGATGGGAGGGCTGGCGCGAACAAACTATGGAACAATAAGAAATGTTCAAATAAATGTGATTGAATCTATAGAAAATCCAAATTATGCTATATTTTTGATGTTTTATAGTAATTTTGGAACTGTGGAGAATTTTATCGTGAACTTAGAAGAACCGATATATGCTGAATTACCTACATGCGTATATAATAATTATGGAATAATGAAGAATGGTTATATATATGGAGAAAACATTAAATTGATAAACGAAACAATGGGGGTTGTAGGGGCATGTGTAAATACAAATCAAGAAAATGGTATCTTAGAAAATGTATATACATTAATAAGTGTAGATAATTTATATTCTAGCTATGTGGCAAATTTAGTTAGAGCTAATAGAGAAAATGCTACAGTTCAAAATGTTTATTCGGTAAAAATCGGAGAAAATGTTACTGACTTATCAAGTGGACCTAATGTTGGTAGTAAGAGTTCAAAAAAAGTGTTTAATAATTATTATTTTGCAGATGAGATCTTTACAAGTGAACTAGAGACAAAAGGAAACAAACTATCATTATGGGATGCAGAGTTTCAAAATCAAATTATAAATTCTGATGGAGCTTTTATAGTGGATGAATTAGTAAATGAGGGGTATTATCCACATCTAAATATGCCAGACTGTATGCCTTTACAAGAGTATATAGAATTACCAGAGGTAGAAGACGCTGATTTACCAGACATATTATCTACAAAAATATTAGAACAAGGAACAGATACTGTAAAAGTAGAATTTAGTGTAAATAATCCATCAGCAGAAACGATAAGCGATATACAAATAGAAAATATAGATGTCGAGATCATATCACAAGAGTATAAAGACAGAAAAAGTACAGTAATAGCAGAACTTAAAAATCCAATAATATGTGTATCTAGTTATGATTTATTAAGTATAAGTACAAGAGGAGCTTTTAATAGTAGTTATACAAGAAGATATGAAGAAGGAGAAAGAGTAATAAATGTAGATTTATATAATGAGATATGGAACGTAAGTGATTGGAAGAACATAAATAATTCGCCTTCGGAAAATTATATGCTGATGAATGATTTAGACTTTATAAATGAAGGAAATAATATATGTATCAGTGTGGTCAGAGGGATTATAGATGGTGGAGGTCACAGTCTAAAGAATATTAGGTTAGATGGCGATTGGAGCTTAATCTTCTCTTTATATGGAACTTTGGAAAATTTATATATTAGTAATTTTACACAGGATTGTGCGGCAGATGGTGGTGTTATAAGAAGAGTAGAGAGTGGAGCAGTTATAGATAATGTACATTTGTCTAATGCCAAAATTATAAAAACAGGAAGCGGAAATCTTGGAGGAATTGCTTGGTATTCTTTTGGTAGTTCAATAAGAAATAGTTCGATTAATAATATTGAAATAATTGCACAGGAAAATCTAAGTGAATTAAATATAGGAGGATTAGTAGGAAGTATTGGAAATACTCTTATAGAAAATTGTTATGTAGCTAATTTGAAAATTAAGGACTCTAAAGCTGTAAATTCTGCGATAGGGGGACTAGTAGGAATTGTTAGAAGTTCAAGCCGAATAGCTAATTCCTATACAGAAGGAAGTATAAGTTCAGATAATAGTAATGTAGGAGGAATAGTTGGTACATTGATTGACGGAAACCTAGAAAATTGCTATTCAAAAATTAATATATCAACTACTAACAATAATGTTGGAGGAATTGTAGGAGTATTTTCTGATTCTGATACTGAAAGTATAATGAATAACTTAAGTATAGGAAATATATACACAACGTCTAGAACCAATAATCTAAATAGAATTGTTGGAAACAAAACAAATACAACTATTAATAACTATAGTTATGAAAAACAGCTTCTTAACGGATATGAGAGTATCGAAGAAAAAGGAGCAACTTTATTAAGTAAAGAGGAAATATCAAATTTAGATTTGGGAGATTCATATAAATATGATGAAAGCAAAAGTGGTGTTTTAGCAAAATTGTATAACTCAAATGGCACAGACCTTTTACCAAATCAAAAAGATATTTATATAGATAATAACGGTGAAGATATAGATATACAGATAGAGAATATAGAAGCGACTAAGCCAAATACTACAGAAGCAGAAATAGAGATAAGAATAAACAATCCAGAAGAAATAGAAATAACAGGAATAACAATAGAAGATATGAATTCTACTATAACAAGAAATGTAACACAAAACGGAATAACTAACATAATAGTAAGAGCTATTCCAAATAGATTCTACGATAGTTATAAATTAACTGAGATTAAGTATAAAACAAATGATGCCCAAGACGAACAAATAAAAGAAGTAGAAACTGAAATAATTGTTCAATTCTATAAGGAGATATATACATATGAAGATTGGCAAACAATAGAATTAGGAACATATCAAAATTATAGATTAATGTCAGATATAGATTTTAGCGGAAGAGACAATGTAAAAAATAATATAACAGTAAATAGATTGGAAGCAGAAAATAAAGTATATACATTAAAAAATATTACTCTAGAATTTAATGAAGCAAATACTGGATTAATTAATAATATAAAAACAAGTATGAAGAATATAAAATTTGAAAATATAACATTGTCAAATACTATAAATTCTGGAAAATATTTTGGATTAATAGCTACAAATAATGGTAATTTAGAAAATGTATCATTTGAAAATATAATAATAAATTCTGATAATATGGATAATGTTGGAGTAATAGGGGGAATAATATCAGGAAATGTAGGAAATGTAGATTTAAATGATATAAGTATAAAAGGTCATAGTAGTGTTGGTGGACTTATTGGACATGCTGATTTGAGTATAGACATTAGTATAAATAATATAACTGCAAATAATATTACAATTGAAGCATCTGCAGATTATGTAGGCGGAATTTTGGGATATAATGAAGTATCTTCTACAATTGAAATGAATAATATAACAATAGAAAGCTCAAATATTACAGGAAAAAATTACGTTGGAGGAATATTTGGATATTTATCATATTCTGGAAACATTGAAAATCTAAAAACAAATAACTTGGAGATTTACGGGAATTCCTATGTTGGAGGTGTGGTAGGAAGAGTTTATGCTCTTAGTGATAATGCGATTTTTTGTAATATACAGACAATTTCAACAACAATGAATTGTACAGGAAGTTATATTGGTGGTGTGGCTGGAAATACAGTGTATATATATATTCGATATGTAGAAGTTAGTAATACTATAATAAATGCACCTAATATGGATACACAATATGTAGGAGGAATTTCTGGGGCAAGTGATACTATTGCTTTAAGATATTTTCAAATTGATAATATAGAAATACATACTAATGGAACAGATATTAGCGGAGTTTTGAACAATGGTGGAGGATTTGCTTCTACGTATTTTGGTTATATTATTAATTCAACTATTCAAGGAAATAATAATGTTGGAGGAGTAATTGGATCGTCATCTTATAGTTCAATAGGAGATGTATATGTTAATGCAAATATAAAAGCTAATACAAATACGGCGGGAGGAGTGATTGGATACTTAGATAATACTAATATGTCTGCTTCAAGTAATGTTGTAACAATATACAGAACAATGGTAATGGATACATCTGTTAATGCACCAACCAAAGCTGGACGGACTAATTGGGAATATATCAAAAGAAATATATAGGGATAAATCGTTCTATTATAACAATTATATAGATGCAAATGTGACTGTGGAAAATGATTCTACTGGTTCTTTAATAATAGGTGGAAGACCAGATGAAAACCAATATATAACAAATACATATGTATATAAATATAGTACTTTAAATGGAGATTATGTATATACAACAAATGACAATATAGATGATGAGCAGTATTTATTAAGAGATGATCTTACTGAAAATATGTTTAAAAACACTATAGGATTAGGTACAGCGTATTGGGATTATGCATCGTTACAAGAAGAGAAATATCCTACAATAAAAGATACATGTTTATATATGCCAGAATTACAAGCAGGAGTAAATTTACCAACAGATCCTGAAATTGTAGATTTAAATTCATTAGATCCAAGTGATGAAAATACAATAGATTCAACAGAAACTAATGAAAATGGTATTGCAATACAAACATTAGAAGCTTTACCAGAAGTAACAATATATCCAATTTCAGTAAATGAAATAAACATAGACTTTAGTAGTATTCCAGAAAATACAAGTTTTACATATTATATAAATGGACAAGAAATTGAAACTATTAATCTAACAGAAAAAACATATACATTTAAATATAACTTTGTTGATGAAATGGAAATTGTTATTAGTAACGGAGCAAATGAAAAAACTATAACAATAAATCCGGTTGAAATAAGAAATGAAATAAGCTTAGTCGGATCAGATTATGCATATTTAATTGGTAATAACTTATACATAAATGGTGAGTTACAATCGGGTAAGTATGTAAATGTATATTCTAGATATGCTTTAAACATAAATGGACAAGTTATAGATATTTCAAATGGAGAAGCCACTAGTGATGAACTTGTTGAAAATAAATTACAAAAAACATCTAAACCATTACATACATATGAATATAAAGGTAGTTATATAGAAACTTTTGGAACATATAGTAAAATAGATGGAAATGTCAAACTACAAATATATAATGTAAGAAGCGGAAAACTATCAGCAATATCTAGTAATTTAGATATGAAAATAGATAATTATGTAGTAGATAATTACAATGATAAAGAATATCAAACAATATTAACAAATAGTGGAGAAATAGTTGATCTAAAAGAACAGTTACAATATCCAGATAATTTCTTAAGTAGAAATGTAAAGCAAATAGTACAAAATAGCCACCACGAAAATACTGAGATGATGGTGATATATAATACAGGAAAAGTAATAATATTTAACTACGTAAATGGAAATGTAATATACGAAACAGAAGAAAAAGCAGATTCAGGCTTAACAGATTATATAACAGGAAGTATAAATAGTATATGGAGTGATTATGAGGATAAGCAATCAGAATACTTAAGAAGTAAAGAATTAATTGCAAAACTTGCAGAAATGCCAATAGAAGAAGTATTAAAAGGAGTAGAAGATAATACAAATAATGTTAATGGGGATGATTCTACAGGAATTATTACTAATCTGAATAATTCTGCAGGAGGTGCAGCTAATCCAAATCATTCTGCTGAAAATATTAATAATATAAATCCAAACAATGGGAATTTAAGTAATTCAAATATTACAAATAATACTACTAGTACAAATGAAGAGAGCTACATAACAGTATATAATGGAGAGACAGGAGAGTATGAAGTATACAGTGAATCTGAGATATTAGAAGGAAAAGAAGAAATGCCTGTATCTGAAACAAAAAAGATAAAAGAAAATGGCTTAGAAAGTGTATATAATTATGAGCAAAAAGAAGAGATGGGCATACAAATAAATGGATCAATAATTGTAATTTTAATTATTACATTAATAATCATTTCATTAATTATTTTAAAAATAGTAATATTAAAAAAGAAAAAATAAAAAAATAAATTTTATAGATTTATTAATTTGAATTTAAAAAATATAAAACTAAAAAAGTCCTTATAGTGTATAATAACTTAAGGACTTTTAGCTTTTAATATATTCTATATTTTTAAATTTTATATTTTGAGTTTCAGCTCTAATCAAACACATAGAAAGAGCACTAGCACATGTTTTTTAGTAATATTTTTATAATAAAAAAATAAAATGAAAAAAATTTGATAGCTATTAATTTTTATGATAATATAAGGATGATAATTATATATATTATATATTGTTAAAAAAGGAGGAAAATGTGATGAAAAAAAACAAAGGAACAGGTGTGATGCTTGGAGCTATAATATTAATGGTAGTTATAGTAGCTGCTATATTTATAGTATTTTTTGTAAATAATGGAGGCAATGATTATAGTGCAGCACTTGCAAACAGTAATAATGTTCAAAATAATGAATTAGAAAATGAAGTAGAAATAGTAGATATAACAAATAATGTAACAGAAAATAATACAGCAGATGAAAATATTGATGTAGGTTATGAAGAATCATTTTTAGGAAATTATACTTGGGAAAATGAATATGATACTATCTCATTTGAGTTAACAGAAGAAAATGGAGAAGTTAATTATAGAATGTTATATTATCCAAATGATGCAGCACATGCAAGTGAAGAATTATGGGGAGTATGGAATACCAATCAAACAAATATAATTACACCAGAAAATAAGAATGAAAACCCTATAGCTACATATAGCTTTAGTGATATAACGTATAATGAAGATGGGAGTATTGATATAACTATCCAAGCAAAAGATATTATAAATACAGAACTTGAAAATTACAAAATTCCAGATGGAAAATATACATTTGAAAAAGATAAATAATTATAAATATTAATAAAAGGGGATTAATTATGAAAAAGAAAGTAATATCAATAATTTTATTAATTACAATATCTTTTAGCTTATTTATGATAACTGGATGTGGAGAAAATAAAGAAGAACAAAGTATGCAACAAGAAGAACAAAATATTATACAACAAGAAGTAGAAAGTCCTATAAAAAATGGACAATATAATAAAGTATTAACAGAAGAAGATATTTCTCTAGCAGAAGGAGATATGCGCTTAGAAATATATAACAACAATATAACGATAATAGATGATTTTGCACCAATTACACAAAATGGAACATTTGAAATAGTTGATAATAAATTAGTGGGAACATATACTACGGCAGAATATCTTGATCAAAGTACAGGAAATATGGCTGAAAAAAATATAAGTGAAGAGTTTGAGTTTGAAATTTTAGAAGATGGTACTTTAAAAGATAACAAAGGGTTTGGTCAATCTTTTGGAAAAAATTTATTTAAGGATGCAACATATAAATTGTATTTAGAGTATAAGGATATAAGTCAGTGGAAAGAAATATATTTAGATTTTGCTAAAAAAGAATTAAAAGAGAGTGATAGTGCACACGAAGGTGAAACTTTAGTAAGTCCATTTATTGCATTAATAGATTTAAATTTTGATAATATACCAGAACTACTATATTATGATGCAGAAAGTTACATAAATGCAGGAGATATGAATACATGTGTATATACTATTGAAAATGGAAAAGTAGTATATAAAACAAAAATTGCAATAAGAAGAGATGAAAAATTTATAAAAATAGATAAAGATAACAAAAAATTAATAGTATTTTATGATGATTATAATATGCCAACAAAAGACAATATAAAGGTAATAGAAGACTTAACAGCCGAAACTTTAAATGGATATGCAGGAAATTATACTATTAATATAGAAAATGAAAATGGATATTCATATAAAGAAATAACAGAAGAAGAATTTAATAATATTACTTCAATATATTTTGAAAATACTAATATAACACCAGAAACATTAAAAACATATGAATTTATGGAAGATTATACAGATGAACAAAAAGAGAGCATATTTAATACAGCAAAAGAAGAATATGAAAATAGATAGACAAGCAATTGGGGACAGTCCCCAATTGCTTGTTGATTTTAAAGAATGATACAAATTAATCCACCGCTACCTTCATTTACAATTCTTTCTAGTGTTTCTTGTAATTTTCCTTGTGCATCTACAGGCATTTTAGAAAGTTTAGTTTGTAATCCTTCATTAACAAGTTCATGTAAGCTTCTACCAAAAATATTAGATTCCCATATTTTAGTAGGATCATCTTCAAAATTAGAAAGTAAATAATTTACTAATTCTTCAGATTGTTTTTCGCTTCCAACAATAGGAGATACTTCTGTTTCTATTTCTGCCTTTATCATATGTATTGAAGGTGCACGTGCACGTAATTTAACACCAAATCTGCTTCCTTGTTTAATAATCTCAGGTTCATCTAATATAAGTTCATCAATAGAAGGAGTAACAATTCCATATCCTGTTGCTTTAACTTCTTCTAGAGCATTTGCTATTTTATCATATTCTTTCTTAATATTTGCCAAGCTAGTAATGGTTGTAAACAAATCTCCTTCATTGCCAATTTCAACTCCAGAAATTTCTGTAAGAATCTTATAAAATAATTCATCATATAGATTGATAGAAATATTAACAGTACCCTCGCCAAGTTTAATTTCGTCTACTACGGTTTTATCAATAATTTGTGTTTTTTGTAATTTTTGAATACCGCCATCTATTTGTTTTAAAACAGATACATTTTCAAATCCAGATTTTATTTCAGAATATAGTTCTTCTTTTAACCAATGAGAAGAGTCCAAACCATCAATCCATTTAGGAAAATTAATATTAATTTTTTCAATAGGAAATTCATATAGTATTTTACTAAATATATCGCTAATATCTTCCATATCTAATCTTAAACAATCAGTAGGAATAACAGATGTACCATATTTTTGCTCTAATTCTTGAGCTAAGTTTTTAGTATAATCAGAAAATGGATCATCTGAATTTAGGACAATAACAAATGGTTTATGTAATTCTTTTAATTCTTTAACAATTCTCTCCTCTGCAGAGACATAATCTTCTCTTGGAATATCAGTAATACTTCCGTCAGAAGTAACTAAAATACCAATGGTAGAATGTTCCTCTATAACTTTTTTTGTACCAATTTCAGCAGCTTGTTCAAAAGGTATTTCTTCGTCAAACCAAGGTGTTTTAACCATTCTAGGAACATCATCTTCTAAATATCCAATTGCATTATTTACTAAATAACCAACACAATCAACAAGTCTTGTTTTAAGTTTTAAATTGTCTCCAATAGTAATTTCAACAGCTTCATTAGGAATAAATTTTGGCTCAGTTGTCATTATAGTTCTACCACCGGCACTTTGTGGAAGTTCATCTCTAGCACGTTCTTTCTTATATTCATTATCTATATTTGGAATTACAAGTAAATCCATAAACCTTTTAATGAAAGTAGATTTACCTGTACGTACTGGACCTACAACACCAACATAAATATCTCCTTGAGTACGATTAGCTATATCTTGATATAATTTTAAATTCTCATCCATGAATTAAATAACCCCCTTAAAAAATGTTTGTACTAAACTTTATTTAATATATATTAAGATAATTTCAACTTATGACTAAAACTAAAAAAATTTTTACAATTAAAGACGAGCTTAAAATACAAAAAATTTGCCAAAAAAATTTAAATATGGTAAAATGAGTACGTTTAGTAAATAAAAACATAAAATATTACTAAAACATAAAAAGGAGAAGTGATTTTAATGGAAGATAATATAATGGCAATTGTAATGGCAGCAGGTAAAGGAACTAGAATGAAATCAAAAAAATCAAAATTAGTACAAAAAATATATGGAAAAGAAATAGTAAAAAGAGCAGTTGAAAATGCTGAAAAAGCAGGAATTAAAGACGTAGTTGCAGTAGTGGGATATCAAAAAGAAGAAGTAATGGAAGTACTAGGAGATTCAGTACAATACGCATTTCAAGAAGAAATGTTAGGTACTGGTCATGCAGTTTTACAAGCTAAAGAATTCTTAGCTGGAAAAAAAGGAAAAGTTCTAGTATTAAATGGAGATGTTCCACTACTAAGACCAGAAACATTAAATAAATTAGTAGAAAAAAGTATAGAAAACAGAGAATATGCCACACTTTTAACAGCTATTTATGATAATCCAACAGGGTATGGAAGAATTATAAGAGATGAAGGTGGAAATATAAAGGGTATTGTAGAAGAAAAAGACACTAAAGCAAGCCAAAGAAAAATAAAGGAAATTAATGCAGGTATATATTGTTTTGATATAGAAGAATTACTTGCTGCATTAGAAAAAATAAAACCAAATAATGCTCAAGGTGAATATTATATAACAGATGTTATAAGCATTATGAATAAAAAAGGATTAAAAACAGGAGCCGTAATAGTAGAAGATAATACAGAAATATTAGGAATAAATGATAGAATACAATTAGAAATGCTTACAAAAGTATTACAAATGAGAATAAATACAGAACATATGAAAAATGGTGTAACAATAGAAGATATAAATAATACATATATATATGATGATGTGCAAATTGGTATGGATACAGTAATACATCCAAATACGATAATAAAATCAGGAGTAGAAATAGGAGAAGACTGTGAGATAGGACCAAATTCGTACATTAGAGAAGGATGCAAATTAGCTAATAAAGTAAAAATAGGCAGTTTTGTAGAAATAAAGAAAGCAATAATAGGAGAAGGCACAAAAGTTCCTCACTTATCATATATGGGAGATTGCGAAATAGGAGAAAGATGTAATATTGGTTGTGGAACAATAACATGTAATTATGATGGATTTCATAAAAGTAAAACAATTATTGGAAATCATTCATTTATTGGCTCTAACACAAACCTAGTAGCTCCAGTAACGCTAGGAGATGAGACATTTGTAGCAGCTGGATCAACGATAACAGATGATGTACCAGACTACGCATTAGCAATAGCAAGACAAAGACAAACAAATAAAGAAGAATGGAATAGAAAGTAAAATAAAAAGTGATTATCCCACAGCTTAGCCGGAAGCTTACAAACAGTAAAAAGAAGAATTGAGTTTATTTTTCAATTCTTCTTTATGTTTTAAAATATAAAATATAAAAGTAATAGATGGACAGGGTAGAAGAAATATAATAAATATTTAATTTTCTTGCCCTGTTTTCCTTTATATAAACTAATAAATATAATAGATGATGTAGTAAATAAACCTAATAGTAATGTTGGCATATTGAAACCATAAACTATTAATCTATAACCATATTTAATTACACAAAGAGCAATAAATGAAATTATCATTGCAATCTTATCTTCTTTAAAGAAATAAAACATAAATACAATAATAACTCCCAAAAATCCATAGTCTGTATGTAGTAATTCTGCTATATATGCTATTAAACAAGTTATTATTAACCCAACAATTATTTCTAAATGAAATTTATTTTTCTCACTTTTTCCAATAGATTTTTTTAAACAATCATAAATCCATATTGCAATAAGACCAAATAGAAGAGTAAAGAATACATTTAATGATATAGAATTTGGATTTACAAATTTAAAGTGAAATAACTGAAAAGGTATTTGGGAAATAAATGCAAATAACAAAAGTCTTAACATATATTTTTTTACATTTTTAGTATGTATAAATCCTTCACTTATTTGAAAAGCAAATATTGGAAATGCAATTCTTCCAATTAGATTAAGATAACTAAAACCTCCAAATATTGGATAACTTATATGATCTAAAAACATTGTGATTAATGCAATAATTTTTAAAGAAAAACTAGTCATTTTAAAATCTCCTATAAAAAATAATATAACATATTTTTATCATAAATATGTGTATAAGTAAAGTTTAAATTTTTTCTAAAACAGCTTGACAACAAAACAAGTGTTTGATAAAATAAGACGCATAATACAAAGCAAGGATATGATTGTAATGAGTGATTTAAAGGCAGAAGAATACAAAAGCTTTGAACAAATAAAAAAACAAAAGATAATGGAACAGAATATTGGAGTGCTAGAGAATTAAGTCAAGTTTTGCAATACAAACAGTGGAGAAATTTTGAGAAAGTGATTGATAGAGCAAAATTGGCTTGCGAAAATAGTGGAAGAAATGCATATGACGATTTTGCTGAAGTCAGCAAAATCGTGGAAGCTGGAGCAACACATAAAAAAGTTTTAGATTACAATCTTTCAAGGTATGCTTGTTATTTAATAGTACAAAATGGAGATCCCAGAAAAAAAGTAATTGCTATTGGTCAAACATATTTTGCAATTCAAACTCGCAGACAAGAAGTTGCAGATTACTTTAATCAACTTGACGAAGATAATAAAAGATTAGTTATTCGTGGAGATATAAAAAAATGGAATCAAATGTTATTAGAAGCAGCACATAATGCTGGAGTTATAACAGATGAAGAATATGCAGAGTTCCAAAATGCAGGATATATGGGGTTATATGGAGGATTAACTGTTGATGATATTCACAAAAAAAGAATTTAAAAGAAAAAGAAAAGATACTTGATTTCATGGGAAGTACTGAATTAATAGCTAATTTATTTAGAATTTCTCAAACAGAAGAAAAACTAAAAAAAGATAAAATAAATAATTCATCTAAGGCAACCAAAACACATTATGAAGTCGGTTCTAAAGTAAGGAAGGCAATAGAAGATATAGGTGGAACTATGCCAGAAGATTTACCGACACCTAAGAAAAGTATTAAGCAGATAGAGAAAGAACAATTAGAAAGATTAAAAGATAAAAATACAAAACTAATGTTAGATGAATAATGATATTTGAAAATTTATAGAAATTAAAAATTCATACTTGCACATTATGTAAAAGTGTGATAATATATTGCTATTAAAATGCAAAAACTATAATAAAGGACAAGATAGATATATAAACATTTTACAGAGAGCCAAGAAAAGCTGAGATTTGGTAAATAAGTATATATTTATTATCACCTTTTAGTTGCTTTGTCGAACAATTAATTATATAAATTCTTTTTAGTAGATAAAGCCGTATACTTGCGTTAAAAGTAATTGAGAGAAAAGAATAATAATTAGAAAATATTTTTTTTAATATTTATTAAGATAGATTCTTTTAAAATAGGTGGTACCGCGGAAAATCAAAGCTATTTCGTCCTAATATACGATATAGCTTTTTTATTTTGTATTTTAAAATATCATTTTTGAGGAGGATTAATTATGAGTGAAGAAAAGAAAGACTATGGAAAAACATTAAACTTGCCATCAACAAGCTTTCCTATGAGAGCTAACTTGCCAGAAAGAGAGCCACAAATACAAAAAGAAATTTTTGAAAATGATTTATATGAAAAAATATTAAAGAAAAATGAAGGTCATAAAAGTTTTGTACTACATGACGGACCTCCATATGCAAATGGAGAAATACATGCAGGACATGCTTTAAATAAAATATTAAAAGATACTATAGTAAGATATAAATCTATGAAAGGATTTTATGCTCCATATATACCAGGATATGATACACATGGTATGCCTACAGAGAAAAAAGCAATAGAAAAACTAGGATTAGATAGAGATAAAATACCTGTAACTAAATTTAGAGATACTTGCAAAGAATTTACAAGCAAGTATAAAGAAATGCAAACAGAAGGATTTAAAAGACTAGGTGTTTTAGGAGATTGGGATAATCCTTATGTAACATATGATCCAAAAATGGAAGCAAGACAAATTGGTGTGTTTGGAGATATGTATAAAAAAGGATATATATATAAAGGATTAAAACCAGTATATTGGTGTACTGATTGTGAAACAGCTTTAGCAGAAGCTGAAATAGAATACAAAGATGTATCTGGAACATCTGTATATGTAAAATTCCCAGTAAAAGATTCAAAAGGAAAATTTGATGAAAAAGATACATTTGTTGTAATATGGACAACAACACCATGGACACTACCAGGAAACTTAGCTATAACAATCGGACCAGATTTTGAATATAGCATAGTAGATTGTGGAAAAGAAAAATATATAATGGCAACAGAACTTGTCAAAAAAGTAATGGAACTTGCTGAAATAAAAGAATATAAAGAAGTAAAAAAATTCAAAGGTAAAGATTTAAAAGGTGTTTTATGCCGTCATCCATTCTTAGATAGAGATTCATTAGTTATAATGGGTAGTGAAGATACTGTTGATGTACAATTAACAGAAGGTACAGGTGCAGTTCATACAGCTCCTGGATATGGTAAAGAAGACTATTTAGCAGGACTAAAAAATGGACTAGATGTAGTAGTTACAGTAGATGCAAAAGGTCATCAAACAGAAGGTGCAGGTCCTTTTGCAGGAATGTTTTATGCTAAATCAAATAAAGAAATAACAAAATGGCTTGATGAAAATGGATTTTTACTAAAAGCAGTAGATGTATTCCACTCATATCCACATTGTTGGAGATGTAAAAAACCAGTTATATACAGAGCAACACCACAATGGTTTGCATCAGTTGATGGATTTAGAGATGAAGTATTAAAAGCAATAAAAACAGTTAAATGGCATCCAGGTTGGGGCGAAGAAAGAATGACAGAAATGATAAAAGGTAGAAATGATTGGTGTATTTCAAGACAACGTACATGGGGAGTTCCACTTCCAATATTCTATTGTAAAGATTGTGAAGAACCATATGTTACAGAAGAGTCTATAAAGAAAGTCCAAGACATAGTAAGAGAAAAAGGAACAAATGCATGGTATGAAATGAAAGAAGAAGAATTAATGCCTGAAAATGCAAAATGTTCTAAATGTGGAAGCACTCATTTTAAGAAAGAAACAGATATAATGGATGTATGGTTTGATTCAGGATCAACACATCAAAGTGTTTTAGTAGAACGTAATCTTCCATATCCAGCAGATATGTATCTTGAAGGAAATGACCAATATAGAGGTTGGTTCCAATCATCACTTCTTACTTCTGTTGCAACAAATGAAATAGCACCATATAAGGAAGTGTTAAGTTGTGGATTTGTTGTAGATGGACAAGGTAGAAAAATGTCTAAAAGCTTAGGAAATGGTATATCACCAATAGATGTATGTAACAAATATGGTGCAGATATTTTAAGATTATGGGCATTATCTGCAGATTATACAATGGATGTAAGTATATCTGATGATATATTAAAAGGTATATCTGATGTATATAGAAAGATAAGAAATACAGCAAGATATATACTAGGAAATACAGATGATTATGATCCAGAAAATCCAGTATCATATGATGATTTACAAGAAATAGATAAATGGGCATTAACGAGACTAAATAAATTAGTTAAAGATTGTAATAAAGATTATGATGAATATAATTTTGCAGGTTGTTATCATGATATAAATCAATTCTGTGTTGTAGATATGAGTAGTTTCTATCTAGATATTATAAAAGATAGATTATATACATCTAAAAAGGATTCTATAGAAAGAAGAGCAGCTCAAACTACAATGTATATAATACTTGATAGCCTAGTTAAATTACTTACACCTATGATACCATTTACATCTGAGGATATATGGAAAGCAATGAAACACACGGCAAATGAAAATGTGGAAAGTGTAATGCTTACAGATTATCCAGAGCCAAATGATATGTATGATAACCAAGAATTAACTGACAAATGGAATAAAATTTTAAAAGTAAAAGATATAGTTGCAAAAGAATTAGAAAATGCAAGAGCAGAAAAGAAAATAGGATCTTCTTTAAATGCTAAAGTTACAATATATGCAGAAAAAGAACAATATAAATTCTTAAAAGAAAATGAAGAATTATTAAAGACAGTATTTATAATTTCTGCAATAGATATAGAAGAAAATGCAAGAAAAGATGAAATAAAACTTGGTGTAAAAGTACAGCAAGCACCTGGAGAAAAATGTGAAAGATGTTGGATGTATTCTGAAACTGTGGGACAAGACAAAGAAAATCCTACAATATGTCACAGATGTAGTGAAGCTTTAAAATAAGATAATTTCGAAAGGAATATATTAAAACAAATGAATGATAGGGGAAAAATTAGAATCTCAACAATAATATATTTTATTATTATAATACTTATGATTTATGTAGCAGTTGCAATATATTCAAAATATAATTTTTATGATTATATAAAAGGAGTTCGTGAAGGAGGTAAATCCTCTTTCACAAGAGACTCTGAAGAAAAATATTCAGATGAACAAGATAGCTATAAAATCGAAAATACTGATTTTAATGATGCAATGCTCTATAAAAAAATTGAGGTAACACCTAATACAGCATATAAAGTTACTTGCAAAGTAAAAACTGAAAATGTAGAAAATAAAGATGGGAAACTTTCTGGAGGTGCTCAAATAGGTATAAATGATACCACAGAATGTTCTAGAGCTATAACAGGAACTAATGATTGGACTGAGCTTACTTTTATGTTTAATTCAAATAACCGCTTAGAAGTAGAGATTGGATTTAGGCTTGGAGGTTATGAAGAATATAGTAAAGGTATAGCTTGGTTTTCTGATTTTAAAATAGAAGAAGGAAATATAGACAAAGATAAAAATTGGAATATGGCATGTTTTGTTATAGAAAATATTGATCTAAACATTAATGGTAAAAATATTAAGCTTAGTATGTCAGATAGAGATATTAATACAATAGAAAATAATATGGCAAGATTACAAGACTCAATTAAAGATATAAGTGGAAATAAAATGAGCATAACTTATGATATAATAGAAATTGAAAAACCGCTAACTACTATTTCATATGATGAAGAAAACGAATATTATATAGATCCAGATGATGCATATGAATTAATAGATAATTATGTAAGAAAAAATGAATATGACTATATTTATGTAGCTGTGAGGTTAGGTGATCTAAATAAAAGTAGTGATGTTTTAGTACATGACTGGATAGGACTTCGGAGCAATGGAATATGACCAAATTGGGTATTCAAATATAAGACTTCCTGATGACCAAAATAGTAGTATATATATATATTCAATATTTAATACATTTCCAGAAGAAGTTTTTGTTCATGAATTTTT
Source organism: uncultured Clostridia bacterium (assembly GCA_944392455.1). GTDB lineage: Bacteria > Bacillota > Clostridia > TANB77 > CAG-508 > CALXVA01. Next base: position 108,167 of record CALXWP010000003.1, read on the forward strand.
ACATACATTAGAAAGAAATGAGATAGAAAATGGAAATGATATAATAAAATTACATGATTATGAAAAATATGGATATGAAGAAAGCAGTATAGGAGGACAAAGAGATTGGTATATCGATTATATGCAAAACACAATAGAAAATGAAAAGGATAAAGGGCTTTCAGATTTTGCATATAGTTCAAAACCAATACATGAAAGCAATTTTGAAAATTCAGTAGAATTAGATTATTTAAATGAACCTGATAATTTTTTAGGAGAAATAAAAAGCATAGTAAATAGAATAACACAGTTATTTGTAAAAGAGGAGACGTAAGTAAAATGAAAGTATCAGAATTTAATTATGATTTACCAGAAGAATTAATAGCACAAGTTCCAATTGAAAAAAGAGATGAATCTAGGTTAATGGTTCTAAATAGAAAGGATCAAACAATTGAACATAAAACATTTAAAGATATTATCGATTATCTAGAGCCGGGAGATTGCTTAGTAAGAAATAATACAAAAGTAATACCTGCTAGAATTTATGGAAAAAAAGAGACAGGGGCAAAAGTAGAATTTCTTTTATTAAACAACATAGAAGGAGATATTTGGGAGTCAATTGTAAGGCCTGGAAATAAACTTCATGTTGGGGCAAAGGTTATCTTTGGTGATGGAATATTGAAAGCAGAGATATTAGATACAATGCCAGGAGGAACAAGAAAAGTAAAATTTGAATATGATGGTATATTTAATGAAATACTTGATAAAATAGGGCTTATGCCACTTCCACCATACATACATGAGGAATTAAAAGAAAAAGATAGATATCAAACTGTTTATGCAAAATATGATGGATCTGCAGCAGCTCCAACAGCAGGATTACATTTTACACCAGAGCTATTAAAGAAAATAGAAGAAAAAGGTATTGATATTGCAAATGTGACATTACATGTTGGAATTGGAACATTTAGACCTGTAAAAGAGGAAAATGTAGAAGAACATGATATGCATTCAGAACATTTTTATATAAAAGAAGATGATGCAGAAAAGATAAATAAAGCAAAAAGAAATAAAAAAAGAGTAATTGCTGTTGGAACTACTTCATGTAGAGTACTAGAAACAATAGCAGATGAAAATGGTATGGTAAAAGAAACAGAAGGAGATACAAAAATATTTATTTATCCTGGATATAAATTTAAATGTTTAGATGGCTTAATAACAAATTTTCATTTACCACAATCAACATTACTTATGTTAGTATCTGCTTTGGCAGGAAAAGACTTTATTTTGAAAGCATATAATATAGCTGTTAAAGAAAAATATAGATTTTTTAGCTTTGGAGATGCTATGTTTATAAATTAATTTGATATAATATGATAAGAAACAAAAATATTAAAAATAATATAAAACTAAAGAATTTTAAGAGGAAATGTATATGTTAATAAAAGATATTGCTGTAATTGTATCAGGAACAGTTGCATCTGTGTTTTTGAAAACTGTAAGAGCTGAATTAGATGATGTGGGAAAACAGGAAATATTAAAAAATGGCTTATACCATGTTACACCAAATGAAAGTGTTTCAGCGAAAATAATTAGTTCTCAACACTTAAAGCCAGCAAGAGGAGCTTTTAAAAATATAAATTCATATGGAAGAGCAAGTGTATGCTTTTTTGGTGGAACACCTGGTGTAGAAAATTATATGAAAAACTTATTAAAAGGTCAAAGTAATAATCCATATGTTCATCCAAATTTAGCAGTAACAGCTATTAAAGTTTCTCCAAAAACTAAAGAAGAACTGGTAAATTACAAAGTGAGAGCATTACAAGATAATGCAATTCTTTATGAAGGGTATTGCATATTACCAGAAGATGAAATAAAATCTGTTCATTTAGTTCCTGACTTAGTTAGAGAAGAACAAACTGGAGAGCCTATAATAAATAAAAAAATAGGAAAATATGATATAGCTTTTAGAGAAGCATTAGAAAGTGAATTATCAGATGACGGAAAAACATATATTGCAAAAGATGATTATTTAAAATTTATGGCAGAAGAAAGAGAAAAACTAGGATATATTCATGGAAATGGAGTAATTGCTAGAACATATAATAGCATAGTTTCTGTTGCACATGTGTCAAAAATCGAAAGTCAAATGTCTTATGAAAATTTTAGCTTAAATATTCCTAAGTTAGTAAAAAGAAAATTTAGACAACTTACAACACCAAGATTGGATATGCCAATAGATGAAAAAATTCATAAGTCTATTAACGAATTTGATACTAGAAAAAAGAACCCATATAGAAGTAGAAAATTTGGAGAAACAGTTGCAAAATTTCAGACACAAGGTTTAAAGCAATTATCTTTGAAAGATGAACTTGAAAGTTTAACAACAAGTGACATGGGAAAATATTTTAGAAAGAAATTTAATCAAATAGATAAAAAACCAATTGTACCAAAAGGAATTCATGGAATAGATCATAATAATAGAGTTGCTACACTTGCAATGATTATAGCAAAAAATGAAGGAATATTAGAAAATGATTTAGATGATAAAACAAAAGATATATTACTTAGTGCTGCATATTATCATGATATAGGAAGAAGAAAAGGACCAATTACTGATAATTATGGACCACATAGTAAAAATAGTGCTAGAAAAGTTAAAAAAATGGATTTGTATTATTTAAATGGAGAAAAATATACAGAAACTGATAAAAGAATGTTACAAGCAATAATAGAAGCACATGAAGTAAAAGATAAAAGTATGCAGAAAATCTGTAAAAAATATAAAGTACCGGAAGAGAGTATAAATCAAACTATAATGCTAATGCAGGTTATCAAAGATGCAGATGCCTTAGATAGAGTTAGATTAGATGTAAATTTACCTACTATGATACAAACAGATTTAAATCCTAATTATTTAAGATTAAATACATCTAAGCAATTACTAAATGTTTCATATCAATTAGAAAATATTACAAAAAAGGTTTCATTTGATAGAATATTAGCATATAAAACAGAAGAACAAAGAGAGGGTGGAGAAATAAAAAATCCAAGAGATCAGTTTATAGATTACTTAAAACAAGGAGTTTCACAAACACAAGAAATTATAGATAAAGCAAAGAAAGTTTTAACACTATCCAGAGATAGATTTTTTTCTAGACTTACTAGCAAAAAATTAATTAGTAAAATGTTTAGAAAAGAAAATCAATTAGATGAAGAACAGTTTGAAATATAAATATACAACTAAAAATTAAAAATAAATTAAAGTAATAAATATTATAGCAAGTATAAATAAAGTAAAAGGAGGAAAACATGAAACCTGCAGTAACATATGAATTATTACATGTAGATAAAAATTCAGGTGCAAGAAGAGGTATAGTACATACACCGCACGGAGACATTCAAACACCAGTATTTATGCCAGTAGGCACACAAGCAACAGTAAAATCAATGACACCAGAAGAATTAAAAGAAGTCGGATCTCAAATAATCTTATCAAATACATATCATTTATATTTAAGACCAGGACAAGATATAGTAAAAGAAGCGGGAGGGCTTCATAAATTTATGAAATGGGATAGACCTATTCTTACTGATAGTGGAGGATTTCAAGTGTTTAGCTTAGGACCACTTAGAAAAATAACAGAAGAAGGTGTTGAATTTAAATCTCATTTAGATGGAAGCAAACACTTCTTTTCACCAGAAAGTGTAATGAAAACAGAGGAGGATTTAGGTGCAGATATAATAATGGCATTTGATGAATGTGTTGAATATCCAGCAAGTTATGAATACACAAAACAATCAATGGAAAGAACAACTAGGTGGGCTAAGCGTTGTAAAGAAGCACATAAAACAGAAAATCAAGCTTTGTTTGGAATTATACAGGGTGGTTTTTATGAAGATTTAAGAGCACAAAGTGCTAAAGATTTAATAGAACTTGACTTACCTGGATATGCAATAGGAGGAATAAGTGTAGGAGAACCTAAGGAAGAATTCCTAAAAATGCTATATTATACAGCACCATTAATGCCTGAAAATAAGCCTAGATACTTAATGGGAGTTGGAACGCCAGATTATTTAATTGAAGCAGCACTTGCTGGGATTGATATGTGTGATTGCGTATTACCTACAAGAATAGCTAGAAACGGAACTGCTATGACATGGAATGGAAAAGTGGTAGTGAGAAATGCTACATATGAAAGAGATTTTGGACCACTTGATCCTGAATGTGACTGCTATACATGTAGAAACTATACTAGAGCATATATTAGACATTTAATAAAAGCAAATGAAATTTTAGGGGTAAGATTATTATCAATTCATAACATAAACTTCTTGACTAAATTAATGGAAAAGGTTAGAATAGAAATAGAGAATGATAATTTATTAAAATTCAGAGATGAATTTTATAAAAAGTACGGTTATACAAAGGAATAAATAGGAGGGTTTTATGAATCTATTAGAAAATGAAGAGCAAGTTCAAAAAAATAAAAAAGCTAAAATTATTATGATAATAATTGCTGTTATAATTGTATTATTATTAGTAGTATGTGGATTCTTAGCAGTTCAAATAGGAAACATAGAAAATAGTACATTAAAGCTAGTTGTAGATAATAAAAGTACACAATTTGATAGTAATATGTTTTCATTTGATAATAATGGAATGCTTTATATTAACATTAAAGATTTTGCTGAAATGGTGGGTTATCATACATATAATGGTGACTTTAAAACAAAGTATTCAGAGGATACATCAAATTGCTATATAAGTAATGGAACAGATATAACAACATCTGATGAAGTTGCATCATATTCTTTAAATTCAATGACAATGTATAAACAAGTGCAACAATTAGGAAATAATGGAGAAGTTTATGATTACGAATACTATGAAATGGATGCACCTGTTAAATCAGAAAATGGTATTCTTTATGCAACATCAGAAGGGATGGAAATAGGAACCAATTGTTTAATTAATTATAATTCTTCTACTAATACAATTACTGTAAATACATTAAATTTTATTGTTAATAGTTATTCATCTGCTTTTCCAAATGCAGCAATAAACATTGAAGGAGACGGAATTAAGTTTAATAACAAAAAAGCTCTTAAAGATGGACTAGTAGTTATAATGAGTGAAGACAACCACTATGGAGTATGCAAATCTGATGGTAGTGAAATTATAGGTACTAAATATGCAAGCATAGAGTATAGAGAAGGAAGTAGCGAGTTTACTGTTACAACAGATGAAGGGAAAATGGGAATTTTAGCTGCAGATGGAAAAACAAAAATTGAACCAAATTATACAGAAATAAAACAAATTAGTAAAGATTTAAATTATTATTTAGTTAAGAATAATAATAAATATGGAGTAATTAATCAAAACGGAAATACATTAATTTATTTGGAATTTGATAAAATTGGTATAAATGAAGCTGATTTTACATCAAACAATATAGAAAATCCATATATACTATTTGATTACTGTATACCTGTTATGCAAAATGGAAAATGGGGGGTATTTAATATATATGGTGAGCAAATAATTCCACTTAACTATACTGAAATAGGATGTATTAACGGAGTGAGTAAGGATATTGTAAGTAATAATGTTGTAATAATACCACAATATGAAGCGATTGTCATGAGGGATGCAAATGAAGAAAAGTATACAATTTTAAGTGCACAAGGAGAAACATATGTACCTGCGGTATTAGATGCCGTGTATTCAGTAACATCTTCAGGAACTGATACTTATTATATGACATTTACTATACAAGAAGAACAAGACGGAAGAACTGTTGATGTACAGCAAACATATAATGTTGAAACATATTTTACAGAACAGAAAATTGTAGTAGAACCACAACAACCACAACTTAATACAAATACGACTACAACAAACGAAACAGTCGTAGATCAAAATACTGTAGCAACAGATAATAATACTGTAGTACAAAATACAGTACAATAGTATAAAAATGCGAAAAATTAAATTTTAATTATTTAAATTAATTTATATATAAAGTACTTCAAATTATTAGATGTAAATTTAATTTATATTTAATAATTAAGAAGTACTTTTTTATGTTTTTTCTATACAACAAGGTTAGGCATCCTTCATTTTTAATTTATTAAAGATATTTGATAATCAAAGTTATATAAAACAAATAAAGTGAATATATATTAGTATAATTAAAAAGAGATATAACTTGATTGAAAGGAAAGATTATATAATGGAAATAAAAAAGATAAGTAAATTGGCTAAAATTAATAATATGCCAAAAGATGAAAATTCAAAAGAAAGTAAAAAAGATATTGTTATAATTTTAAAGGGAAGTATAATTGCATTAATATTAACCATAATAATGTTAACAATATATGCGGCAATATTGTCATATACTAATGTATCTGAAGATTCAATGACTCTTGTAATATTAGTTATTGCAGGATTAAGTATTATTATTGGTAGTTCAATTACTAATATAAAATTAAAAAGAAAAGGAATTATAAATGGCGCATTAATTGGCTTAATATATATTTTAATAATATATATATTATCAAGTGTAATAACAGGTGTGTTTAATTTAAATTCTAATTCAATAATTATGATTATTGTAAGTATAGTAACTGGAATGATTGGTGGAATTATTGGAGTAAACATGAAATAAGATTTATATAATATAGAAAATAATAATATAAAAGTCGCTTTGAGAAATTTCTTAAAGTGATTTTTTCTGCATTAAACCATATTAAAATTATAATTTTTTAGTAAAAACTGTTGATATTTTTCTATAATTAATATAAAATCATAAAGTATATGAAAGTGAGGATATAAATGATAACTTTTGAAGATGTTAAAAACAATATAGAAGTAAAAGCTTTAGTAGAAGGGGCACAAAAACAGCTAAATGCTCTTGGTTATACAGAACATTCAGTAAGACATGTTACAATGGTTTCTAATAGGGCAGCAGAAGTATTAGAAACATTAGGATATCCAGAAGAAAGAATAGAACTTGCTAAAATAGCAGGATATATGCATGATATAGGAAATTGCGTAAATAGAGTTGATCATGCTCATACAGGAGCAATACTTGCATATCAAATATTAAAAGGTATGGGGATGGATGTTACAAAAAGAACTGAGATAATGATGGCAATAGGAAATCATGACGAACAAACAGGAACAGCTGTAAGCGATATTTCAGCTGCACTTATTTTGGCAGACAAATCAGATGTCCATAGATCTAGAGTAGTAAATAAAAACATATCAACATTTGATAAACATGACAAAGTAAATTATGCAGTTACAAATGCAGATTTTAAAATAAATAAAGAAGAAAGAAAAGTAACATTAAATTTAACAATAGATACTAAAATATCACCTGTTTTAGATTATTTTGAAATATTTATGGACAGGACTATGATGAGTAAACATGCTGCAAAATATTTAGGAATATGGTTTGAATTAATTATTAATGATACAAAATTATTATAAAACAAGTAAAAATTATAATAATATAAATAAATTAAGATATATTAGAGAAGAAGGGAAGAGTAAAAAATGAATAGAGGACTAAAAACAATACTTATTATATTATTAATTGTATTACTTTCAATAATTTCTTTTGTAGGATTATTTGTACAAGATACAAAATTCATGAAAAATTTACTTCCAGATTATCAATTAGGAATGGATCTAGATGGATATAGAGCAGTTACTGTTAATGTAAGTGATGAAACAGAGACTGTATATTATGATAAAGATGGAAATAGAGTAGATGAAGAAGCAGAAGATGGAACAACAGAAGAAATTCCAGTGAATACTGCAGATAAGCTAACAAAAGAGAATTTTGAAAAAGTTAAAAAAATAGTACAAGCAAGACTTGATGATTACAATGTAGCAGAATATTTAATAAGACTAGATGAAGATACCGGAACAATGACAGTAGAACTTCCAGAAAATGATTCGACAGATACTGCAACACAATATATATATACAAAAGGAGAATTTACTATTGAAGACGAAAACGGAAATGTTTTACTTGATAATTCAAATTTAGATATGGTACAAGTTGGATATAGTAATACAGGAACAGCTGGAACAGCTGTATATTTAAGCTTTGTATTTAATAAAGATTCAGAGGAAAAACTAAAAGAAATAACTAATACTTATGTTACTACAACAAATGAAGATGGTGAAGAAGAAGAAAAAACTGTATCAATAAATATAGATGATTCAACATTATTAGAAACGAGCTTTGATGAAGAAATAGTAAATGGTATATTACCATTAACACTTGGAACAACAACTGATAGTGATACATTGTCAACATATATAGAACAAGCATCAAATATTGCAGTTTTATTAAATAATGAAGAACTTCCTATAGAATATACAGTAGATCAAAATAGGTTTATAAAATCTGATATAGAATTAAATGATTTATTTATACCAGCAATTGTTTTAGGAGCAATTTTATTAATAGGATTTATTGTATTAATAGTTAAATATAAAAAATTAGGATTATTAGGAGTTATTTCATATATTGGATATATAGCAGTTTTATTAATCATAGTAAGATATACAAATTTAGTAATAACTATAGAAGGAATATTTGGATTGTTAATATCAGCACTTCTTAACTATATATTATTAGTATATGTTTTACATTCTTTAAAAAATAAAGAAAAGGATTTAATAGAATATAAAAACACATATAACAAATCTATGCTATCAATGGTATTAGTTTTAATTCCAACAATGATTATAGGAATAATTTTATGTTTCTCAACATGGCTTCCAATATTCAGTTTTGGAACAGTAATATTCTGGGGAATATTAACTATGGCAGTATATAATGCAGTTGTAACAAGAATATTATTCTTAAATACTATTAAAATCAAGGAATAATGATTAATACTAAATAGAAAGGATGATAAAGAATGAAAAAAGTAATATATGCAATTTTAATATGTATAATAATTGCAGGAATTGTTGTTATAGCAACAGTTGGATTAAAAGCAGATTTAATTTATAGCAAGAATGTTGAATTAGATGTATATATAGGAAAAACATTCGAAAAATCAGATATAGAAGATATGACAAAAGAAGTTTTTAGTGTGGATGATGTAATTGTTCAAGAAATAGAACTTTTTGAAGATATGGTATCTATAAAGATTCCAGACACACTATCAGAAGATGATCTTAATTCTAAAGTGGAAGAACTTAATAATAAAATAAATGAAAAATATGAAATAGAAAATACTGTAGATGATATAGAAATAACACATAATCCTAAAATAAAATTATCTAGTATGATTATGCCTTATGTATTTATATTATCAATTAGTATGGTAATAATATTAATATTTGTAGGAATTAGATATAAAAAATTAGGAGCAATAAAAACTATATTAACATATATATTATGGATTGCAGCTACAGAATTAGTTTTACTTAGTGTAATTGCAATAACAAGATTCCCTGTAAATAGAATGGTTATTCCAATGGGTTTACTATTATTAGTTGGTGTTATTACAATTCTAGGATTTATGAATGAAAACAAATTAACTAAATTATCATTAGAAGATAAAAATAAAAAATCTAAAAAATAATTTAGTACAATTAAAATAATTAAAAATAAACTTTAACTAAAAAAAGATATTATTAGTATTATATATTAATAATATCTTTTTTTATGTATTTAAGAAGAAGGTGAAATTTAATGTTTAAAAAAATAAAGCGAATTTTATATAGAAGTATAGATAATAAAGAAATATCTTATGATGTTTTGAAAAAATTAACTAAAGATAATGAAGTAGTATTAATAGATGTAAGAAGTAATCAAGAATATGAAGAAGGACATTTGAATGGTGCAATAAATTTATCTGTATATAATATTAAGAATAAAATTGAAAATTTAGTAAAAGATAAAGAAAAAATTATTATACTTTATTGTTCAAGTGGAAATAGAAGTAAAAAAGCAAAAGAAATTTTAGAAAATTTAGGATATAATAATGTGTATAACTTAAAAAAAGGAATAGATAATTTATGGATAAAATAGAAAATAAAGGACATATACACTTATAAATATGTCCTTTAGCACATTTTAAAGTCTTTTAGAATAAAATATGTATATCTAATGAATGTTTAGTAGATAATATAAATTATAAGAAAGGAGAAAATCCTGTATGAAATCATATTGTATTAAAACAAATAATAAACAAATAATAAAATATCTACTAAATAAATTTAAATTATTAGATTTTCCCAATATATATTATTGTGAAAAATCATTCAAAAAATATGAGAATTTTATCATGCATTATATGGAAGAAAATATAGAAAATTTTGATAATATTATATCTAGTATAGTTTCAGATTTGATAATAGATTTCTATGAGGAAAAACTAATAAAAAGAATAATAAATGTTAATTATTTTTATTTTGAGACAAATGAGAAAAATATAATATATAATAATTGTAAATCATTTTTATATGAACAAAGTGAAGAAATATATGAGAGCTTATTTATAAACATAAAAAAATATATGAAAGATAATAAAAGAATATATATAGATGGAATTGTTAATTTTAGAATAAATGATTATATAAAGAAAATTGATAATATAGTTGATTTAGGTGTTAACCAATACATTATAGAAAAAGAATATAAAGAGTTTATAAGTCTACTTAAAATATATGTTAATTCATCTAGTAATAAATCAGATATAATTCATTTAGTATATTTAAATGGTGAGTCTATTTTGCTAGATAAAGATAAAAATATAATAAAACTAAATAATAATATAAATACTGTGCAATATTTATCAGATATTAGCTTTTCATCAAATGATATTGCATTAAATACACTTCTTAGTATTCTTCCAAGTAAAATAGAAATTCATATTATTGATAAAGATGATGAATTTATTAATACTCTAAAACTAATATTTGAAGATAGAGTAAGAATTTGTACTGACTGTAATATATGTAGAACATATAAAAAAATAAATGATTTGAAAATAATCAAGTAATATTTACTATTTATAATATTTGTGGTAATATAGATACATGTGTTAGAATATGAAAGGATAGTAGATCTTATGAATGAAGAAAAAAAACTTATAACAATTTTGGTACCAGCATACAATGAACAAGAAGTACTAGATATGCTATATGAAAGATTAAAAAAAATAATGGATGATAATCCAAAATATGATTTCGAAATTTTACTTGTAAATGATGGAAGTTCTGATAATACTTTAAGTATGATGCAAGAACTTAGAAAAAACGATGATAGAGTTTGTTACTTAAGTTTATCAAGAAATTTTGGAAAAGAAACTGCTATGATAGCAGGATTAGATTATTGCAAAGGCGATGCTGTAATAATTATAGATGCAGATCTTCAAGACCCACCAGAGCTAATACCAGAAATGATTAAATACTGGGAAGAAGGATATGATGATGTATATGCTAAAAGAAGATCTAGAAAAGGTGAAACATGGCTAAAAAAATTTACATCTAGTATGTATTATAAAGTATTGCAAGCATTTACAAATATTCAAATACAAAAAGACACAGGGGATTTTAGATTATTGGATAGAAGATGTGTAGAAGCATTGAAATCAATAAGAGAATCACAAAGATATACTAAAGGGCTATTTAGCTGGATAGGATATAATAAAAAAGAAATATTATATGATAGAGATCCAAGAGCAGCGGGAAAAACAAAATGGAATTATAAAAAACTAATTAATTTATCAATAGATGGTATTACTTCATTTACAACATCGCCACTTAGATGGTCTGCTATACTAGGAGTTTTAGTTTCTATCATAGGATTTATTTATATGATATATATAATTGTTAAAACTATTGCTTTTGGAGTTGATGTTCCTGGATATGCATCAACAATGGTTGTTATACTATTCCTAGGAGGTATACAACTTATATTCTTAGGAGTAATAGGAGAATATCTAGGAAGAGCTTTCTATGAGACTAAACAAAGACCACTATATTTTATTGATAGATATAATGAACAAAAAGAAACAAATAAAAATTTAAATAAACCTAGAAATTTATTATAATATGTGTTATAATAGAAAAGTGTGATAATAAATAGAGAAATAAGAAGAAAGGAATTGATTTTTATGCCAAGAAAAACAAAAATTATTTGTACTTTAGGACCAGCAGTAGATGCACAAGAAATGATGGAAGGACTAATAAAGGCAGGAATGAATGTTGCGAGATTTAATTTCTCACACGGTGATTATGAAGAACAAGGAGCAAGAATTGAAACATTTAAAAGAGCAAGAAAAAATGTTGGAAAACCAGTAGCAATGCTTCTTGATACAAAAGGACCTGAAATAAGAATTGGAAAATTTGCAACAGGAGAAGCTTATCTTAAAGAAGGAGATACTTTTACTTTATTAAATGAAGATATTGATGACGGAGATAACACAAGAGTTTCTGTTTCATATAAGAACTTATATAATGAAGTTTCAGCTGGAACAAGAATCCTCATAAATGATGGTCTAATAGAAGTAATAGTTGAAGAAATTAAAGGAAAAGATGTAGTTTGTAGAGTTCAAAATGGTGGAAGATTATCAAATAGAAAGAGTATAAATATTCCAAACTCTAAAATTAAATTACCAAGTATGACAGAAAAAGATAAATCAGATATATTATTTGGTATAAAGAATGGATTTGATTATATAGCTGCATCATTCATAAGAAAAGCTGAAGATGTAATAAACATAAAGAAAGTTTTAAAAGAGAATGGTGGAGAATACATAAAAGTTATTTCTAAAATAGAAAATAGAGAAGGAATTGAAAACTTTGACCAAATACTAGAAGTATCTGATGGTATAATGGTAGCAAGAGGAGATTTAGGTGTTGAGATTCCTATGGAAGAAGTTCCAATTAGACAAAAAGAATTCATTAAAAAATGTGGTAGAGCAGGAAAAATAGTTGTTACTGCAACACAAATGCTAGAGTCAATGGTAAATAATCCAAGACCAACAAGAGCAGAAGTAAGTGACGTTGCTAATGCTATATACGATCAAACAAGTGCTATTATGCTTTCAGCTGAATCAGCTGCTGGAAAATACCCAATTGAATGTGTAAAAACAATGGATACAATAGCAAGATCAATAGAAGATTCTATAAAATACTGGAAAAGATTTAAAAGAAGAGAATTTACTTCAAATGAAAATGATTATGAATTTAATTTAAATTATTCAACATGTATGACAGCAATGAATTTAGATACTAAAGCTATATTTGCTTATACTAATACAGGTAGAACAGCAATGAATTTAGCTGGATTTATGCCAAAATGTCCAATCTATGCTATAACTCCAAATGAAGAAGTTAGCAAACAATTAGCATTAGTATGTAATGTTAATCCAATTTTAGTAGATAGAAAAGATAGTATTGATGATATGATTCAAAGTGGTGTAGAAAAGGCTAAAGAGCTTGGAATACTAGAAAAAGGCGAGATAATAGCAATAGCAGGAGGAGCATCAATCTTAGCAGGACAACACTCTGATATGAATAAAACAATTGGTGGTATTTTAAAAGTCGAGTAAAAAACAAAAAATAAATAGTAAAAGAATAAAAATGTGTCAAAGGAGGTTGTTTCCATTGGCACATTTTTTATTTATAATTACTCCGGACAATGCATTTTTTACTAAATTTACATAATGTGATATAATATAAGTTATACAGTAAGCTGTTCTTTAGCAAAAGGAGGAAAAAAATTATGATGAAAATGATGGAACGAGCTTTTAAGCGGGAGGAAGATATAAGCTTGATAGAAGAGGTTTTGTTCAATCATGAGTACGACGAAGATATTGACTTGTTTGTACGCACTGGATTTTCCAATGTTTTTTACATGTTAATCGTCGGACTGGTAGCATTGGTACTTATCATTATCTCGTAAATGGTGGGAGGCACAGACTGTGCCTCCCTCATATTGTGATAAGTGTCATATATTTAAAACATAAACACATAAAGTATGAATAGATAAATTTATTGAAATTATCTTTTATACTTTTATTTTTTTGTAAAATGCATAGAATAAGTAGCAGTATACATAACTTAATCATATTATATAATATAACTTTATGAATAGGAGGAAAAAATATGTATAATAGATTCAGAGGATGCAATTGTATGAATTCTAATAATAAAGCTTTAGAAGATGTATGCGATAATTATACTAATGATACAAATAATTGCAGTTGTGATACTTGTGCTATGCAAGAAGAAAATTGTGCATGTGGATTTGATCAAGAATATAATGTTTTTCCAAGTAATCCAATGCTTGGTCAAAGTTATGTGCCAATTCAAACTTTAAGTACAACATTTACACCTTGTTGTGGACTAAAAAATGGAACAATTTTTCCAGAATTGGTTAGTCCATATGAACCATGTCAAAGTATGCAATTTATTAATTATTTAAAAAGTAGAAATGAAATTGGAGAGGGGTGTAATGGATAATGGAAAGAGAAGAGGAAAACAGAAATTGTATGTGCTATAACAATGAAAACGATTGTAGTTATATGCCTCAAGGAATAAATGCTGCTTTTGGATATAATACAGCATCAAATTTAATGGATGATATGAATTGTTGTGGATGCGGTGATAATTCAGAATGTATGCAAAATAGAAATAGAGTAAGAGGGGAAATGATGAAACAAATAAAATGTCTAAATTTTGCTGTAGTAGATATTGCTGAATATTTGGATACACATCCAACAGATAGAAAAGCTCTTTGTTTGCATAGAGAATATACTAATGAATTAAAAAACGTAAAAGATAAGTATCAAAGAATATTTGGACCACTTGATATTTATTATCCATGTAATAAATGGAGATGGCTAGAAGAACCATGGCCATGGGAAAGGAGTGATTTTAATGTGGACTTATAATAAAGTATTACAGTATCCGATAAATATAAAATGTCCTAATCCAAAACTTGCAAAATTTATAATATCTCAATATGGTGGTCCAGATGGAGAACTTGCAGCTTCTCTTAGATATTTATCACAAAGGTTTGGAATGCCTGATCAAAAAGCAAAAGCAATCTTAAATGATATAGGAACTGAAGAGCTTGCTCACTTAGAAATGGTAGGAACAATAGTACATCAGTTAACTGATGGAGCATCAATAGAAGAAATTGAAAAGGCTGGACTTGGAGCATACTATACAGATCATGGTGTAGATGTATATCCTCAAAGTGCAGCTGGAACACCTTGGACTGCAGCATATATAGCTTGTAAAGGAGATCCAATAGCAAATTTACAAGAGGACTTAGCAGCAGAACAAAAGGCAAGAGCAACTTATGAGAAACTAATAGATTTATGTAGAGATGATCCTGATGTTTTAGATCCACTTAAATTTTTACGTGAAAGAGAAGTAGTTCACTTCCAAAGATTTGGAGAAGCACTTCGTGGCGTACAAGACAAATTAGCTGAAAAGAAATTTTATATGAATAACATGAATTGCAATAATTACAATAACATGAATAATAGCAATAATAATTGCGATTGAGGATGTAATTAAAAAATTATAATATTTTATACTAAAACTCCTGTATTAAAAATACAGGAGTTTTAGTATCGAAAAAATTCTTGTAAGAATAATTAAAAACATATAATGTACAGCAAGACGTCTTAGTATATTAATAAAAATTATTGATAAAAATATAATAAATCAATTCCTTTATGTAAAATAATAACAAAAGTTATTAGACATAATTTGATAACTAGAATATATTTATTAGAAAATGTTCTGATTATTTTTTAAATTAGGTATCCATATAAAACCTGAACAATCATCTCTTTTTTTAAATCTAGGATAATTATTACAATTAGCATCTAATTCCTCAATATCTTTTACTTTTTCTGCTAAAGTATTTATATTATATGGCAAACATTTATCAAAGAATTCTTCTTCATTTAATCCTAAAATATGAAAATTAAATCCATCACTAACACATACAATTTTTTCTATTTCTTGAGACTGTAATTTTAATATTTTAGCATTATTTACAACAATTTCATCCAAACTAAGGATCCAATAACCATCAGACTGACCTGAATTCTTTTTGTTTCTGTTACTAATTAGCATTGCTTTTATTTCGTCTTCATATCTAGCTTCTAATACACTAACATCTCTTTTTTTTGCTAGTTTTGTCATTTCATTTAATGTGTTATTATCTAACTTGGCTAAATTATAGTCTCTTAAAACTGTAAACTTTTTATCTTTTGTTTTAATCATTGTTAATGAATCACCTAAAGAAAAAATATCAGTTATTCCATTAAATTCTCTTATTATTATTATTGTGCTAGATGGTTCTTCATGAGGTCTTAAATTATAACCATTTTCATTTTCTATTTTAGTTATTTTTTCCTTTATATTAATTATGCATTCTTTTACTAAACATTGTAAATCATAATTAGGTTTTTCATCTAAAATGTTTTTCATAAATATACCACAGTTTTTTACAAACCATTCTGCATTAGTTAACCCTTTTTCTAATCTAGGACCTCCAAGGCCTGTTGCTCCATCCATTAATATAGCATAATTTTCCCCTTTTATAACAAGATCTTCGTTGATTTGTCTTACATCTTCTTTATCTATTATTCCACCTGATATACAAATTATAGGACCTATTATCATTTGTTTTTCCTCCACAAAAATAATTATAAATTTAATGTCTAATTTTGTAAATACAATTTTGAAAAATATTATTTAAAAAAATTTTTTATAAAAATTTCAGAAAACGCCTATATTTCAATAAAAACTTGACTTATACCTTAAAAAGTTATAAAATATTGCATGAAACTGTCTAAAAAGACAAATAGCCAAAAAAGGAGGGCAAATATGTATAAAAAGGTTAAAGTACTCTTGCCTGAGTTACGGCTTGAGGAAACAGGTGAACGAATAGGGATAATTCCTATAGAGAACCAGCCAATTGATGTGGTTTTGGACAATGGTGTAAAAACAGCAGCATATTATGGAACATCTGATGCAAAAGGTAACTATTATACATTCTGTAAGACTCCATGTCCAGAAGACTGTCCAAAAAGAGGAAAGACATATTGCAGAAACAACCCAGAATCAAGAGCAAGAGCTGGGTATTATGTGAATATCAATTCTAAGAATACAGGATAGTTTACTAAGGCTCTTCTCTCTGCAATGCAGGGAGGAGAGTAATTCATTGTCAGAGCTCTTTTGACTAAATTAACATAAAATGATAAAATATATATAGATAGTTCTAAGGAACATAGACTTTTTAAGGAGGACAAGATGAATATGAAGAAAGTGAATTTTGAAGGCAATGATGTATATCTTGCCGAGACAGGAGAAAAAGTTGGAGAGATCCGGCCGTCAACAGATGAATGCATAGATGTGTTCTTAAACAATGGTGTCCATGTGTATGCGTACTACGGTACAACAGACGAAAATGGTGAATTCTACATCTTTTGTCGTAACACGACAGCATGCGGAAGATATTGCCATGCATCTGAAGCACCGGAGTGCCGTTATAACCGCAAATATGCGGAACGTAGTGGTTATTACGTTGATGTTGACGCAGAGCATTCTGTCTGGTAATACTGTCATCACTTTGGCTCCCGCTTTGAAATATAGGCGGGGCTTTTCTTATGTAAAAAAATAATATACTAATACTTTTATTATTAGTATATTATTTTTTATTTGCTTTTTTTGATGAATTATTAATTTAAATTATATAAATTTCCATCAACTAAAAGTTTGGCTCTTTTTGCTGTTTTTTCATCAGAATGCAAAGCATTTTTTAAAAAATCAGGATGGTTTATTAAAAAGTTTCTCATTGTTCCATCTGGATCTTTGAAAAATCCTTCAAGCATTTCTAATTGTGTATTATTTATAATTCCGTTATTTAATGCTGTTTCAAATAATGTATTATCTACTTGAACTAAGGAAAATGATTTAACACCTTCATTTTCAATTCTTTCTTTACCACCTTGCATACGATCAACTACTACACAAGAATAGCACATATTTCCCCCAAGTGATCTAATAGCTGGAATCCAAGCACGAATATAGCTTGAAGCAACTGTTACTAGATCAGCAATATGTAATACTTTTTTACCAAGTATTTTTTTTGTAGGATTTGTGTTTTCAAAGTTACTATCACTTACAACAGTTGTTAAATCTTTATATATTGATATATGTGGTTTGTTTAAAAGATAAGCAAGTATATTAGAAAAAAACCAATCTCTTCTTTCACCACCTGAAATATAGTCTATGTCAGAAAGATCAATATTTTTTTCTATATATTCCTTCATTTCATTTATTACATTATGATATATTTCATTATTATTATATTGTTCTAATACTTTTTTAAACACTTTTTGTGGTAATGTATTTTTATCATTCAAACATTCGTCAATAAATGATAATAGATTTTTAGCATCTTCTTCACTACCATATACAAAATGAGTATTTATAAAATATGGACCAATCTTTCCTGAAGTATACCAAAAAGGTTTATTTTCTTCACAAAATTTAATTGCTTTTGTTTCGAATAGATATGACATTATATCAGACATAAATAGAAGACCTCCTTAAATTTATTTAATTTAAATCTTATTATAAAAAAAAGAATAAGTCAATAAAAAAGTCAGGTTTTGTCTTAAAATTTGGTATTGACTTTTAACATATATTTATATATATTAATAGTAATTTTAGGATAGGGGGAAGAAAATGAAACATTTAATTGATATTAAAGACTTATCAACAGATGAAATAAATGAATTAATATCTGTAGCAAAAGATATAATGAGTAATCCTGATAAGTATGCAGAAAAATGTAAAAGAAAAAAATTGGCAACACTTTTTTATGAACCAAGCACTAGAACAAGATTAAGCTTTGAAGCAGCAATGATGGAATTAGGAGGAAATGTACTAGGCTTTTCAGATGCAACATCAAGTTCAGTATCAAAAGGAGAAAGTGTTTCTGATACAGTAAAAGTAGTTAGTGGATATGCTGATATAATAGCTATGAGACACCCAAAAGAAGGAGCTCCGCTTGTTGCTTCATTAAAATCAGAAATTCCAATTATTAATGCAGGAGATGGAGGACATAATCATCCAACTCAAACTCTAACAGATTTATTAACAATTCAATGTGAAAAGCACAGGCTAAATGATTTAACTATCGGGGTCTGTGGTGATTTGAAATTCGGTAGAACAGTTCATTCTTTAATAGTAGCAATGTCAAGATATAAAAATATTAAATTCGTTTTAATTTCACCAAAAGAATTAGAAATTCCAGAATATATAAAAAAAGATGTATTAGAAAAAAATAATATTGAATATATAGAAACAAATGATATAGAAGAATATATGGGAAAATTGGATATTTTGTACATGACAAGAGTACAAAAGGAAAGATTTTTTAATGAAGAAGAATATATCAGATTAAAAGACAGTTATATTTTAGATAAACAAAAATTAGAAAATGCAAAAGAAGATTTATGTATTATGCATCCATTACCAAGAGTAAATGAGATATCAGTAGAAGTAGATGATGATAAAAGAGCATGTTATTTTAAACAAGCCAAATATGGTAAATACATTAGAATGGCATTAATATTAAAATTATTAGAGATCAAATAAATAAGAAAATTGGTAGGAGGTAAAAAAATTGAATATAGATAGTATACAAAATGGTTATGTAATAGATCATATACAAGCTGGTGAAAGTTTTAATATATATAATTATTTAAACTTAGGAGAATTAGATACACAGGTAGCAATTATAAAAAATGCAAAAAGTAAAAAAAGTGGAAGAAAAGATATAATAAAAATTGATGAAATTACAGATATTAATTTAGATATACTTGGATATTTAGATTCAAATATAACTGTAAATAAAATAGTAAATGGTAAGATCGCAAACAAATATCATCCTAAATTACCAGAAAAATTAGTTAATATAATTAAATGTAAAAACCCTAGATGTATTACATCTATAGAGCAAGAATTACCACATATTTGTGAATTGACAGATAGAGAAAATAAAGTATATAGATGTAAATATTGTGAAGAGAAAGTTAATTAATGGAGGAAAATATATGAAAATACTATTAAAAAATGGAAGATTAATAGATTATAAAAATAAAATTGATGGAATGTATGATGTTTTAATAGAAGATGATAAAATATCTAAAGTAGGCAAAGATTTAGAAGATACAGCAGATAGAGAAATAAATTGTAAAGGATTAAATATAATACCTGGAATGATAGACATACATTGTCACTTAAGAGAACCTGGATTTGAATATAAAGAGACAATTGAAACAGGTTCAAAAAGTGCAGTTGCAGGAGGATTTACAACAATATGTCCTATGCCTAATACAAAACCAACACCAGATAATATAGAAACACTTGAAAAAATAATTGAAGAGGGTAAAAGAGTAAATTTATGTAATGTACTTCCATATGCATCTGTAAGTAAAGGTGAAAAAGGAGAAGAACTAGTTGATTTTGAAAAACTAAAAGATGCAGGAGCTATTGCTTTTTCTGATGATGGTATGCCAGTTGTAAACAGCAAAATGATGAGAGAAGCTATGATAGAGGCTGATAAACTTGGTACTTATGTTGCTTCACATTGTGAAGAAAAATCAGTTTCAAAAGGAGCAATTAATGCAGGTGAAATTGCTGAAAAGCTAGGAGTAGAAGGAGTTTTGCCAGAAGCTGAAGAAATAATGGCTGCAAGAGAAATAGTAATATCTGAAACTAATAATGTTAGAGGGCATATTTGCCATATAAGTACTAAAACAAGTAAAAACATGATAAGAGATGCTAAAAAAAGAGGAGTTAAAATTACTTGTGAAACTTGTCCACATTATTTTACATTTACAGTAGAAGAAGTATTAGAGTCAGGAACAAATGCAAAAATGAATCCTCCTCTAAGAGAAGAAAAGGACAGAGAAGCAATAATAGAAGGATTAAAAGAAGGAACAATTGACTGTATAATAACAGATCATGCACCACATAGTAGAGAAGAAAAAGATCAAGATTTATCAAAAGCACCAAATGGTATAATCGGATTTGAAACAGCACTTCCAGCCGAGATAATGAATTTAATAGATACAAGAGAATTAAATTATTTAGATTTAGTTAGACTTACATCATATACTCCTGCTAAACTTATAAAAATTGATAGAGGAGTAATAGAACCAGGAAAAATTGCTGATATTACAATCTTTGATGAAAACGAAAGATATGTATACACAGAAGATATGATAGTATCTAAAGCAAAAAATAGTCCATTTATAGGAAAAGAACTAAAAGGAAAAGTAAAATATACAATAGTTGGCGGTAAGATAGTATATGAAGGATAGATTTAAACTTAAAATATGAAATAGGAGGAAAAATACAGAATATTTATGAAACTTATAGGAATTACAGGAAAAGCAGGAGCAGGAAAAACAACTTTTTCCGACTATTTAGCTCAAAATAGTAAAGACATAGGAATAATACATGTTGATGACCTAATAAAAGAATTAAAGCTTAAGTATTTTAAGTTTTTAATGAAAAAAGATAATAAAGGAGAAAAGGTAAAGGTAGATTCAAGATTAAAGAAATTTTTATATAAAAACAAGATTATCTTTTCTGCTTTTATGAAATTTAGAGCAAAACTAATATCACCTTCACTAAAAAGAAGAATTAAAGAATTAAGTGATAAAAGAATAATTTTAATAGATGATATATTTATTAAGTATCACAAATTATATAAAGATTTAGATAAAATTTATGTATTAGAAAGAGCATATTCTAATAGAAGAGAAGCTTTGATTCAAAGAGATGGAATATCTAAAGAAGAAATAATGGCATATGATCTTGCACATTATAGAGGAAATTATAAAGAAATAAAAGGTGATATAAGAGTTACAAAAATAGAAAATGATGGTGATAAAATTAAATTAAAGCAAAAAGCAAGAGAAATTTATGAGAAAACAATGTTATCTGATAGAGAATCTATGCTTAAGAAAACAAAAGTAAAAGTAGGAAATAGAAGTATAATTATTTCGAGAGAGAATAGATCAAAAGAAAATAGTCCAAGAATAAAGAAAGGGGATTTTTCAAAATGATTAATGCAATGGATAAATTAATAAAAAAAATAAGAGAAACAAATAATCCAACAGTTATAGGATTAGATCCAAAATATGATATGATACCAGATTGCATAAAAAGTAAATATGATGATAGTTTAGAAGGTATTTCTAAATCTATATTAGAATTTAATAAAAGATTAATTGATGCAATATATGATATTATACCTGCTGTAAAAATAAATATAGCTTTTTATGAAATGTATGGATTAGATGGAATGAAAGCATTTGAAGAAACATGTGTATATGCTAAAGAAAAGAAAATGATAGTTATGGCAGATATAAAAAGAGGAGATATAGGAAATACTGCTAAAGCATATTCAAATGCATTCCTTGGTAGAACTATGATAGGTGCTAGAGAAGAAGCTATATATGATGTTGATTTTGTTACATTAAGCCCATATATGGGAACAGATAGTATAAAACCATTTATTGAAGATAGTATAAAATACAATAAAGGTGCATTTGTAATAGTTAAAACTTCAAATCCTTCATCAGGAGAATTACAAGATTTAAAATTAGAAACAGGAGAAGAAGTTTATACAAAAGTTATAAATCTTGTGGAAGAATGGGGAAAAGATTTAATAGGAGAATATGGATATAGTAGTATATCAGCTGTTGTTGGAGCT
This sequence comes from uncultured Clostridia bacterium, assembly GCA_944392455.1. GTDB lineage: Bacteria > Bacillota > Clostridia > TANB77 > CAG-508 > CALXVA01. The sequence goes on from CALXWP010000003.1 coordinate 130,954, forward strand.
ACATATCCAAAGCAATTAGAAGATTTAAGAAAAGAAGCTCCACATACGTTTTTCTTAATACCAGGATATGGTGCACAAGGAGGTAAAGCTGAGGATATAGCACTTGGATTTGATGAAAATGGTATTGGTGGAATAGTAAATAGTTCAAGAGGACTTATGTGTGCATATAAATCAGATAAATGGAAGGACAAGTATACAGAGGAAGAATTTGATAAAGCTACAAGAGCAGAAGCTATAAGAATGAGAAATGAATTAGCAGAAGCAATAAATAAATAGTATATGGAAGAAGGAAAATTATGAAACCAGGTAAAGACTATATTGGAGTAGGATGTGGTGCATTTATTCTAAATGATAACAATGAGATATTATTACAGCAAAGAAATAAAGAGCCAGAAAAAGGTTATTGGAGTATTCCAGGTGGAAAATTAGAATGGATGGAAACATTTGAAGAAGCAGTAAAAAGAGAGATAAAAGAAGAATGTGATATTGATATAAAAGTATTAAGACTGCTAGGAATATGTGATCATATAGTAAAAAGCGAAAATCAACATTGGGTATCACCTAGCTTTCTATGTAAAATAGAAAAAGGTGAACCAAAAATCATGGAGCCTAATAAGCATCTTGATATGAAATGGTTTAGTTTAGATAATTTACCAGAAAAATTAACAATAACAACTAAAGATGCTGTAAATTCATATAGGAATTATATAAATGAAAAGGAGGGTAAATAATGGCAAAGCAAATTTTTGCAGAATTAGTTAAAAAAGAAGAAATTATAAGTGGAATATATAAATTTAGTGTAAAAGCAGAAGAAATTGTAAAAGACTCAAAACCAGGTAATTTTATAGAAATAAGAGTAAGTGATGGAATAGATCCTTTTTTAAGAAGACCTATTAGTATATATAATTTAGATAAAGAAAATGGAATTTTAGAATTTATATTCCAAATTAAAGGAAAAGGAACAGAAATTTTATCAAGAAAAGAAGTAGGAGATAAAGTAGATATAATTGGGCCTTTAGGATTTGGTACTTTTAATTTTGAGAAATATAATAAAATAGCTGTAATAGGTGGAGGAATTGGAATTTTTCCTTTATATGAGCTTTCAAAACAAGCTAAAAAAAGCGGTAAAGCTGTTAATTGCTATTTAGGCTTTAGAAATAAAGATTTAGTTATGTTAGAAAAAGAATTTAAAGATGTAACAGATAATTTAACTATTTGTACAGATGATGGAAGTTATGGAGAAAGTGGATTTGCAATAGATAAATTAATTAAAGATATGGAAAATGAAAAATATGAATGTATATATGCTTGCGGGCCTACACCTATGCTTAGAACTGTAAAAAAATATGCAGATGAAAATGGAATAAATGCGCAAGTTTCATTAGAAGAAAAAATGGGATGCGGACTTGGTGTGTGTTTAGGATGTGCTGTAAAAAAAGCAAGTAGTCCAAATGATAACCCAGAATATTTCCATGTATGTAAAGGTGGACCAGTATTTAATTCAAAAGATGTAGAATTTTAAGGAGTATTTAAAATGCCAGGATTTGTAATACATTTAGCGGTAGCAAATGGATATATGAATAAACATAAAAATGAAATAAAAGATGAAAAAGAGTATATAAAAGGAATACTTGATCCTGATTGTATAACTTTGAATAATAAAGAAATAAGTAAAAATATTACACATTATGGAAAATGGGGACGGATGGAAAGAAGATAGTGATAAAATATATTTAGACAAATTTTTAGAAGATCCAAAAGTAGATTTAAATAAAGATTATTGGAAGGGATATTTTATTCATTTATTAACAGATTATTATTTTGCCAGAGTATATTTTGTAAAGGAAATTATTGATGCTAAAAATAATAATGATACTTTTTATCATGACTATGATTGTATAAATGAAGAATTAATAAATAAATATCATGTAAAAGTATTAGATGAAATAAAAAAATATTTGTCTTGCGTAAATGATGAGCCAAGATATTTAAAAATTAATAAAGTAATAAATTTTATTGAAACAATGTCAAATTTAAATTTAGAAGAAGAGGTTAATTTAATAAATAGTGGAGAATGGAGGAAATAAGATGAATACAAAGGTTAATTTTGCAGGTATTGAAATGAAAAATCCTGTAACTGTTGCATCAGGGACATTTGGATATGGCAGAGAATATAGTGACTTTTTTGATTTAGGTAAGTTAGGAGCTATAATAACAAAAGGAACATCATTAAGACCAAAGAGTGGGAACAAACCACCAAGAGTATGTGAAACTGCAAGTGGGATGTTAAATAGTATAGGGCTTCAAAATCCAGGAGTAAAATACTTTGCAGAAAATGATTTACCAAATTTAAGAAAGTTTGACACAAAAATAATTGTTAATGCTTGTGGAAGTTCTATAGATGAATATGTTGAGTTATGTAAGATATTAAATACATTAGATATAGATGGTGTAGAACTTAATTTGTCATGTCCTAATGTAAAAGAAGGATGTATGGCTTTTGGTAATACATATGAAGGGGTAAGAAAAGTAACGAGTAGTGTAAGAGAAGTTTTAGAAAAACCATTAATAGTAAAACTTACTCCAAATGTAACTAATATAGCTGAAATTGCAAAAGGTGTAGAAGATGGAGGAGCTGATGCTGTTTCATTAATAAATACGCTTCTTGGAATGAAAATTGATATTAATACAAGAAGACCAGTTCTTGCAAATAATACAGGAGGACTTTCAGGACCTGCTATTAAACCTGTTGCCGTAAGAATGGTATATCAAGTATCACAGGCTGTTAAAATTCCAATAATGGGATTAGGTGGAATTATGAATGGAGAAGATGCAATAGAATTTATGCTTGCAGGTGCTTCGGTAATATCAATAGGTGCAGGAAATTTCATAGATCCATATACTAGTGTAAAAACTGTAGAAGGAATAGAAAAATACATGAAAAAATACAATATAGAAAATATAACTGATATAGTTGGAACAGTAGAAATGAACTAATAAGAAAGTAGAAAGGAAAACGAATATGAAAAAATAGTTTTATGTGGTTCTAAAAAGTTTATACCAAAATTTTTTGAATTAGAAAAAGAACTAAAAGATATGGGATTTAATGTAGTAGTTCCAAGAGAATTTATAGTTGACATGGAGAAAAAAGATGCTTCACTTTTACATTTTTCAGAAATAGATAAAGATGATGTAGATGCTTTATTAATAGTAAATGAAAGTAAAAATGGACAAGAAAATTATATAGGTGCAAATGGATTTGCAGAACTTGCTTTTGGATTCTATAAAGACAAAGACATCTTTTTATTAAATGATATTTATGAACCATATTCAGAAGAATTAGTTGCTTGGGAAGTAACTCCTCTTAAAGGTGATATTTCTAAATTAAAATAAATAAAAAATAAATAAAAAATAAATAAAAAATAAATAAAAAAATAGTTAATTAGAGCAATAAATATATTTGAGAATAATTGTAATTATCTGAAATATAGAATATAATCTATGTTTAGTAATAATAACTATTTGATATATTGTAAATTTCTAAGGAGGAAAAGATTATGTCAGAAAGAGAAGTAAGACCTTTTACAATGTGGAGACACTTTAAAGGAGCAAGATCTTTTGTTATTACTGTGGCTGAACATAGCGAAACGGGAGAGAAACTTGTAGTTTATCGTTGCATGGACAACAATGGAAAGACAAACCACAAAGACGGGATATATGCAAGACCACTAGATATGTTCTTGTCAGAAGTGGATCATGAAAAATATCCAAATGCAACTCAGAAATATCGCTTCGAGGAAATTATAGATTAATATAGTGGTCTATACTATTTACAGAGTAAATATTCTGTGAAAGATGGAACAATTTTTAAGATTAATCTCAAACAAGAAAATGGCCACGGGTAACACCGTGGCTTTATTAAAATATTGTATATAAACGACGGATCAACTTGTTGTTAACTTAACTATACTACAGTGCCTAAAAACCGCATAAAATGGTGGGAACAGTTGCTTACAAGATAAAAATGGCAGAAAAACATAATTCCTCTCGGATTTTCCGAGAGTTTTTTTATAAAATTATATAAAAATGCTTTCATATATGTAACTATGTAGTATAATGTTTAAAGATATGAATATCGGGGGATAAATATATGGAAATTTTAAAAGTATATAATTTAACTAAAAAATATGGTAAAGATGAAAATGAAGTTATAGCAGTAAATAATATATCTTTTTCAGTAAATAGAGGAGAATTTGTAGCAATAGTTGGAAGTTCCGGAAGTGGAAAATCAACTTTATTACACTTGATAGGAGGTGTGGATAGACCAACTAGTGGAAAAGTATATATAGATGGGAAAGACATATATTCATTTAATAATGATGAATTAGCAAGGTTTAGAAGAAAAAATATAGGGTTAATATATCAATTTTATAATTTGTTACCAATATTAAATGTGGAAGAGAACATTACACTTCCATGCGATTTAGATGGAAAAAATATAGATAAGAAAAAATTAGATGAGTTATTAAAAACTTTAGGACTGGAAAACAGAAAATTACATTTACCAAATGAATTATCTGGAGGACAGCAACAAAGGGTAGCAATAGGAAGGAGTTTAATAAATAGTCCTACTTTAATATTAGCAGATGAACCTACTGGGAATCTAGATACAAAATCAAGTAGCGAAATAGTAAATCTATTAAAGGAGGCAAATAAAAAATATAATCAAACAATAATAATGATAACACATAATTTAGAATTGGCAAAAGAAGCAGATCGAGTAATAAAAATAGAAGATGGAAAAATAGTCTAGGAGGTGTTAGAAAATGAAGATACTAAATAGACTAGCGAGAAAGAATTTAAAACTAAATAAAAAAAGAACAATTGTAACAATAATAGGAATAATACTAGCAACAATGCTAATAACAGGTACTTCAACAGTTGCTTCTAGCCTTCAAGCATCAAGAATAGAGCATCAAAAGAAAATAGAAGGTGATTATCATTATGAATTTGCAGAAGTTTCTAAATCAGATATAGATAATATTATAAATAATGAAAATGTAGAAAGTTTATTTGTAACTAAAAAAATTGGAACAACAGAAATTGAAAACTTAGAAGGAAATAAAGTTAATATAGAAATAGATGAGTTATCAAGTAATGCATATGATAGTTTAGGTATAGAAATAACTGATGGAAGGTTGCCTGAAAATGATTCAGAAATAGTTATTTCAAATAATATAAATAGGTATGCAGATATAAATTTAAGTTTAGGAAATGATATTAATTTAGAAATAACTGATGAGAATAACAACAAACAAATAAAAGAATATAGTATAGTAGGAAAGGTAGAAATTACTAGTACAAGTATAGAAATGCCAGGAATCTATGAAAACTCTACTTATTCTATCTTATCATATCTAGAAGATCAAAATGATTATACTAATAAATATAATATTTATGTGAGGTTTAAGAATTTAGACAATAGATTAAATACTATAGGAGAAATACTAGAATTAAATGATAAATATATAGAAAACTTAAAAGCTATGAATAATATAGTAAAGGCAGAAGAAAAGTTATTAGATGATGATAATATTAAATATGATATTAAGATAAATAATATTTTAATGCAATTAGAGGGTGGAGGATATAGAGATTCGACAGAGGATATGATATATTATATTGCCTTTATAATTATTTTAGTAATATTAGTAATTTCAGTATATTGTATTAAAAATAGTTTTAATATATCAATGACAGAAAGAATAAGAGAATATGGAATGATAGCTTCAATAGGAGCAACTAAAAAACAGTTAAAAAAAGAGATACTATATGAAGCGTATTTGATGGGAAAAGTTGCAATTCCAATAGGATTAATATTAGGAGTAGGATCTGTTTATTTAATTTTAGAAATAATACAAAATGTTTTTAGTGAAAAATTATTTGGAATGGAATTTACATTTTCAGTAAGTATTGTTTCAATAATTATGGCGGTATTATTAAGTATGGTTACTATATATTTATCTGCAATAGGAGCAGCAAGAAAGGCATCAAAAATAACACCAATAGATGCAATAAGAGAAAGCAAAGATATACATATAAATAGGAAAAAAATAAAATCATCTAAAATAATAAAAAGATTATTTGGAATAGGTGGAGATATAGCATATAAAAACTTAAAAAGAAATAAGAGAAAATATAAAACAACAGTAATTTCAATAGTATTAAGTGTTTCACTTTTTATAGGTATAATATCATTTGAAAGTTATGCTAATGAAGTAAACAAAATACTTTTTGGAGATATTAATTATAATATACAAATATATAGTGATGATATTACAAAATTAAAAGAGATTGCTAATGATCCTAAAATAGAAAAATATTCATTATTAGCAATAAAAGATGCAGATATCATAAATTATGAAGAACATACTACGCAGAATGCTAAAATGGAAGGAACTAGTTATCCAGCACCAGAATTTATAAATATAGTATCATTGGGAGTGCAAGAATATGATAGCTACATCCAAAAATTAGGATTACAATATGAAGATGTAAAGGATAAAGCAATATTATATGATTATAAGACAAGAACGATAGATGTTGATGGGAAAGATAAATACCTATTATATAGAATATACGATTTTAAAGATGGAGATACTATTAAATATAGTATTACTACAAAAGAAGAAAATACTATGAATTTTGAAATTAAAATTGCAAAAGTAGCAAGTGAAGAACCTATGTATTTAACAAATAGTAATATGGCATATTTAATAGTAAGCGACGAATTTTGGAATAGTGTTCCTGAATCTTTCTTTGGAATAAATTGTACTCTTTCTATAGCTACTGATAATGCAGAAGAAATGAATCAATATATAGAAAATAAGTATAATGGATATTATGATACAATTATAAATATTGATGAATCAGAAAAAGAACAAAAAGCACAAATAATAACTATTACAATATTCATATATATGTTTATAGGTGTTATAATTTTAATAGGAATTACAAATATATTTAATACTATAGCAACCAATATGAAACTAAGACAAAAAGAATTTGCAATTTTAAAATCAGTAGGAATGACAAATAAAGAGTTTAATAGAATGATAAGATTAGAAACAATATTTTATTGCACAAAGTCTTTAATAATTGGAATTCCATTAGGATTAATATTCTCATATGCAATATATAGAGCGTTTTTAATCAACTTTATGGGAATAAAATTTATATGGCCTGTATTGGGAATTTTAATATCAATTATAGCAGTACTAATATTAATAGGTACCATTATGAAATGTTCACTAAATAAGATAAATAAGCAGAACATTATAGAAACTATAAGAAAAGATAATATTTAAAAATTAATTATAAACAAATACAACAAAAATAGTATTAACCCAAAATGTTAAATTTTTTGTCCAACATTTTTGGGTTAATACAAAATAGCATTGCTATTTAATAATTACTATCTTATAGAAATACTTCCGCTAATTGTTGAAATTTTTACATCAGCCGTATATCGACCTTGAGGTTTATGAATATTTCTAACTTTTCCAGATATAGATTCTGTATTAAGATTTATATCACTGATATTATTAAATTCTGCAGACACATATCCGCTTACTGTAGAAATGTTAGTTGTAATATTCTGACGAGCGTTAATGAATAGTTCAACAGTTCCACTTATTGAAGATATAATAGAGGTACTGAATTCAGAACTCGTATTAATACTACCAGATGTAGTTTTTAGCTTAAGAAAATTAGTTGAAACTGTGTCGTCCAAAGTGATCGATGCAGATATAGTTTTTGCAAAAATAACCTTAAAAATCTTATATGGAACAGTTATATCAAGACTTAAGCCTCCTCTATAATAGTTGCCAGTATATCTCACTGTTATTTTGAGTTCACTGTTAGATAACTCAAAATCTAAATAAAACGGACCATCAACAGTTGCTTTGCCATGTAAGTGAGCGGTCACTTTTGAAGAATTAGATCCTGAAATATGGATGTTAACACTTTCAGAATTAATTTTGATTTTTTCTATCTTGTCGGCATTTTCAGACTTCTTTTCATCAAATGTTTTTGACTCACCTATTGAAGGTTCAACTACACCCCGACCGTTAATAGTTACATGATTTCCAGAAATAATTTTTCCATTGATAATAATCATAATTTTTCCTCCTAAAATTTTATTGTTGATTAATAGTTACATTTATGCTACACCAAAAAAGTTAGAGGTATTTCCTCACACTAATTAGTGATAATTAGGAAAATGACATAGGTGATTTACCCGTATCATATTTTATTATACAATATTTTACATAACTTGTAAAACTATAATATATAATTGATAATTAGATAAGATAATAGTGGAATTATAATAAAAATTTAATATATTTTTTTCAAAAATATTCAATACATTATATTGACATTATTTTTTTTGTGTGCTAAAATATATTTTGTCATTGAGAGATGCGGATGTGGCGGAACTGGCAGACGCGCTGGTCTTAGGAACCAGTGCCAACGGCGTGGAGGTTCGAGTCCTCTCATCCGCACCAAAAATTATAAAAAAGTTGAGATTTTAACCAATTTCAACTTTTTTTATTTTTATTCAAAAGTATTGCAAATAGAGGAATACGAGAGATTTTGTTATTTAATATACTTTTAACATTTTATAACATTTTTTGTTTTCTGCTCGGAATATGCTCGGGGCTCTGCTCGGAAAAATAGGATTGTAAAAAATTACAACCCTATTTTTCTCTTATATTAAGTTTATGTATAAAATTATTTACTAAACTTTTAAGTCTTTCTCTGATGTAATAATAAATTCACACATTACATTACTTAATTTCATGGGAAAAGATAGATAGTTTTATAGATAAAATTTATAAAGATATAAATAACAATTTAAAATCTAATAATTTATCAATTAAATATATAGTACCTATAATGCGTGGAGGTGGAGTTCCAGCAATAAAATTTTCTCATATGTTTAATGTTATAGATATTTTACCAATACAATTAAAACATAATCACGAAACTCATGATATAGACACTAAAATCGGATTAGAATATGTTAAAGATATTACAATAAATGAAGATGAATGCATTTTATTAGTCGAGGGAAATCATGTTACTGGAGAAACTGATAATATAGCTGTTCAAATGATAAGAGAAAAATTTGGAAAAAATGTAAAAATTATTTATGTTTCTTTAACTAAAGATTATACATATAAAGATAGTGTGAAAGATATATGTTTTACTAGTTGGGCAATGACTACCAATGAGGCAAAAGAAATTTCAAAGGAAAAATGTAATGAATTAAATATTAATTATAATTTAGTTTCTGTATACCCATGGGGGAATATAGAAGAAGAATTAAACGAATTAAATAATAGCTAATAAAATGGAGAAAATCACTATTTTAGATTTTCTCCTATATTAATGACTAACATAGCATAGAAGCTATGGACACTAATGTAGTAATAGTATATGAAAATTGTAAAATTTTATGCATTAAAAAACGATAGCCTTTAGAGCTATCGGATTATAATGATTACGTTCTTTTCAGAACGGACACTAATGTTTTATTAATTTAATTATAAACTATTCTATAGCAGAAAGTCAAGCAAAATTCAGAATTTTATTCATTTTTTAGTGGTCTTAACCTATATAAACTTTCGAGTTGTGAATTAATCTTGCCCCAGTCATTTTGTGAAATATTAACTAATTTTCCTTTTTTTCTATATGGATCTGTAATTCTTATTTTGCTAACAACTTTTAATTGTTCAACTAAAACAGTAGAGTCAATTTCTTCTAAATCAATATGAAACCAAAAGTCATCTTCTAATCTTTTTGTTGTTAATGGGAGAATAGTACATATAGGAGAATTTTTAGAAGTTTTTAATATTAAAACAGGTCTTAATTTATTTTGCTCACTTCCAATATTTATTCCAAGATTACACCAGTAAATAAAATTATTATATATTGGAAAATTAGGAAGTTTTCCATTATATCTTAAATTAGTTTTTTCTTTAGTCCATTCAGAAAACTGAATAGCATCAGGATTATTGATACTTTTTAATAAAATCTCTGTTTCTTTTATATTGATGTGAATTTCAGTATTCATATATTATCACCTCACCTTTTCAGTATAACATATCATAGATAATAAGTAAACAAAAGTTTGTGTATTTTGTAAAATTATTTCCAAATTTTAAATTAAAGAAATTTCTCGTATAATAAAAGAAGAACTATAACTTAGATGTATATAATTCTTCTTTTATTATTTTTTCTATTTAAATTAGATATGATAAATATTATAGCAATTCTTTAATATCTATATCTAGTGTATCTGCTATATCATATAAAACTTCTAAAGACATTTTCTTAACAACATTTGGAGCTTCAATTTGTGTTAAATAAGAATAACTTATACCTATTTTAATAATACTAGAGAATTTATTTTAGATAGACTCGAAAAATATATGGAACGAGAAAATAGTCTATTTGCCTTTGATAATGAACGGTTTTATAAAAGTGGTTTTTGTGATGGAGTACAAATGATATTAGAGATATTAAATAATAGCTAGTTCATATAACGTAGGTAATATTGCTATTTCTTTGCCTTTAATGTATTATTTTGAATAAATATTAGTTTTATTCTATAATAAAATTATTTAGTAAAATATATTACGAATTTTTAAATTGTTTTATAAAAATATAGAATAAATTTTCTTTTTATGATATTATGGTAAAAGATAAAATTAATTAGATTGGGGGATTGTTAAAATGAAAAGAATAATATTAACTATTTTACTTTTAGGAGTTATTATTATAGGACTTACTGGTTGTGGTAGTAATACAGAAAATAGAGGTACTATTAATAGTATTGTAAACTATGAAGAAAAAATTACTTTTCCTGAAAAAGGAGGAACATACGAAGATTACTCTTATGGTATATTATATTCAAAAACAACTGTACTAGACTATTCATATGAAATATCAGAACAGTCAGATACACAAATTAGAATTGATTTTGATTTTACATGTAGAGCAGATTATTTCTATAATGAAGATGCTGAAGCACAATTTTTTAATTTTTATTTAGTTGCTAAATCAAAAGATGGAGAAACAGTAGCAGATGAAATAGTAAATATCACAGATCATAAAGTTGGTGATACTATGAACGAAGAATTTACATTTCTTTTAGATAAAGAAGATGTAGCAAATGGTATAGATATTGAGTTTACATCTAATGAGTAATTGGATAATTGATGAGGCTATTTTGTCTTATTCCATTGATTGATTAATATGTGCTTTAATATTCTTAGAAATTAGTACATGATTAAAAATGAAGGTTGCACTAGATATAATGCAACCTTTTTATATGTAAATAATCTTCCGGCTATGCCGGTAGTAATGAAGGCTTTAGCTTTGTAATAGACAAAACTCCCTTCATGATA